>CAZDBH010000768.1:0-1515 GCA_964503485.1 uncultured Bradymonadales bacterium | reverse complement strand
TGGGGAACGGTAGTATTTGAACGGCGTTTGGTGAAGGAAGTTGGAGACGCATGATGTGTAGATATCGGCGTGTCGCTCGACCAAATGAGCGAGATAGGACTTGTCGTTTCCGGCCCTCATCAACGGTCCCCAGGCCTTGTTGTTTAGAGCGGCTGCTGCCTGCGCCAGCGGGCCGATCTTCTGATCGAGGGCTGAGATTGCAGCGCGACCAGCCTGTACCCTCGCTTTGATCGAATCGACTTCTTCGGGGCTGGCTTGCTCCGCAACGGCTCGTGCCTTGGCTAGCCGGTCGGCGCAATAGCGTTGTTCGAGTGCTTCCTTGGCTTTCATGAACGCCGTCAGCCGCGCCTGATCATCCTGGAATGCCACACCCGCCTCGAGTTCCTCGACCAGCTCGGAGACAATCAGAGCGGTTCGCCATCGCAGGATGTTCTTTGAACTGTGCACGTCGCCAAAATAGTGGTCGCCGACATACAAGATCTCACTCCCTTCAGCACCCAGCCACTCCTCGACCTGTTGGGCGTTGGCTCCGAAATAGGCGTTCCCTGTCTCGAGGCGGCCATGGATCGGGCGCAGGACCCCAGATTCATCGACAACGCGAAGGGCTGCATTGTCGTTCAAGAAGAAGGACGGCTTTCGGGCCGCGACGATAACAAGGTCGAAGAGGTCTCGCCAATTCATGCCTTTGGGGAGATAGGGGTCGAAGCCGTAGGCCATGATCTTCTGAGTGTAGTCCCAGCCTGAGTTTGTGATGAGCAGGACTTTTTTTCCGGCGAGCTTTTGATCGAGCAGCGCCCGCGGCGTCTCGGGATCGGGGATCACGAAACGCTCGGGTTGGTTTGTTATCTCCGCCTTCAGCTTTCCTTCCCGGTGTGCCGTATCGACCGCCTCGCGGACGCGAGCTTGCAGTTCTGCGTAGCCTTGAATCCGAGGCAATTTGCCAGCATCGAACCGATCGACGAGCTGCGCGAACAGGCTCGCTTCTGACAGAGAAAAGAGCGTCGAGAGGAACGTGAAGCGGTCGTCTCGGTGGTCGACATAGGTACGGGAGTAACTGCGACGCAGTTCGCTGAACTCGAGGGGTGTAGTGCCGTGAAAGGCGCGTTTGACGTACCCGAAACGATTCGCCTTAACGAGGTTTCCCAGCTGCCGATCGACCACCAGTCCTTGAATGACCTGATTGAAGTCGAATTCGAGCCCTTCGACGGGCCATCCGGTACGCCCGAGGACCTCCACAGCGTAGTGAAACGTCCTCTCCTCCCACACCGCCGGGCGATATTGAATCAAGGTGTAGTCCATATCGTACCCAATCGCCTTCAGGGTGCGAAAGTTGAGGGTGCGATTGCAGAAGACCTGTTTGTCAAACGGTAGGTCGGAAGTGGATTGGTTTGTCATGAGCCGCACTCTACCGATGCAGCCGACCGGTTCAAAGCCTGTTCTACCCCTCCCCCTCCCTTCCCCTTTCCCTTTCCCTTTCGCCTCGTCCTTTCCCTTCTCCCTTTCCCTTTCGCCTCG
>CAZDBH010000767.1:0-1529 GCA_964503485.1 uncultured Bradymonadales bacterium | reverse complement strand
CGGCGGTCGCAGTTGTTGTCGAGGGAGTCACAAATCTCAGGCGCGCCCGGATACACATTGCTGCGGGTGTCATCGCAATCTAGCCGGTCACCACAGTCGGCCGAGAAACCGTCGCTGTCGCGGTCTGCACAGCGTTCGACGCAGACGCCGTCCTCGCAAGCGCTACCGTCGGGGCAGGCCTCATTCGGTCCGAAGACCGGGCAGCTGTCTTGAGACTGGCACCGGCTGATCTCGGTGCGCCCGGCGCAGCGGGACTCACCGAGGACACACTCGCCCTGGCAGCCTTCGCAAAGAAAGGGCTCGTCGATAATCGTGTCGCAGTCGTTATCCAATCCGTCGTCACAGACCTCCTCGAGTCCGGGGGAGGCGTACGGGTCGCCGTCATCGCAATCGAGGGGAGGCGCTGGTGTCGGGCAGTTCGGGCCAGCAACGTAGTAGCCGTCGCCGTCCTCGTCTGGGCAGTTGGCCGACGAATCAAACTGGGAGTCGGATTGGAGATCACCAGAGGCGTCGACTGGCGGCACGGCATCCGAACAGGCACAGCAGCAAGCCAATGCCAGAGCGAACAGCGTCTCGAGTTGATAGTGCTTCATTCCGACTGTTTAGCAGCAACCGCTGCCAATGCAAACGTCTCACTGAGATTTTTCAGACTTGGGTAGGGGCCGGATTTTTCGCGTCCGATCGAGGTTTGGTAGGATCGCCCCACGACTTATGGCGAATGAACGAGAAGCAAAGGGGGCCCGCGGAAGGGCTGCACGCGCGCTGTGGTGGCATATGCGCACAGTGGTGCTGCTCGTCCTGGGTTGGTCGTTCATGGCCATCACAACGACGACTTTTTCGCTGGTTTCGCTGCTGACGTTTCGAGTCGGTGTCACCGCCTACTCCCACTATGTGGCGAGGTTCATCGCGCGTGGCATTCTGCGGCTGAGCGGCGTTCGGATCGAGTTGTCGAATGGCGAGTTGTTGCGAGGACACAGAACCCGCATCATCGCCATTAACCACACCAGCCAGCTCGACATGTTCATCGTCTCGAGTCTGATGCCCAAAGGCGGAACCGCGTTAGCAAAACGGGAGATAATGTTCATCCCGTTTCTCGGCTGGATCTTCTTTGCTATGCGAGTGGTCTTCGTCAATCGGGGAAATCATCAGGCGGCCATGCGCTCGGTGAAACGAGCGGCCGATCAGATTCGCGACCGCAAGGCGACCGTGTGGTTCTCGCCTGAGGGCACGCGCGCCATCGACGGTACACTCGGCCCCTTCAAAATGGGCTTGTTTCATCTGGCGGAAGCGACCAAGGCCCCAATTCTGCCGATGATAATCCGCGGAGCGAGCGAATGTCAGCCAATGGGGCAGCTGGTGGCCCGACCCGGGGTTGTCTCGGTCGAACTGCTCGATGAGATTGATACGGCTGATTTCACGCCAGAGAACCTGAAAGAGAAGCGAGACGCCCTTCATCAGTTGTTCGAGAGACAGCTGGGAGGGGCTAGGGGCTAGGGGCGCCGCGTGCGGAGCGGTTTTCATACGCGCAG
>CAZDBH010000766.1:0-1577 GCA_964503485.1 uncultured Bradymonadales bacterium | reverse complement strand
AATCAAAAGAGAACGGAGCGGCGCAAACCGAGTGTGTTGGCCCCGGTCGCGTAGCCGAGCAGGCCGTTGACTCGCGCTCGGTAGGCGTCGTCGCTGATCCGACCGTTGGCAAGAGCCTTCTCTGCCGAACGGAACTTGCGAATCAGACGGCGACGGGCCGGCCCGCCGAGTCGGATCGTGCCACGGAAGACGCGCATGCCGAGAAAGGGGACGCCGATGGTGTACTTGTAAACTGCCGAGATCTCGCGCTTGAGAGTGAGCCGAAAGCGCTCTTTGAGGACACGTTCGAGTCGGTCGTGCAGATCCCACAACAGTGACTTGTCATTTGCCAAGATGAGCATGTCGTCCATATAGCGGCAATAGGTGCCACCGTCGATGCGATGAAGAATCCACCGGTCGACGGGCATCAGAAAATAATTGGCAAGGTGCTGGCTGGTGAGGTTCCCGATCGGCAAACCGATGGGCCCCCCAGTACCGCCACCATTCTCGATGATCCTGTCGAACAGCGCCCGGACGCGACCATCTAGAATCCGCCGAGCAATAGCTCGTCTGAGGAGGTGGTGGTCGAGGGTCTCGAAGTAATGTCGAATGTCGCATTTCAGGGCGAAGGTGCGGCGACGAAGGCACCACTGCGCCCATTTGACAGCCCGGTGTAGGCCCAGTCCGCGTCGACACGCGAAACTGTGCGGTGTCAGGGTTCTCTCGAACAATGGCTCGACAGCGGCGCACAGGGCGTGATGAACCACACGGTCGCGAAACGGGGCTGCCGATATAGTCCGGCGCTTGGGCTCGTAGATGACAAACCGGCGCAATGGACCGGGGCGGTAGCTCCCAATTCGGAGTTCCTGTCTTAGCTGGACTAAGTTGAACTCGAGTTCTGCAAAGAACGACAAGGTGTCGACGTTGTTGGGATTAGCGCGATGGGCACGGTTGGCGGCCGCCAGAAGGCTGCGAAATGAGAAAATGTCACGAAATGAGCCAGTGTTCTCCATCATGAGTCGACATCCTCCTCTTGAACGTGTCGAAGCCAACCGCCAAGCATTCGCCCGATCTCGACGAGTGACTCAGCAGACCGCTCGTAGCCAGTTGTGTCGAGGGCGCGAACGGAGTGTGCGAGGCGTAAGAGCAGACGGAGCCGATCCAAGGACATTGACGCATTCGATAGGTGAACCCCCGGTTCTGTCGCATAGCGAGCGGCGGTGATGTGTTCCAGTACCTCGATGGCGTTGAGTTCCACGCGACAGGTCAGGCTTGCACGAAGCCGTTTCGGGAAGTTCGCGGTCTTCTGGAGTACCCACCCGCAGTACTCGAACGCGTTCAAGAGGAGCTTTGGGTCATTATTCATCGCGAACCTCCCTTTTGTTTTTGGTGGCGTCGTCTTTCTTGTTGTCGGTGTCACGCGGTTCGCCAGTTCCCGCTCCGGAAAGCAACCCGAGAATGGAGTCTGCGTATCGGTCGACCTTCTTCCGACCAAAGCCGCCAATGTCCGAAAGTTTGGTCCTAGACGGGTTGGACAACGATGCAATCTCGGCGAGCTGCGCATTGCGAAAAAGAACGTACGAGGGCACCCCTTCGAC
>CAZDBH010000765.1:0-1578 GCA_964503485.1 uncultured Bradymonadales bacterium | reverse complement strand
CGACGGCGGTCAGACCCGCGATTTCACGTATGTCGCGAACGCCGTCGAGGCGAACATCCTGGCTGCGAAACACTCCAAGCGGGCTTCTGGAGCCGTGATCAACGTCGCGACCGCCCGGCGCGTCGACCTCAACGAGTTGTATGACAACATTGCCGCGCTTACCGGCTGCGAGCTGCGCCCGAGCTACGAGCCCATGCGCATCGGCGACGTCAGAGATAGCCTGGCCGATATTGGCTTGGCGGCTGAGTTGCTCGGCTACGAACCCTTGGTCGAACTCGAAGAAGGCCTGTCCAAAACGGTTCACACCTTTCTCGAACCCTGAATCCTAGGTGTCGAAACGCGCTGCGCCCGATTGAGCTAGTCAACCGGGCGCAGAGCCGCTCGTCAAACACCAGAGGAATAACAGGTCGTTCCCTTCTCAGAACCCCACATCCATCAAAGGGACCTCCTCGTCACTGAGCATAAGTAGCAATCGCCGGACCAATATTCCGGGGTTCGAGAAAAAAGTGGAAAACCCGCCTGCTGAGCGCATGTTCCTGTGATCGGCAAACCGACCGTTCACGACGAACTGTGAAATTACGTCCACAGGGTGTGAACTCACTGCGACATCCGTGTCAGAGCTTTCACGGGCAGATTGCAGCTGTGACGACTTTGGGCTACCCATCTATAGTGATTCTTGGTGTGAGTCTTCTGCTGTGAAGCTGAGCGCAACAATCTGGGGGCCGCTTATTGGGCTGGTGCTGGCTGGCTGCGCTGACAGTGTCGTCGACGACCGCTTTCACGCCCAGCAGGCTGTTGGGGCCACATCGGTTGCGGCGGACAGGCTCCGAGTAGCGATTGACCCAGGCGCCTCGCCCCTCGTCGAAGAAGCAGCGTCGGATTGCGGCGACCCGACGTCCTTTCGTCCCGTCGCGCCGTTCCGCCTGCGCACCTGGTCATCGGCCCCAACGCCCACATTTGTTTTCGAGCATGGCGATCGAGATGCCGTAATGATCGAGACTCGACTGATGAACACGCTGACCGGGAGCCGTTGGGTTCCGACGGTTCAGCCTCTCAGCGACAGGGCCGGCTGCGGCGATGTAAACGCAGAAGGCGCCATCTTTCTGGCCCAACTCAACACAGAGTCTCTGCGGCCAAATGAGCGAAGCGCGTGTGTACGGGTGCCGCGCTGCGGTCGGGTAAAAATTCAGGTCCTCCCCACAGGCAACTTGGGAGAATCGGGCGGCACCCCGCTCGAGTTTCTCGTTGTCGGCGAAGTTCGCGGATCGGAGGAAACCTTCGCCGAAGCAATGACAGCTGGTCTCGAACATGGACCCGACTTCGCGGTGTCGCTGGGCAATCTGACTGACGGTGACTCGAGAATCGACATGCTGGCCTGGCGGGACTTGCTGGTGTCGAACTCCATTCCTTTGGTCACGGCGTTGGGACCGATCGAGGGAGCTGGCCCTTCTCTGTTGCCGTTTCACGAGGTACTTGGGCGCTCCGACTTCAGCTTCTTGATTGGGGAGGTCCTGTTCTTGGTCATGGACACCTCGTCTGCGGAGTATGGGGACGACCAGTTTGCGTACTGGGACTCCG
>CAZDBH010000764.1:0-1594 GCA_964503485.1 uncultured Bradymonadales bacterium | reverse complement strand
CCGCTAAAAGCTAACGGCTGGAGTCCGGGGCGTTATACGCGACGGGCTCCTAGGTTTCGCGCAGACCAATAGCCGTTCGCTTCCCGTCGGCCAGCGAGCCGAGTCGGGTCGCCAACCAAACGATGGGAACCGCACTGATAACGGTCACGAGCGCGCTGAGTGGGGTCGCGTAGAGGAGCAGGTGTAGTGGGCTCCTACCCTCGCCAAAAATCTCGAGTGCAATCAGTGAGGCAGCATCGCTGATCACCACCGCTGGAGCGCACCACAACGCGACCGTAAGCCAGCTCTTTGGTTGGTAAGTAACTCGCACGATTGAAGCGCAGAAGAAGACCGTGGTGAGACCCAGGGCCAGGTAGCCGCGTGGGCCGCCTGAACAGAGGTCCGCCGTGAAAGCGAATACGAGACAGGCCACGGCACCTTGATCGAAGTCTCGCCGGAAAGCGAAGTAAACGACGAGGAACACGGCAAACTGCGGCATGAATATCCTGACTCCAAAGACCTGAAGCAGGACCGACTGCAACAGAATAAGCAGCACGCCACCGAGTACGCTCAGTCCGTTGGCCATTCCATTCCCTCGAAGTCAGTGACGAGGTAGACCTCCTCGAGTCTGGAAAAATCAACCGCAGGTTGCACTACGACCTCTTGGAGCATGTCCTCGTCGGACTCGACCAATTCGGTGATCGTACCCACCATGAGCTCGCCCGGAAACCGGCCGCCCTCGCCGGAGGTTACGACAAGGTCTCCAACCTGAACCTCGTCCCGCCTGAACAGATAGGAAATCCGGGCGGTGTAGTCGTCATCGTTGCCGTTGCCGATCAGAATGCCCCGCGCTCGATTGCGTTGAGCGAGGATGTCTATCCTGCTCTCGGAATCGACGGTCAGCAGAACATCGCAGTAGCGACCGTTTACTGTGGCCACTTGTCCGACCAGTCCACTTGGGGCGACGACCGGCATGTTGGGCCGGGCGATGCCTTCCCCGGCTTCTAGTCTCAGCCGCACCACGCGGAAGTAGGGGGTGACGTCCTTTGCAATAACTCGGGCAGGTTCGAGCTCGAGGTTTGGTGTCGACTCGCGATACTCGAGCATCGACCGCAGCCTGGAGTTCTCCTGCATGACACCGAGCAGTCGCACGCGTTCTTCATTCAAGCGAGCCACTTCTCGGCGAAGCGCTTCGTTCTCTTCGTTGACGTCCACCAGCCTGATGTACTTGGCCCAAATGTCACCGATACCGCCAATCGACTGATGCAGGGCGTTCTGAACGGAGCCAATGGCCTGAAAGGCGGAGCCGCCCAGCACACCTGACTTGGCTCGTTCGGAATCCTGTCCGCCCAGGATCAAGATGAGGGGATGCAAAACCAGAATGAGAACTAGGATCGTGCGCCGGTGACGAAGGAGTAAATCGAGCATCGCTCAGCCTCAGGTCTCGAGTGCGACCTCGCGCAGCAGGTTGAGCTCATCCAGGGCCTTGCCGCTGCCCAGGACGACGGATGAAAGGGCGTCGTCCGCTATGAGTACCGGGAGACCCGTCTCCTCGCGGAGCAACACGTCGAGGTTCTTGAGCAGCGCGCCGCCACCGGCGAGCACGATCCCCTTA
>CAZDBH010000763.1:0-1601 GCA_964503485.1 uncultured Bradymonadales bacterium | reverse complement strand
CCTAGTCCTTCTCACCCACGGCGAATTCGAAGAGGCGCGAATACTTCTCGAGAGTCGACTTCCTATCATTCGACGGTTGGCGCGCAGGGGCATGGAGACTTACATTCATGCAGGCGTGCTTGCTTCGCTTTCGCCGGACGACGAACAAGCAGTCTGGGCTGACCACATTGACCAGCTCACCGAGCTGCTGGCCGATACCAAAAAGGCGGACCCAGACTTGGCGTTTTGCTTGGATCTAGCTGCCCGCCGGGCCGCAGCAAGTGGTTTTCCGGAAAGAGCGAACGCCGCCTGCGACTTGGCGCGAGAACAACTCACACGTCTCGGAAAAGACGCAGAAGCCGACAAACTAGAACAAATGGTGCAAGACTTGTTAGCTTAGAAACCGATGTCTAACCCCTTTGAAAACAACGAGCGCTACAAGTTAGAGCGTCTGATCGGTGAGGGCCGAACCAGTCAGGTCTTCCTCGCTCTGGACCGAACACTCAACCAGCCTGTGGCCATCAAAGTGTTGCGTGACGGGCTTTCTCAAAACGCGAGGGCCCGCTTTCTCAGGGAAGTCCGGATCCTCAGAACGGTGCAGCATCCTGCGATCGTGAGAGGGTTCGACGTACTCGAGCAAGGCGACTCAATCGCTGCGGTTCTCGAGTACATTCCGGGCTTACCCTTGAATGAGTTCCTGAAGAAGCGCCCCTCTGAGCGCTCCAGTGCTGCAGCATTGCTCGCCCAAATCGCGGATGGGGTCGCCCAAATGCACGCGGTCGAGATTGTTCACCGCGACATCAAGCCGGGAAACATCATCGTGCGCGCCGACAAACGTCCCGTTTTGGTGGACTTCGGCGCCGCATGGGAGACCACCGGGACGAGTCGATTGACCAGTACGGGAACCACCGCCCTCGGTACACCAGAGTATATGTCTCCTGAGCAAATCAACCGGTGGCAGGTCGGTGCCCCCTCAGACGTTTACTCCCTGGCCATCGTGCTACTCGAGTCACTGACGGGGGAGCGCGCGTTCGACTCTCTCGAAGCGGCTCTGCAGCCGGAGAGGGGTCCAGCCGCCTTTGAACATCTCGACAAAGCCGAGCTGAGCGAAAGCCTTCGTGACCTGGTTCGTTTGGCGTTGGACGACGAACCCGAGGCTCGTCCACTAATGTCCGCGATCGCCAAGGCCCTACGCTCGGCTCCAGCAGCCAAAGCCGGCCGAGTCTCAACGGCAGCCCAGGACGCAGACCTCACGGTTGGCCCTGAATGCCGTTGGTTTCAAGTCGGTCAGGCTGCACCAGTCGACCTCACACGACGACGGGCCATTCGGTTGATCCTGATTCGGCTGGTCGAGACTCAACAGAGTGCTCCGGGTAAAGCGAATAGCCTCGACGACTTGATCGAAGCGGGTTGGCCCGGGGAAGCGATGTACGGCGACTCAGGCGCTTCACGCGCCTACGTCGCGTTGTCGAAACTGCGAAAGATGGGACTGCGAGAGCTGTTGGTGACCCAAGACGACGGGTACTTGTTCGCTGCCAAGACGCGGATCGCGACGGTGGGAACGGACTCCTAGGAGCCCGTCGCGTATAACGCCCCGGACTCCAGCCGTTAGCTTTTAGCGG
>CAZDBH010000762.1:0-1675 GCA_964503485.1 uncultured Bradymonadales bacterium | reverse complement strand
CTTGCACCAACTTCGGAGCCAGGCGACATTGTGGTGGCGAGCCCTCGGTGCGGGCACCGAGCCGGGTCTGGCGGGCACATTCGATGGCGTGTTTTTCGACGAGGAGACCGCACAGGTCGCCATCGAGATCGCAAACTTGGCGACGCGCGCTCAACTCGTCAGTGCCGATGTCTACTCCGGAGGGGCCAACGCAATCGTTGGCGGCCGCCCATACGACACCCTGGCTGATGTCGCCGCGACCTCGCGGGTCGGTTCGGCGACGATGCGCGCCGTTGCTGCCTACGCTCGGTCGGGCGAGTGGACGATCCCGTCCGACGAGCCGCCGGCCGACGAGCCGCCCGCGGTCAATTGCGACGACATCGGCGTGGACTACTGGGCGGCCGACGACCCGAACGCCACTGATTACAACGAGCTGCTCGAGATCGCGACGATGGGCGACTGGCCATACGCCGAGGTGTTGGCCTTCGAGCACAACGGCTGCCTCGGTAGTCTCGACGCCCTTTTGGAGTACATCTTGTTCGATCGCCCAGCGATCGACTGGGGCTACGGCCAGCTCGTGATACCCGAATACGAGGACTTCTTCCGCGGCAGCAGCAAGTACCTGCGGTTCATGGATCGGACCCGCCAAGCGCTCGAGGAGCACATCGACGATGGCTGGACGCCCGCCGACGACTACGAGGCGGCGCTGCTCAACACTTTTGACGCGCTCTACGAGTCACTGACACTCGCAGTGACCGAAAACACCGACCCGAACCGGTACTACGAGCTGTTTCTTCACGTGGAGGCCATCGAGTGTTCCCAAGACGCGGTGGTGCTCCTCGACACGACGACCAACCGGTTCTGGGTTGTCCACCTCTTTCCGGGCTGTTAACCCGCGACCCCTCAACGCCAAATTCTGATCCGCCAACGACAAAACCACCTGCACCCACACTAGACCCCTTTCGATACACACTTACCTACACGTTGTAGGATTCAACCTCCGAACCAACGCGTTCACGTGTGCATCCGAGCCATCTGCGGCTCGCGTGCACTCAATGGAAGGATCATGAAAGGACAGACAATTCTCGTTGCGGCCGTTCGTCAGCCGATTCCGGCGAGGAATGACCGAACTCGAGCCCCCCTCTCCGCCCAGTTGAGATGCTATCCGAAACGTCCCACTTCGAAGGCGAAGCCTGAGCGCCACCTGTGCCTGAAGGCTGAAGACGCTCGACGCAGCGACTGCTAGACTGAGTTCGATGACTACGACGATGTCAGTTCCCAGTTTGCTCAATGATCTCCGCCAACTCGGGGTGTCCGAAGGTGATGTGGTGATGGTGCACGCCTCCCTGCGGGCGGTCGGGCCGACTGAGGGCGGTGCGGAAGGGCTCATCGAGGCTCTCGACCGAGCAGTGGGCCCGACGGGCAGCTTGTTGATGGTACTCGGGGCTCGAGACGAGTGGTCGTGGGTCAACGAGCTCGCCGAGTCGGAACGAATAGAGCACCTCCAGGATGCTGAGCCCTTCGATGCGGGGCTGACTCCGGCCGATCCTGAGGTTGGCGCGCTTGCCGAGGTACTTCGGCGGCAATCTGGAACCTCGGTCTCGAACCACCCCGAAGGCCGCTTCGCAGCGCGCGGATTCGCTGCTGCCGCCCTCGTTGCCAATCCGCCGTGGGACGACTACTTCGGGCCCGGCTC
>CAZDBH010000761.1:0-1690 GCA_964503485.1 uncultured Bradymonadales bacterium | reverse complement strand
AACGGCTCGCTATCAGGAGAGCACGGTGACGGCCGCGTACGAAGCCCCTTCATTGCGGACTTCATGGGAGAGGAGCTGGTTGAGGCGTTCCGTGAGGTGAAGTCGCTGTGGGACCCAAACAACCGACTCAATCCGGGCAAGATTGTCGACCCTAAACCGGTCGAAGCGGACTTGCGCACCCCCCCGGACTCGGACACTCCGGATGTGCCCACTATCTTCAGTTTCGAACGCGAGATGGGGTTGATTCGAGCCACTGAAAAGTGCAATGGGGCCGGGGCCTGCCGAAAACTCGACGGCGCCGGGGGTGTGATGTGCCCCTCTTATCGAGCGACGCGGGACGAACTGCACTCCACCCGGGGGCGCGCCAACCTGATGCGGACGTTGCTCACCAGTGGCGATCCCGAAAAGACGTTCGAATCGGATGAGTTATACGACGCACTCAGCCTCTGCCTCGCCTGCAAAGGGTGCAAATCCGAATGCTCCGCAAGCGTTGACCTAGCCAAGCTGAAGTCGGAGTTCCTGCAGCAGTACCGTGACAAGAGGGGCACACCGCTCGCCGTCCGAGCCTTTGGTTGGATCGCCACCATCAACCGACTGGGCAGCATCGTTCCACGGCTGACCAACTTCGTGATGCGAAATCGGTTCCTTTCCGGGGTCCTCCGCCGCGTTCTCGGTGTTCACAAGGAAAGGCAACTTCCACCGCTGTCACGAACCAGTTTTCGGCGGTGGCTTGCCGGGCGGTCACTGAGAACCGACAACAAGCATGGCAGTGTTGTCCTCTTCGTGGACGAGTTTACCGACTACCAAGATGCGTTGGTAGGCCGAGACGCCGTCCAGTTACTCGAAGCCCTCGGATATGATGTTGCTACGCCTAAACACACCGATAGCGGGCGACCACTGATATCGAAAGGACTGCTTCGGGCGGCTCGCAAACGTGCCATCAAAAACGTCCGCGCGCTTGCCCCGTATGCAGAGGCGGGCCATATCATCGTCGGTCTGGAACCGTCGGCGGCTCTGACGTTGGTTGATGAGTATCCCGACCTCGTGCCGCCCGACCTGCTGTCGAAGGCCAAACTAGTCGCTAAGCAAACCCAGCTGTTGGAAGACTTCCTTGCCGAGGAACACGAAAAGCGGAACCTGAGCGACTATTTCGACGCAGGAGAACAGACCGTACTGCTTCACGGACACTGCCATCAGAAGGCACTGGTGGGCACCGAGGGTGCACTGAAAGCACTCTCGATTCCAGCTGGCTATCGTGCTGAGTTGATAGACGCAGGCTGTTGTGGAATGGCCGGTAGTTTCGGCTACGAAATCGAGCACTATGATCTATCGATGCAGATCGGCGAATCCAAGCTCTTTCCGGCCGTGCGTAGCGCTGATCCCGAGACCCTCGTCGCTGCTGCGGGCTTCTCGTGCCGCCACCAGATATACGACGGCACACAACGTAGCGCACTTCATCCAGCCCAAGTTCTACGGCGCGCCCTGAAGGGTGATTTGGTTCGTGAGACTCAGTGATCGCCCTGTCCTCTTTCGCTTGCGACCCTCGAACAGACCCGCTAGGTTGCAGCTCGTAACGTTTCGGCCTGCAGCGAGGAGCTACATTCGATGTCCAATCAAATCAAAATACTCTTGGTGTGCCTAGGAGCCTGTCGCGCATAGCGCTCCAGGCTCCGCCATTGGCTTTTAGCGA
>CAZDBH010000760.1:411-1693 GCA_964503485.1 uncultured Bradymonadales bacterium | reverse complement strand
AAGGACGAGAAGGCCTACGAAGAGTGGGGCTTCGTCGATGCCCCCCGGGCTAGCGGTCAACGTGGCCGTGTGGGTAGCGGATGGAAGAGATATCTCGAGACCGAGTTTCCGGCCGACGCCGAAGTAATGCCGCGCCTGATCCGGGCGGCGAAGTTCATCCAGGAAACACGCCCGGATCTGCTCGACCATTTGCGCGACGATGTCGTCGATCAAATCCCCTCATACGAGGCCATCAATCGGCTTGCCGGCCTCAAGACTCCCATACACGAAGGCAAGGTCAACCAAGAAAAGTATGAGTGGGTTCTCCGGGAGGCCTTCGGCGGTCAAATGACCGGAAATCAGGTCATCGAGTGGGTGGACTCGGAGGTCAAACGCATGTCCGGGCGCCGGCTCCCGACTAGCGCCACGATGGCGGGTGACGCTGACCCGGGGGAGCCTGAGGAAGATGCGGTCGCCGCTTCGGACTCCGAGCGCGAAAACGAGCGGGTTCAGGTCCCCGAATCAACGTGTGACCAGCAGGAGGTGTTGGTGTTCGAGCCCGAGTCCACTGACCCTGCCCACGTCCCTCTGAGCAACGATGAGACTGCTGCCTCAGGTCTAGATCAGGCCATGGCCACGATTCTGGAGCGCCTGAAGGGAGGTGACGAGCCGGGCTGGCGCGGCTTGGCCAACATCGCGACCCAGCTCGGCCCTCGCTACTGGGCTCCGTTTGACGACGTTGTAGCGAACGTACAACTGATCGGAAAGGCTCTCCTCGCGCAGTGTGAGCGAGCATCGGAGGCGAATCGCCAAGGCCAGATCCGGTGTCTTGTGGATCCACTAGTCAGCCAACTCATGGAGTGGTCCGAGCGGCAGGATGGGCAGGTCAGCGATGACCACGAGGCGACGAACAGCGATGCACCGCCAGCACCGCCATCGTCTCAAGTCGTATAAGTTAGGTATAGGTGGCAGCCCCTACCCTCATCGAACGAGTCCGCCTGCGACTCGACTACGGAGAACCCCTCGAGGGGGATGAGGCCGCGGCCTACCTGGGCTGCTCCCGTAAACACCTCGACCGCCTCACACGTGATGGCAAGGTCGCAGCGATCGAAGTCAAACGCCGTCGTAGGGTCTGGCCCATCGACAGCCTTCGCCGCTACCGCTGCGGCGACATCATGATACCCTCAGTGTGTTCTGGCGCCGGGGGACCTGCCCAAAGAGGAGAATCTCATGGGCAAGCGCAAGAGCTTGAAAAAGACAAAGAACCCCGGTGTGCAACGCGTGTTGGGGGAATCCGAACTTT
>CAZDBH010000760.1:0-367 GCA_964503485.1 uncultured Bradymonadales bacterium | reverse complement strand
AAACAAAGGAGGTGACGACCGGGAAACAGATCGACAAGCTCGTTCTGTTCCGCGGGACCGAGCTGCAAGCGGTTCGACATCGAACCGAACTGATCGAAGAGGCCCGAAGAGGAACCGCGACCGAGAACGCGGTTCCAACCGTGATCGGATTCGTCGAGCACTTTATCCAGATGTACAGCGCGGGCTGGAAAAGGAGTCATAAGGAGTTCATGGGAGCAGCCTTCGGGCATTTGGCCGACTCTCTGGGCGATGTCTTCATCGACCAGGTGAAACCGCAAGATGTCCAAAGTTGCCTTGCAAGCATACGGAGCCGGAGCGGCGGAGTGGCCGCCGACAGCACCCTGAAGAATTACCTAAAGCGGTTTCG
>CAZDBH010000759.1:0-1702 GCA_964503485.1 uncultured Bradymonadales bacterium | reverse complement strand
GTTGTTGAAGGGGCGATGTCGCTGTCGGCGGTGAGTGTGTGTTCTAGCGCGCTGTCTCTCTCGTCGAGCTCTCGGGACAGAATGACTTTTCCGTCAGGCAGCTCAAAGACCTCGAAAGTCAAGAGTGTGAACGGCAACGTGCTGTTGTCGGACCAGTAGGATACCATCCGCTCGAGTCACTCCGTCTGACCCGTACCTACGAGGTAGATAGTGACTTGGCGCGATTCGATATCGAAGAGGTCATCGAGGTCCGGTCCTAGTTCCAGTTCCCTCAGGTCTCGTCCCAAAGTTCGAAGTTGCCCCTCGACCAAGTCTCTAAGGGCGGTCGCCGACATGGTTCCGATGCATGAGGCGTAGTCCATTGCCTGCATCATCACCTTTCGGCGCAGTTCCGCTCGTTTGATCTCGATGACCGCCCACCGTCCTTGGGTGTCGATAGCCAAGAGATCGAGCCGACCTCCCTCCAAGTTCACCTGCCGACCAACGATCGTCAGGCCAGCTTGCAGCAGTTCGGGGTCTTGCTCGATCCACCTTTCGAGCTGTTCCTCGAGATCCACGCGACCGTGCTGCAAGCGCACGGGCTGTTCGCCACCGACTCGCCAGAGTCCGACTTTGCTCATAGGACACTCCGTGTTGAGACGATTCTAGTCTGCAGCGGCATTGGGATGACCCCTTTATCAGTCATATCCAACCGATTCCTGTGTTGGTCCGAGATAGTTCGATCCGCGAATCGAACTCCGAGCGGAGACTCTGCTGGAGCTTTGAACTGTTCGCAAGTGATCGTGTTCACGACTGGCCACGATGGTCGACCGGGCTGTCGATAACGTGGTCTCTTCGCTCCTGCCCTTCGGCGGTACTTCGGGGTCGCTTGTTCGCACTACTTCCCCGGCCTAGAGGGTCCCCGTTTGGGTACCAAGACGGGTCCCGCTGTAGGGTATGATACCGGGGTCAAACCACCCTCTTGGTAACCCGGCCAAAGGCGTGCGGGCTCGACAAGAGCAACCCTGCCGAGGTCCCCGGGACGCGACTTCCCGCAGCCCAACGCCCTGCGACCGGCGAAGCCTGAACGGACGGACAGTACGGGAAGTGATCAACTACCGCTGACATAGTGGTCTCGAATTCACGAGGGATAATGTCCAACGACCCGATATTCAGCACCGAACATTTTGACTTGGGCTTCCTCAAGGCTTGGGTCGGAAAACGGGCGGTCTTTCGAGACGGTGGGCTCTCGCTGGTCGAGATTAAGTCGATCTCAGTTCGTAGCGATCGTCTCACGATCTCGTTTGCGACGATTCCCTACCCGGATCGAACCTGTGCCAGCCGGAGAATCGCTGTCAGCGCCGATGTTTCTCAGGTTCACGCCGATGAGGATCACTGTTTTGGCGTGACTCTGCCTTGGCACATCGATGTCAGTCGGGAAGCGGTACGAGCGCTGCGGGGAGCCTTCGATGAAATGCCGGAAGACGTGGAGGAAGAGCGGGCAAGGCAGCAGCTATGGGCGGCATATCAGCGCCACTACTCGGCGGAAAGAGTGGGCAGAGGGCAGTGACTTTCGTCAGGCTTCAGACTTCAGGCGACAGGCATCAGGGTCGCGAATTGGCCGAGACCGAGACCCCTAGAAACCTTTGCGTCTTCGCGCCTTAGCGTCTTTGCGTTGATTGTCCCTGCTCTGGCGCGAGCCGCTCGACCCTGGCATAAGTGG
>CAZDBH010000758.1:0-1749 GCA_964503485.1 uncultured Bradymonadales bacterium | reverse complement strand
TGCGAGCCCAGGGTGGATACGTATGTTCTTGACAACCCCCTCTTATGGGAGGCGCCAAAGATGAGTCATGCGACATCCGATTCCGACCGAAGTTCAGCCAGAGTCGTTGTCCCTCCGAGTGATTCTGCCGCCGAAGCCCGAGTAGTTCCTGCGCTTTTGCGCCTCGGTTCCACCCAGACCGTTTGACGAGCGCTGGCGGTGTAGGCCACAATGAGCGCTCGAATTCACACAGTTGACAGACGTGAACCGGCATCCTGCTCTCGAGGAGCTGGTGCGGCGATAGGAGAGTGCGGTGGCTTGGAGCAGACTGAGTTGGTTGTTGATTTGGGCGTGCCTTTGGGTCGGCTGCGAGGGGACGGTGGGCGAAGATGGAGAGGCCGGCCCGCAGGGTGAACAAGGGGAACAGGGCGAACCGGGAGAAGCTGCTGAGCGACTCGTGCATCGGGCTTTCTTCTCGTCTGAATCCGGACTTGACGAAGGCGTGTTGGCCGACAGAGAGCTGATCTTCGACAAGGAGTTCGATGACAGCCTCATCAGAGTCACCTACGTGGACAGCTTTTCGGCGCAGTCGGGCAATGACAACCCCGCCTGCGGATGCCGCTGGACCGTGACGATAAACGGAGGCGCCTGCACCGATCCTGGGAGTATCGTGGGTGACGTGGGAAGTATCGTCGAGCAGACTATCGTGTCCGGTTCGGTGGAGGGATATTGTGAGGGCAATTCTCTTGGTGCGTTGCCAACAGGCAGCACAACCGTCGGCGTCAGAGTTGGAGCGATTCCAAATACCTCGGGCTGCGATTGTCTGACGGGATTCGGCAGTTTCCAGGGCTTCATCGAGGCCGAGGAACTCTACTAGGCGTTTCTGGGTAGAAATCAAGGGTACGGAATACTTATCGAGAATGGTACGTTCAGAAGGGACACCAAACCCATCCGCGAGAAGAGAACGATGCAAGTTGAAGTGACGAAGCAAACTCGACGACGCACAGGCTGGCTTCCCTCTGTCGTTGTTGTCGCAGCGTTGTTGGGAAGCTCCGCAGCAATCGCAGGGGTCTTCAACCCGAACGACTTCTTTGTGAACCAAGTCCCGTTGCAGGTGACGCCCAACCCAATCAAACCTGTGAACGTGGCCGACGACACACCGATCCAGCCCTACCAACCGTATGCCTATCGAGAGGCGGACCCCACGTTCGCGTCCTACGGGCTCGAGGTCGGCGACATGGGTCCGAACGTCCCATTGGTCACAATTGAAGGTAATCAAGTGATGTTGCGAGAAACCACCAGCCAGAGCCTACCAACGCTTGTGGTCACGGTGAGTCTCACTTGCCCGATTGCCCGCAACCAACTCGACGACGTCGAGCGGGTGGCACAGGAATATAGCGACCGGCTCGATGTGCAGCTGGTCTACGTGATCGAGGCCCACCCCGTCGTAGACCCTTCACCGTATACCGGCGTCGAGTGGCCAGCCGCCCAAAACACCCGCGAGGGAATCCAGTATCGACAACCTGTGACCATGGGAGAGCGAATCGCCCTGGCCGAAGAGCTCATACAACGACACGCCATCACTCTGCCGATGCTGGTTGATGGCCCGTCGAATAGTTGGTGGCAAACCTACGGACCAGCTCCGAATCAAGCTGTGTTACTCGCAACAGATGGCACCGTGCTGCTAGAGCATGGCTGGTTCGACGGCGACGACCTCGACATTGACGCCGATCTCACGAGCCTGTTGGCCCTCTAAACGTGGTTCAGCTG
>CAZDBH010000757.1:0-1782 GCA_964503485.1 uncultured Bradymonadales bacterium | reverse complement strand
TTAGGCGCCGGGCGGGGCTGGGACCGCCAACGGGGGGGGTCGGATGCGCTCTAGCTAGATTGCCGTGTCGCTTGGATGAGACCGTCACTCGTCGTGAAAAACTGAATCTCGGGGTGGCGCTCGACGGCCAGATTGAGTCGCCAGTTCGACTCGGCCAGAAACACAGGCCGATCTTTGACGTCACGCGCGATTTTCTGCCCCATCGCCCGTTCGAACGCCGCCAGATGGACTTTGTCGTCGCAGTGATACCACCGCGCCATTGTGTACTGGATGGTTTCGAATCGACCCTGCACGTCGTACTCGCCCTCCAACCGGGCCTTCAGAACATCGAGCTGAAGTGCACCGACCACCCCTACGATATTCTCTGGGGAGTCCAACGGCCGAAACAACTGGACCGCCCCCTCTTGAGCCAGCTGTTCCAGTCCCTTTTTGAGGTTTTTCGTTCGCAGCGGATTCTCGAGGGTTACGCGCCTGAGAATCTCCGGAGCAAAGGCCGGAATGCCGGTGAAATGCAGCGTTTCACCCATCGTGAATGTGTCGCCAATCTCGATCGTACCCGTGTCGTGCAGACCCAGGATATCACCGGGCCAGGCCTCTTCTGCGATATCACGCTCCCGAGCCATGAAAATGATCGGACTCGCAATCTTCATGTCACGCCCGAGCCGAACGTTCTTCACCTTCTGGCCTCGGGTGAACTTGCCTGAGCAGATCCGCACAAAAGCGATCCGGTCGCGATGGTTCGGGTCCATGTTAGCCTGGATCTTGAAACAGAATCCCGTGAATTTCGATTCATCGGGTTCGACCGTTCGCTCTTCGGTGGCGCGAGGGCCCGGTCCAGGAGACAGCTTCACGAACGACTGCAGCATCTCCTCCACACCAAAACCGTTCAGCGCGCTGCCAAAAAACACGGGTGTCTGGTGACCGGCCAGGAACGCCTCCTGGTCGAAATCCACCCCTGCCCCCACGATCAGCTCGAGATCCTCACGGATTTCGGCGGCAGCTGACTCACCCACCAGCTCGTCGAGCTTCGAATCCTCCAGGCCGTCTAGAACGACGCTATCACCACGACCATCCTCTACATTTGGGTCGAAGAGGTGAACCGTGCTCGTCGTGAGGTCGTAGACTCCGCGAAAACGTCCACCGAGCGTAATCGGCCAGGTCATCGGACAACAGTTGATGTTCAGGACCTTCTCGACGTTGTCCAACAGGTCGAGAGGATCAAGACCCGCTCGATCGAGCTTGTTCATGAAGGTCACGATAGGCGTATTGCGCATACGGCAAACGTCCATCAACTTGATCGTCTGGTTCTCGACACCCTTTGAGTGGTCGATGAGCATCAGGGCGGAGTCGACCGCCGTCAGCGTGCGATAAGTGTCCTCACTGAAGTCGTTGTGACCGGGTGTGTCGAGCAGGTTGAGGGCGTAGTCGTCGTACTCGATTCGCATGACCGAGGTGGTCACCGAGATGCCGCGCTGCCGCTCCAATTCCATCCAATCCGAGGTCGCATAACGGGCCGCTTTGCGCGCCTTGACCGTTCCAGCCATCTGGATCGCCCCACCGAGAAGCAACAGTTTCTCAGTAATGGTCGTCTTCCCAGCATCGGGGTGGCTGATGATGGCGAAGGTCCGCCGTTTGGCTATCTCGCGCTGAAGTTGGGGATCACTCATTTTCTTGCCACACACACACACATATTTCTCGAATGGCTGCTGCGGGGGGGTTCTTATCCGCTTTCCGCTGAAAGGGAAAGGAGAAAGGGAAAGGGAAAGGATCGAGGCGAAAGGG
>CAZDBH010000756.1:0-1790 GCA_964503485.1 uncultured Bradymonadales bacterium | reverse complement strand
GGTCGTGCCTGACAACCTGAAGGCTGGCGTCACGAGGCCGTGTTTTTATGAGCCCGAACTCAACCCAACCTACAACGAACTCGCCAAGTACTATGGCGTAGCTGTTGTCCCGGCCCGGGTCAGACGGCCACGTGACAAAGCGAAGGTCGAAAACGCTGTCTTGCAAGTCAGTCGGTGGATACTCGCACCACTGCGCAATCAGACCTTTTTCAGCGATGCTGAGCTCGAAGAGGCGGTAGCGCAACGGCTCGAACAGCTCAACAACAAGCCGTTCCAGAAGCTGTCAGGCTGTCGCCGCAGTCTCTTTGAAGAAGTCGACAAACCCGCTTTACGGCCACTGCCGTCGCGACGATACGCAACGGCGATCTGGAAGACAAACGTGGGGGTTGGTATCGACCACCACATCGAGTTCGAACGCCACTTCTACAGCGTGCCCCATCGGTTGGTACGCAAACGAGTCGACGTTCGAGCGACAGACACGACCATCGAATGCATGTACCGGGGGAAGCGTGTTGCTTCGCACCTTCGTTCATACCAGCCAGGGCGGGCAACAACCGATCCATCCCATCGGCCTAAATCGCATCAGCGTTACGGTGACTGGAGCCCAACGCGGCTCATCCGATGGGGCGAGACGATAGGTCCCAATGTGGGCCTCGTCGTCAAAACCGTCCTTGAGGCAAAACCTCATCCAGAGCAAGGCTACCGCACCTGTATGGGCATCATCCGGCTTGGAAAGCGTTACGGCGATGACCGACTTGAGCGTGCTTGTGTTCGGGCTCTGAAAATCGGTGGGGTGACCTACAGAAGCATCAGCTCGATCCTCAAAGCGGGGCTAGACCAGCAGCCCCTCGAACCACCTCAACAAGACCTTCTACTCGAACATGCCAATGTTCGCGGGTCTGACTACTACCACTGAAAGGAGACACTATGTTGCTCGAAGAAACCTTCAACAAACTCGAACAGATGCGAATGCGCGGCATCGCACACGCTCTGCAAGAGCAGCTCGACGGCCATCAGCACGACAAACTCTCGTTCGAGGAACGCGTCGGCCTCATCGTCGATCGCGAGTGGACGGACCGTCAGGCCCGACGGCTTACGCGGCGCTTGCAGACCGCCAAGCTCCGTGAGCAAGCATGTCTTGAGGATATCGACTACCGCCACTCACGAGGACTTGATCGCACCTTAATGCAGCGGCTGGCCACATCGAGGTGGCTCACCGAGCACCAGAATGTGCTCATCACTGGTCCGACAGGTGTCGGCAAGACATATCTCGCCTGCGCACTAGCCCAGAAGGCCTGCCGAGACGGCTTTACCGCGCTCTATCGACGGGCTTCGCGGTTGTTCGGTGAGATGGCTCTAGCTCGCGCGGACGGCTCCTTCCCCCGGTTCCTTGCTAAGGTCGCAAAGACGAACCTGCTCGTTATTGATGACTTCGGTCTGGCACCCCTCAACGCTCAGGAACGTCGCGACTTGCTCGAGATACTCGATGACCGTTCTGGACGCCGTTCGACTGTCATGGCATCTCAGTTACCTCCCGCCAAATGGCACAAGGTCATCGGTGAGGTAACTATCGCCGATGCCATCATGGACCGCCTCATACACAACGCTCACCGTATCGAACTCGACGGAGACTCGATGCGAAAACAAAGGACAAACTTGACGGAGACAGGCATCAACAAGTAGGCACGAAACGGACCGGCGTCGCTTCGCTCCGATAGGTGATCACCTTCGCCTGGAATGAGTGTCCACGTTCAGCTGGAATGCCCGTCCATCCCACGTGGAATACGCAC
>CAZDBH010000755.1:0-1795 GCA_964503485.1 uncultured Bradymonadales bacterium | reverse complement strand
CGCTAAAAGCCAATGGCGGAGCCTGGAGCGCTATGCGCGACAGGCTCCTAGCCCATCGGTACACGGCAACGAACTCGGCCGGGGATCGGTACACCGTAACGGCAACGACTCGGCTGGTTGATTGCCGACCCGCCAGGGTGTACCGAGGCTCAGCGCGAAATCCAAGTCAAATCAGGGGTGTCCTTCATGGTCTTTCGAACTGTCGCATCCGGCACTCAGCCGCCTAGTAGTTCCAAAAAACCGCTTACTCCGCCCCGGTCCTCGAGATAGCGTCCCCACTTTCATCATTGTGGTTGACGCTACGGCTCGATCAATATATTGTAAATCATGTTCACTGACTGATAGTCAGTCAGTTGTCACAACGGATGGCCCCATGCATGTAACAGCGCACGAAACCGGCTCGAGACACGCCTCCCAACACGACCGCGCGGAACGACCGGACCCGCTCCCTGAGTTCAATCTGTATGAGCCCAAGCCGGGACACCCCGACTGGCCTAGACTAGCGGCCGAGGCACGCGCGTTAGCCGATCGTCTTCGACCGACGCTGGAGAAGCCTCAACCGAAGATGATGACGCTAAAGCGGCGGCTCAAGTCGGTACAGAGTGCCGCTGAGAATTGGTTCATCAATCGAAAGCTCAGCAAACAGGGACGTGAGGACCTACGGCCCTTCATGTTGCTGTGGACGACGCTTCGCACATGCAACTTCACGTGCACCTATTGCGACGATCACCGCGGGAACAAGTACCCTGAACTTCCTAACAAGGGAGTGCTGAACACCGAAGATGGTATCGAGTTGATGCGCATCATGCGTACGCGGGCATCGGCCGTGTACTTCGCCGGTGGCGAACCGACCGTGCGCAAAGACCTGCCGACAATGGCGCGCGCGGCTCGCGACATGAACTACCACCCGATTATCGTGAACACCAATGGGAGCATTCTCCACAAACTGCTCGAGAAGGACGCTTGGCGGACCTGGTTGGCTGACATGGACCAGATCATCGTGTCACTGGACTCGTTGGACCTGGACTCCCTGAAGTCTATGTGGGTCTACAAGAAGCCACACGATGTGATCCGAAATCTGCTCATGCTGCGCGAGCTTTCAGAGGAAATGAACTTCAAACTGATGGTCAACGTGGTCATTCAGCCCGACACGATCGAGGCAGCCGGTGACGTCATCGATTTCGTTAATGACCTGGGAATCTGGCTCACCGTCGTGCCGATGAACACAGGCCCCACGATCGACTCGGCGATGGTCGACAACCCCGCCTACCGCGCCCTGGCAGAAAAAATCTTGGAGCGAAAACGAGCGGGCTACAACATTATTGGCTCAACCCGTTTCAACCGGCGACTGCTCTTTTCAGAGAAGCTGACCTGCCGAAACACGCTCAAGCCTCACGTGGACTTCGATGGTCGCCTAGTCTGGCCCTGCAAAGCGACGGTGAACGTGGAGCCAGAGTACATCAACGTGTTGGACTTCGAGCATGTCGACGGCCTCTACGATTATGCGAGCAGCAAGATCAGCCCCCACAATTTTCACGGTCCTGCGTCAAACCAATGCGGCGCCAATTGCAACTGGGCTCAGAACTACTCGACCGACGCCTACGCCCACGGACTTGTAAAGCCGACCTCCTTGGTGAAGGAGATGTTCGATTTCGCGTTCAGCAAGTGAACTCGTCACTATCGCAAGCCTCTTCGGCCTAGGCGCCCGTCGGGTATAACGCCCCGGACTCCAGCCGTTAGCTTTAGCGGTAAGCGATTAGCTCAAGCAGCTCCCTTTGAGCTGTTATTGGATCGT
>CAZDBH010000754.1:0-1795 GCA_964503485.1 uncultured Bradymonadales bacterium | reverse complement strand
TAAAAGCTAACGGCTGGAGTCCGGGGCGTTATACGCGACGGGCTCCTAGCCCGCATTTTTCACCGATGTTTGTAGAGCACCGAGCCAAAACCTAGTAGGATCAAGGTGTTAAGACTAAATCCACAGGTGGCTCGATGCAGACACACTGTATCCCTGAACAGATCGAATTTGAAGGGCTTGGTAGGCGTCGTGTCGTCGGTGATTTCGACGCGGGTCGAGTGTCGTCGGACGGCGGGGCATTACTGCTTCGCGAGCTGGATGTCCGCACGGGTATAGTGGACCGATTCTCGGAGTGTTTCACCGACCACCGTGACCCCAGATATGTAGACCACGACGTGCTGGGGATGCTGCGTCAGCGCATCTACGGGTTGTGTTTGGGATACGAGGACCTGAACGACCACGACATCTTGCGTGATGACGCGCTGCTGGCCACCGCAGTCGGCAAGACCGACGCAACGGGCGCAAACAGGAGTCGCGAACGTGATCGGGGTCACGCGTTGGCAGGCAAGAGTACGCTCAACCGGATGGAGATGACGCCTCGGGATGCCAGCCCAGACTCGCGGTACAAGAAGATTGTGGCGCGCGAGAAGGACGTCGAGCGCTTCTTCGTCGACGAGTTCCTCGATGCCCACAAGCACGAGACACCGAGCCGTCTCATCCTCGACATCGACCCGAGCGACATCGAGCTACACGGCGACCAGGAAGGGCGTTTCTTCCACGGCTACTACGGCCACTACTGTTATCTGCCGCTCTACATCTTCTGTGGCAGCGACCTTCTGATGGCGCGGTTGCGTACTGCAGGTCGGGACGGCAGCGACGGCACGGTTGAGGCGTTGGCCTGGTTGGTCCCCTTACTGCGGGCGCAGTGGCCGGAGGTCGAACTCGTCCTGCGCGCCGACTCTGGCTTTGCCCGTGAACCCATTTTTGCATGGTGCGAGAAGAACAACGTCGAATACGTCATTGGCTTGGCGCGCAACTCACGCTTGGAGGCGATGATATCCTACGAGCTCGGTATCGTTCGCGAAGAACAAGCGCGGGTCGGCGGAGCTGTCCGCCGCTTCGATGAGCTCCGTTACCGAACCCTCGACAGCTGGAGTCGAGAACGTCGTGTGGTTGCCAAAGCTGAACAACTGCCGGGTAAGTCCAATCCGCGCTTCGTAGTGACCTCGCTCAGCCCCATCTTTTGCGATGCTCGAGAACTCTATGAGGACCTGTACTGCCAGAGAGGCGAGGCTGAGAATCGCATCAAAGAGCACCAGCTCGACTTGTTCGGTGACCGGGCCAGCTGCACCAAGATGCGTGGCAATCAACTCCGAGTGTGGTTTTCGGCCGTTGCATACACACTCATGAACGAGTTGCGCCGAACCGCGCTCGTCGGTACGGTACTCGAACGCGCACAAACAGCGACCATCAGAACCAGGCTGCTCAAGATCGGTGCCTTGATCTACGTCAGCGTTCGACGCGTCCGAATCAAGTTCAGCAGCGTGTTCCCGCTACAGCAGCTCTTCCGACAGGCGCTCGAGCAGCTCTATGCGATGTATCGAGTCCACACCGAAACATAGCGGTCGCACGCCACCAAACAGCAGAACGGAACTACCTTTCGAGGCGGAAGTGCGTCCAAATCCCAGCCGCGCTTCCCCAAACCGGGTTGCTCAGCCTCGAAACATCAGAAATTTGGCCTCGAAAAGCCAAATCAGTCGCGAAACACAGGCCGATGCGATCATCAGGATGTTCAACCTGCAATCTGAGCCCTATCACACCGCGAAGAATGGAACTGGTGAGATGTGCGGGCTAG
>CAZDBH010000753.1:0-1805 GCA_964503485.1 uncultured Bradymonadales bacterium | reverse complement strand
TCCATAGTGAAATGCCCAGACGGCGGGCGAGGTGTTTCATCGGGTTTTTGAAGAAGGCGATCAGATCGTCGATATCGATCGGTTCCAGGGTGCTGGTAGAGCTGGACATCCCGTTTATCGGCGGAAGCGGTTCGGTGATGAAGGGTGGCGGCTGGACCGGTTCCCCTTGAAGCGCACGCGCCCCGTTCACGTATTCGAGTGCGAAACTGCGCTCTGACGCATCCCCAGTGAAAGCTAGCGGACTGAAGGGTTGGAGGGGATGGTGGCGAATCAGCGCCACCCGTCGGGCTTCCTCGTCTTCAGCGGGTACGCCCTCAAAGTCGAACGTCGCTGCGACGACGTCGAGTAGCTCGCTCACGAGCACCGACGGTGGCAGGGGGGTGTTGTCTCTGGGGCTCTGGCCCGGAAAGGTCACAATCAACCGCTCCCGCGCCGACAGAAGGGCCTCGAGGAAGAGATAGCGATCGTCAGTGTGGGTCGAGCGATCGCCGAGTTGGGGGTTCAGAGCGATCCGGTCGAAACTCAGTCTGCGAGCCAACCGAGGGAACTTGCCCTCACTCATTCCCAGCAGCGCGATCGCAGCGAA
The DNA here is from genome assembly GCA_964503485.1 of uncultured Bradymonadales bacterium. Lineage (GTDB taxonomy): Bacteria > Myxococcota_A > Bradymonadia > JAFGEP01 > JAFGEP01 > CAZDBH01. The sequence continues at coordinate 1,219 of CAZDBH010000753.1, read as the reverse complement.
AGGGACGCCCCGCATTGGCATCATGTTGCAGAACGTGACACCACAGGCCAGATACCCCGATGCGTTCGATTCACTGAGCACGTGGCGCTCGAGGATGTATCGCATCGTATCGGTATCAAAGAGACGCGGTTCGCAGTTGGCCCGGTTCTCGGCGGCTTGGGCGCGCTCCAATACCTGAGCAAGGCCGCTCTGGATTTGATGGGGTTGCCAGGCGGTCTCATGATTGAACACAAAGAGTGCCGACAGGGTGTCTCCGATGACCCGGTGCCACTCGGCGAGTGAATGGCGACCTTGCGCCGCCTCGACGGACGCGAAGAGTGACTCGCACAGCGTTGCGAAACATCCAAGGGTGCGCGCATCGCCACCCTCGATCTCGTCGTAGGCCAGAATATCGCCGTAGAGAGGGGCCTGATCGCTGCGCGCGGCAACGCCCAACAGGAGGCGGTCGAGTCCGAACCGCCATGTGTTTTGGTCCACGGCGGGCTGGCCGCAGCGTTCGCGGTGGTCGGCGTCTTGTGCCCAGCGGATATTCACGTCCTGGACCCAGCCCGTAACCTTGTCGATCTCGGATTCGTCCAATCCGAACCGGTCCGCCACAGCGGGCGTCTGGACGAAATCCACGATTTGGCTAGCCGAGAGACGGGAGTCAACGAGCTCGAACCACTTCATGAGGGCCCGAGCGACAGGGTTCTGGGCGAGCAGAGTGCGATCTGCGATTCGGAACGGGATGTGGCGTTTATCGTTGCTGTCGCGCTGAAAAACCGCCTCGATAAGCGGTGCGTAGGTGTCGAGGTCTGGCGTCATGACGACGACGTCGCTGGGTCTGACGCTCGGGCAGTCGTTGAAGAGGGCCAGCAGCTGATCGTGCAGTACCTCGACCTCGCGCACCGGGCCGTGGCAAGAGTGAAACGACAGCGAGCAGTCGCCGGGCGACGCCGTGACGCGTTGGTCGCCCCCTTCGCGCGAACGCAGGTCGAACAAATCGCGTTGCAGAACCGACAGCATCGTGTCACCGGCCGGTTGTGCGAAGCAGTCGATGTCTCGGGCTTCGGCCTCGGCACGCTCGTCTACTAGCTGCCGAAACTCGCGAGCCAGCCGACCCATCGATGAGACCAACGGGCTCCCCGGCTGGTCGTCGCCGCGGTCGGGCGCGTCATGGGGGGTGGGCGTCAAAAAGTAGAGGTGTACGTCGATCCGTTTCGCGAGTAGCCCCATCATC
>CAZDBH010000752.1:0-1818 GCA_964503485.1 uncultured Bradymonadales bacterium | reverse complement strand
CGCTAAAAGCTAACGGCTGGAGTCCGGGGCGTTATACGCGACGGGCTCCTAGGCTGGTCGAACCGGCTGCTCCCCGACGAGGCTACGAACGACACGACGCCACCAGGCTGTAGGCTAGAAGACCATCTCGACTTCTTCGCGCTCTGAGACGACTTCTTCGTCGCAGCGGACACCCGGAGACCAACCGCGTTCGGTGCAGACAGTGCCTCCGATGATGATTGTGTCGGCGTCGCGATTGGGCAGGTCGAATTGAACGAAGCTCAGCTCGATTCGAGCGTCATAGGTTGCATCGTAGGTGATTGTCCCGTCGTTTTTGAGACCCAACTTAACTCGGATCTCCTGTTCACCGGTGTCGGCGTCGTAGTGTAACTCGCGCACAGCGAAGTGGTAGGACTCGAAATAGCGCCCGTCTCGATCGCGGTCGCTGTCGAGCTCAAACTCAAAGCCAGTTACGCCCACTAACGCGCTCTCGTAGCCGGGCTGGCCGGTGATGGTCGAGCGCCTGCTTATTGGATCAAGGGTAATGTCGCGCCCGGTAATCGACGCGCTGAAGCCTCTGACCGCGACTGCACTGGCGGGAGCAATCATGGCTGTGGCGAAGACATCGAAACGGTAGTCCAACGACTCTTCGGCCCGCTTGAACGGGTCAGGCGAGTCCTCCCGCTCGACTTTCAGGTTCAAGTAGCACACCACGTCGTCTGCAGTGTAGACGCAGTCAGAAATGCCCAACTCGAAGTCGGTCGGCCACATATAGCCGGTCTCACCGGTATCGGGGTTGGTAATGTCCATTTCGAAGCCTTGCAGGAAGACTTCGACTGTTTCTCCACGGGTTGGAACACGTTGGAGCCCAAAGGCAACCTGTTGGGTCACTCGGGTCACCGCCCGCTGTTGTGGGGTATCGCTGACCTGGTCTGTGAATTCGATCGTCCAGTCCGCTGAATAGAAGCGAGCCCGGGACTCGTGAACGGCGGCCAGATAGGTGTTCGCCGGACCGTGGTCGCCGTCTTGGCCGGGTAGGAAGCGCCATTCGCGGATCCCCTCGATCGTGCGCCCTTCACCAAATTCGAGGTGGGCTGCCTCGGTCGTTACGAAGTTGGAAAAGTCGCCCATGCGGTGGGGGCGTTCCTCCCACTCGTGTCGAAAGCCCTGCCACACGAGTGTCGCCGAGCTCCCGATATTGAGCGTCGGCCCGCCCGCGTTGGGTGTCAGGCGCTCATCCAGAGGTCGTTCCGATCGGACGGGTTCTTCGAGGCGAGGCTCTTCGTCGGGGTTGGCGTCATCCGCGCCAGCCTGCTCGTCTTCGCTGTCGCCCTCTCCATCTGAGGTATCCACTTCGAACACGCCGTCGACGGCGTCTGAGTCGGTGTTCTCAGTGAGCTCGTCCGGAGTTTCTTGCAGCCACTCGAGGCCAGCAAGTTCGACCTCGACTGGCGCGTTCCCGATAGCGAAGTCAGACGCAACAACGGTCACCTCTGGAGGACCCGCCTCTGCTGGTTGGTCGGGCGAAGTTGATTGGATTATGGGCTGGGGCAAATCACCGCAGCCGGCGAAGACCATGCTCAAGAGCACGAAGTAACGTGGGGACATATCCTCTCCGATTCATGTGAAACCACTCGCTGGGCTTGCTTGTAGCAGGAGGTGTGCCAATGACCAGATCGGCGCGCAGGACCACATATACCGCGAATGAGAGACCTGTTTCTGGGGTCATGAGACCCGGGTAAGTGGGGTAGAAAAGGCGACAACCTGGGGCGGTCGAACCCGAACTAGTGCTGAGAAGCCCCCTGATAGGCCGGAGGGTAGCGGTTGGCGCATGAATTC
>CAZDBH010000751.1:0-1860 GCA_964503485.1 uncultured Bradymonadales bacterium | reverse complement strand
GTTTATACCCGTACCGAGGGTTCGAATCCCTCTCGCTCCGTCGGAGAGGTGGCCGAGTGGTCGAAGGCGCTTGACTCGAAATCAAGTGAACGTTCACGCGTTCCGTGGGTTCGAATCCCACCCTCTCCGCTTGGCTGGCCTAACTGGCGGTTAGGCCAACCGAAACGCGGTGAATGTCGCGTTTGCACCTGTAGCTCAAATGGATAGAGCAACGGTCTACGGAACCGTAGGTTGGAGGTTCGAACCCTTCCAGGTGTGCTTCATGTCCGACGCCCCTTACATTGTCTTGGCTCGCAAACACAGGCCTCGTCACTTCGGCGACGTCGTGGGCCAACAGCACGTGGCCGTGACACTGGGTAACGCCCTGGCACAGAACCGCGTGGCTCATGCGCTTCTGTTCTCGGGCCCCCGAGGCGTCGGAAAGACCTCCACCGCCCGAATTCTCTCCCGAGCACTCAACTGTAAGGAAGGCCCGACGGCCACGCCCTGCGATGTGTGCGGATCGTGTATCGAGATCGCTGCGGGCTCTTCTGTCGACGTCATCGAAATCGATGCTGCGAGCAATCGGGGAATCGACGAGATTCGCGAACTTCGAGACGCTGTACGTTACCCGCCCAGCCGGGAACGCTACAAAGTCTACATCATAGATGAAGTTCATATGTTGACGACGCCAGCGTTCAATGCGTTGCTGAAAACGCTCGAGGAACCTCCTCCTCACGTTGTCTTCGTGTTTGCTACCACCGAACCGCACAAGATCCCGGACACTATTCTGAGTCGATGCCAGCGATACGATTTCAGGCGGATCCCGCCCGACGTCATTCGCGAACACCTCAGCTCCGTCCTTGCTCAGGAGGGCGCTTCGGCTGAAGACGAAGCCCTTCGAATGATCGCGCGCCAGTCAGAAGGCTGTATGCGCGACGCCCAGAGCCAACTCGATCAGTTGATCAGCTTCTCAGAAGGTACGATTACCGCCGAGTTGGCGTCTCGTGTTCTCGGCGTAGTGGGGCGAGAGGCGTTGTTTCGGCTCACAGATGCGCTTTTAGCCCGCGACATCGACACCCTGATCGGGTGCATCGGTGATGCCTATCGAGTGGGCGCCAATCTTGGCCAACTCACATCGGATCTGCTCGCTCATCTGAGAGATCTGACCATATGTGCCCTCACCCAGGACGCCGAGGTGCTCGAGCGATTCAACCCGGGCGAGCGGAACCTTCTCGTAAAGCAAGCCCAGGGCACTGACGTATCGGTTCTCCACCGTATGTTCGCCGTGTTGATGGAAGCTGCCGCAGAAATGGGGCGGACGGCCCACCCACGGCTCCTCTTAGAGATGACGCTCATTCGGATGGCTGCGATCGAGCCGGTTCAGCCAGTCGGTGAACTTGTTGCAAAGATCGAACATCTTTTAGGGGGCGGATCGCTTCCGGATCTGCTGGGAAAGTTCCCGGCAGCTCGAATACCTGAGCCTCGGACGGCAGTCGTCGTCGACGACAAGGCGCCTGTTCGCACCCAGAATACACCCAGTGTCCCAAGGACACCCGAGGCGTCGCGGGCGAAGCGCCCCTCCCCGATTACCAGCCAACCAAGCGCGAGGGTGGCTGAGGAGAAACCAGCGACTAGTCCGCCGCCCAAACCTGAGCCCAGCAAGAAGGTCGAAGCTCCGCGAGTCCAGGTCGAGGAGCCTGCTGACCCGGCAGTCAAGGCGATAACCGCCCCGAGTCCCGGCCAACCCGCAAAACCAAGCCCTTCGACAGAGGCATCCAGCGATAAAACCACCGACCAAAAGAGGGTGGTAGCGCCGAAGCCCGAAACCCCAGCCCGCGGTGAAGACACCGCGAAAGCCGCAGATGGCCCCGAACTGCC
>CAZDBH010000750.1:0-1865 GCA_964503485.1 uncultured Bradymonadales bacterium | reverse complement strand
CATACAACTCCGGGGACGATTACTCATGTGATATCCCGTTTCGTCGACAAGCAGTTCCGACTTGCTGGGGAAGAAGAACGAAGAGAGTATTTGTCTCGAGCCGAGAAAGCGGCTCGACGCTTCGACTGGACGATGTTGGCGTTTTCGCTGATGAGCTCGCACACGCACCTGGCCTCGCTGGTCGGGGCCGACCCCTTGTCCCGATTTTGCAAGCAGCTTCACAGCCCACTCGCTGGGTGGCTCAATAAACGACAGGCTCGGCTCGGACCGGTATTCGCTGACCGGCCAGCGACAATCGAGATGGAGCGCGAGTCTCTGCCATTCTTGATCGCATATATCCACAACAATCCCGTGCGAGCGGGCTGCGTTGATGATCCAATCGACAGCGATTGGACGAGCCATCGTGCTTACCTCGGACTCGTTGAGCCGCCAAAGTGGATCGATGTGGAACTCGGCCTGAGCCTCTGCGGGTTTTCATCCACCCCGAGTGGCCGACTGGCCTTTCACGACTTCGTTGTATCCAGGAGCGGGGGCGCTCGTGATCCGCTTCTCAGTGGCGACGGCGCGAATGCTCGTCGGGCCGAACTTCGCACCAACCATGGCGCGCCAGTGGAGGCGACTTCATCAACCCTGCTCCACGCGGCCTCCGCTCTAGTGCAGAATCCGGTCATCCGCCAAGGGACCCCTATGAGGCCCCGATGGGCTGGCGAGCTAAGCGGGTTGCTCCAGCTAGTAGCCGACAACGCCAACGTCACGGTCGCGGAGATCCAATCGAGATCCAAGAAGCCCGAAACCGTCGCTGCGAGGCGAGTGGCGATCATCGCTGCACATGAACTCCTCGGTCGGAGCATTGCCGACATCACTGCTGTTTTGGGAATCTCGGGTAGTGCCGGTTGCCATCTGCTCCGGCGTTCACCCGAACGCGTCGCACGAGCGAGGGCTGAAGCGGTGAACATCGCGGAGCAGTGCCGCCGCCAACACCCTTCCGAGATGGACACTGAGTGAGTGAAGGCCATCCGGTATAGTATTACCCGAATGTGAGCGAACGCGGAGACAATGTCAGGATGTAAGCACCGTCCCCTTTGTTGTCGCCGCTCCTGAAGCCGCGACGGCCGGTGATGTCCAGCTTGTATTTCGGGGGACGCGGAGGTGTACCGTAGACGTAGACGGGCCGAATTTCACCGCTGCCGACGGCGATGTCTTCTTTCTGCAAACCGGACACTCGGTGATCTTCAATGAATCTGAAGAGGCTATGACAATCGTCAACTACTGGCTGTGGAACGAGGACGGGCTCGTCGCGTCCGATTGGTTTGACACCGAGGAACTCGTCGAGTGCGACTGAGCTTGGCGACGTCGTGTAGCCGTTAAACACGTGGATCTATCGACGCCAATGGACAACCCTGACCTGGCACAGGAAATCGACCAAGCGTTGCGCCCGAAGGGCACCGGCTCGCGACAGGGCCATCGTCCCAGCGCACAAGACAACTACGGCGTCTACAAACAGGACTTCAAGCAGGTCTTCCGCACCGGCAAGATGACCCTCTCGAAGGAGAGCGGCGACCTTATCTACGACCTCGCTCTCCAGCTGATCGCCCTCAACATCACCGAGTGTCGCCACATGGCCTACGAGTTGCTCTCAACCCACAAAGAGGCCCCGCGCCAATCTGACGGTCGCCCGGATCGAGGCGCTCGCGCAGGGATTGGATAACTGGGCATGCGTCGACACCTTCCAAGATCGAATCGGGTGCCACCTCGATCCGGGAGCTTCAGATTTTGTTGCGAAAAAAAATGAGCTGGACGGGGGATTTGTCAATTAGTTCACATGGATAACTATAACCTGGTAGCGGTTCCTACGCGGGTAGCGG
>CAZDBH010000749.1:0-1912 GCA_964503485.1 uncultured Bradymonadales bacterium | reverse complement strand
GCTAAAAGCTAACGGCTGGAGTCCGGGGCGTTATACGCGACGGGCTCCTAGGCAGCCCCAGCTCTGGTCAGCTGCTGTGGCGCAGGGACGCCATGAGCGTCGGACGGCCTGGTTCTGTCACGGGCAGACGTATACCGGATCCGAAACGGACATGAAGTCGCCGTCATCGACCCGAGTGGCACCGAAAGTCGATCCGGCCAGTGGCAGCGGCAGAGGCTCAATTACATCACCTTCCACCGTCCCGCAGAAGAAATCAGCTGAGTCCACCTGACCAGTAAGCACGATGTTGGCCACGATGTCCCGAAACGTGACCGCATTGGCCTCGCCAACCATCGTCACCTCTCCGAGATCGGCCACCCAGCTCCCATCGTCCGCGTAGTCGACGCCTTCAACCTCGATCGGAGCGCCGATGGCCTCCCTTGCGTCCTCGCGAGGGTTCCCTGCCGAGTTGATGTCGGCAGTCAGAGGCTGGAACGAGAAATCGATGGTCTGGCTGTCGAGGTTCACCGAGACCGTGGTGTCAAAGTAAATCGGTTTTGTGGCATCGACCACAGTCGACAATGACAACAGAAACCTCCCCGAAAAATCGATGCCCGACCCTGGATTGGAGGCGTCAGACGCTCCAACCAGGTCCTCTGTGCCAGTGCCGTCTGTTTGGCCGGCATCGTCCAAGCCCATGTCAGTTGCGTTTGACAGAGTGTCCCCGGCCTGCTGGTTTGCATTGTAGCCCGTACTGTCCCCATCACTGTCGTCGACAGCACAACCCAATGGCAAACACGCGAACAGCAAAACGAATAGTGTGGTTGATTTCATCGGTGATTCCCTCATTTGTGCAAGCAACAGCCGGCGGGCAGGTTAGCAGGTTGTGGAACTGGTACAAGGCGGTCCAGCAATCGGCCAGTTTGCGCCTGCGACAACAAACCGGAAGAAACGCTCCAAGCGCAAACTCGAGCAAGCTGCGGAGACTACTCGGGTAGGTTCAGATTCTCGACCGGAACAATGACCTCGCCGCTGCCAGGGACAGTCCACGAGAACTGCAAACCAATGTCGTAACGGGGGCCTTGGAAGTAGTCGATCGTAATCGGGTAGCTGCCAGCCTCGAGATCGATGGTGCCGGTCTGCTTCCACATACTGTGAATGCCATCATTCGACACGACCTTTACGACGCACTCACCTCCGCCGAATGTTCCGCCCAGACCCGTGCACGCCTCTTCGTCTTCGATCAGCGTCAAATACAAGTTTGACCCGTCGTCCGATCGAGTCGCCAGCCGGTAGGTACCGGCCAGATCGACCAGTAGGTATCCGTTGAAGCGAATGGCGAACCACTCGACGAGCACCTCACCTGACCCTGGGAATCCCTCGCTGAAACTCTGCTGCGGCACATCTAAGTTCGGCACCAGAATCGTCGTAAACGGGCAGGGCACATCGGCGCTAGACACGACGCTGTCGTCGGCGCACGGGTCGCTGAAATCGGGTAGCTGGTGCGTGTCGGGCTTCAATTGGTAGACGGTGCCAACGAGTCCCTGACCCGTTCCCGCCCCGCCCCCGAACCCGTTTTCTTCCACAAAGAAAACGTCGACGTCATGCTCGGCCGAGCCGCAAGGCGTGGTGGTTATGAGGGTTCCCCCGTTCGGGAGTTGACCATAGGCATCCTCAGGAGCTTGGGCTGTGACGCTGGTTGCCGAGCCTTCGGTGACCGCCAAATCGAGCGTTAGGTCCGCTCCGTCGCCGTCGACCCCTGAGACCGCGACTTGGGTATCGGCAATCGCGTCGGCCCGATCGGCAAGATTGGTGCCCTCGATATAGACCAAGTCACCGGGTACGACGAGCAGAGGTACCACAGTGGTGATGGTCGGGGGGGCTAGGAGCCTGTCGCGCATAGCGCTCCAGGCTCCGCCATTGGCTTTTAGCG
>CAZDBH010000748.1:0-1920 GCA_964503485.1 uncultured Bradymonadales bacterium | reverse complement strand
GCTCGTGGATACTCATCACGAATGAAGACGATGCCCTCCCCTGCGCCGACCACTCTCGCACAAGCCAGCATGCCGGCAAGCACTGCATGGGGGTCCTCTTCGAGAAGGAGTCGGTCTACAAAGACCGAGGGGTCGCCTTCGTCACCGTTGGCGACCACGTATTTGGTGGTTCCCACCGCATCACGGGCTGCCTTCCATTTCACGGCCGTTGGGAACCCCGCTCCGCCGCGGCCCCGCAACCCTGCATCCGCGATCGCGGACAGAATCGTCTCAACATAGGGAAGGTCGTACACATCGCCCGGCTCCAAGCATGGGCCTGAGGTTGCGCGCGACAACAAGGCAGGCTCGTCGACTAAGCTAAAACGGGGGATTGGACCGGGCTCGGAGCGAGTGTCGCAGGGCGCTTCGTAGCACCTGCCGAGGCAGTAGACCGGCCCCAGTTTCTCTGAGCCAGGGGGAGGCGACCCTTCGAAGCGACATGATGTACCCCGGCAAACCTGTTCGGCGTGGGGCGCCCTCAAGTGATCGTAATAGGCACGGATACCGGCGACCGTTGCCTCGGGGAAACCCTGCCGATGTGCCACTACATTCGCTGCTAGGTCCGCCTGCAGGTCAGACACCACTGTTGACGTGTTCTCGGCTGTCGCGTGACGTCGCGCCCATTCGAGCAGACTCGGGCGGGTACTCATTTAGGCTTCTCCCTCGCTGACCTGGTGCAACGGTAGCGTCGCGGCGCGTCGATCTTTACTGTAGATCGCTCGGCCGCCCAGCTCGCATTTTACAAGTTCGGTCAGAGACACTGTTTCTTGCTGTGCAGAGATATACCGGGCGCCGCTTTCGGGAACAAGTATAGAAACTGACAGGCTCGGGCGAGTTGAAGCTTTGGGTTGCGTTGAGGAATCAAAACCAGGCAGTCTGTGTTCATACTCGAGCGCCGATGAGAATGTGATGAGTGAAGACAGAGATCGCGAACTGATCCGCCACCAGCAAGCCGGCGCGCTGGTGAAACTTGCTAAAAAACAGGCCAGGCGATGGGTTCCACTGCCCATAAGGATTGAACGCAAGCGCCTCATGAGGCTGCCCTCTTGGGTGCTCGAGGCCAGCACTGTCGCCAAGACCAAGCTCAGTCGTGAACAACTCGAGGAGCTCCCTAACATCGCGGCGTCCAAGTGTTCCCCACTGAAGCGTGAGAGCACGACTGACGACTCACGCTTGCAGTCGGGCAAGGAGGTGAACGTACGGCGTGTTGCTGGCCTTTTGGACCGAATCGAGGTCCCTCCCAAGGGTCTGTTTTCATATCACCATGCCGTGGGTCGACCGTCGCTTCTGAGAGGGTTTGCCCTTGGGCCGGAGCTGCGCGAAGGCGTCCTGAGTGTCGGGGTCGGCGGCGGTGCCTGCCAAGTCACGAATATGCTGTTTCAACTCGCACTTCTGGCGGGTCTCCAGATCGTCGAGCGACATCGGCACGCAATCGATTTGTTTGCTGACAACGGGCGAACTGTCCCTTTCGGGTGTGGAGCGACTGTCTTCTACAATATGGCCGACCTGCGCTTCATCAACACCCTGCCCTTCGCGATCGCGCTTCACTTTCGAATTGCGGATGGTCAGTTGGAGGGTTTCCTCCTCGCATCCGAGCCCTTGCCCTATTCGGTTCGAGTTTTCGAGGCCAACCACAGCTTCGAGCAAGACTCGGACGGGGCCTGGTGGCGCTCTAACGTCATCCGCCGGGTCATCGAACAGGACGATGCCGTCATAGAAGACGCCGATGTCGTACGAAACCGGGCCGAAGCCAGATACACTCCTGAAGATACCGACCCGGATCGGCTCGAGCTGCTCGATGACGAGGTTGCCTTGGCCTAGGAGCCTGTCGCGTATAACGCCCCGGACTCCAGCCGTTAGCTTTTAGCGGTAAGCGATTAG
>CAZDBH010000747.1:0-1934 GCA_964503485.1 uncultured Bradymonadales bacterium | reverse complement strand
ATGGGATGCCGACATCCTGCCGCCCTTCTACCAGTCAATAATCACGGTTCGCGGGTGCCCCTACCAATGCATCTATTGCGCGGTGCCGTCGAGCAATGAGCGAAAGACACGCTATCGATCACCCGCCAACGTTCTCGAGGAGGTCCAAGAGCTCGTCGACCGCCACAGCGTGCCCGAGTTGTTTTTCCACGACAGCGTGTTCACCATGCACCGTAAGCGGACGATTGAGATCTGCGATGGTCTGCTGGAGCGTGGCCTCGACCTCCCATTCTATTGCCAGACTCGCGCCGATCGCGTCGATTCCGATCTGTTGGACCGAATGGCCTCGGCGGGCTGCCACCAGATCTTCTTGGGAATCGAATCGGGCGAGGCAAACTCACTGGAGCGAATGAAAAAGAAGATGTCGCTCGGAGTTATCCGCGACGCTGTTAAGCGAATCAAGAGTCGAGGTATCCGGTGCACCGGCTTCTTCATGATAGGCTTTCCTTGGGAAACTGAAGAGGGAATGGGCGCCACGATCGACTTCGCCTGCGATCTCGAACTGGATGGAATCAGCCTGTTTTCTGCTACACCTCTTCCAGGCACCGAGTTGTGGGACCTCTCTGGCGGTGACCATTTGCCGGACTCGATCGACTTCACAACGCCTCAGGTCAACCTTACCACCATGACTGAGGACAGGTATCGGGAAGTGTTCCGTGGCGCAAAAGCTCGAGTGGATACCTACAATTTCTCGGTGGTGGAAAAGGAATATCGAGCAGCCGTCGGGCCGAACGTCGCCAAGCCGCTCAATTGGATAGAACGTTAGGGGCTACTTCCCCTTGTAGAACATCCCCTCCAAGAAGTCGGGGTCCTTCAGCTTCTTGTCGAGCTCTTTGTTTAGGTCCGCGTTGTTTTGTTTTCGCAACTCGGCCAGAGCGATTGCGGTCTGCTGTTTGTTGCGTTCTTCTGCGGCCAACCGGATTTTCTCGTTCAGAACTTGTTCGATGGCTATCTGTTCGATAGCGGGTGGCATTTCCTCCGGCATGACGCCGTAGCGAACGCCCATGGCGTCAGGTATCTCGACCACCTCGACCCGTTCACCGGTCTTGTTCTGGACAGATTTCACCTGCTCTTCTGTCAATCGCACTTTGGTAACTCGCGCGCTGCCAGGGGGGGCTTCACCGTATTTGGCCTGCGTTTCGTGGGCCAGTACCAACGCCATTGCTTCCAGCTGCTTGGCCTCTTTCTGCAGCGGATCGATCTGTTTGGCGACCCGCTCACCGTCTTTCTCATCGTTTAGCTTCAGTGCTTTTTCGACGAGAGCGGCCTGTTTCTTTTGGACAGCTTCGAGGTCTACTTTTTTCGCCATGGCGCCAAATTCCCAACAAAACCAAGCAACACTTTCTGATACCCGCCGATAATAGACGAGCTGGGACCGCGGCAGAAGAGGATAGAGGTCATCAATGCGTTGGACTGTGCTCGCCCTTACAATCGCTGCCGTGTGGACCTGGGCCGCCAGAGAGCGGGGTCCCATCTTCGAGCCGCCCGGTCTTCACCGAGCGATCATTGCGGATTGGGCTAACCAGACAGACTACTACGAGACGATTTTCGCTCCCGAGGCGATTTGTCTGTCTCCGACCGAGCCGCTCTGCCTCTGCTCGGACGACGAAGTCGCCAGCGCGGTTGTGGCGATGCCGATCGATCACCGGTTGGCCATCAACTCCGCGACCATCGCTGACCTCGAGACCCTGCCGGGGGTCGGCCCCAGTCTTGCGGCGAGGATCGCCGAACATCGGCCCTTCGACGCCCTCGAGGACCTGCTCGACGTACCGGGTATCGGACCCGCGAAGTACCGCCGACTCAGTTCGGTTACTCGAATCGATGGCACACGGTGACTAGTCGCCTGTCGCGCATAGCGCTCCAGGCTCCGCCATTGGCTTTTAGCGATTAGCCGT
>CAZDBH010000746.1:0-1991 GCA_964503485.1 uncultured Bradymonadales bacterium | reverse complement strand
TAATCGCTAAAAGCCAATGGCGGAGCCTGGAGCGCTATGCGCGACAGGCTCCTAGTTCAACTCCACCCCGCTCGGAGAGTTTAGCCCTTGCCGCCAAAGGCAATCCGAATACACTGTGCGCCACTGACACGAGATTTGGAGAGACAATGAGGTTTCGACTCCTTGTTCTGGCGCTCGCAGTATTGTGTTTTGGTTGTAGTGATTCGCCCGCTACCGACCCCGATCCGAGTACCGATGAGTCCGATACGTCGCAGCTCGGCGATGCCGATCTCGGTGTGGCCGAGAACGGATTGGCGGCCTTTTACGAGGAACTCCAAGAGGACGCCCTCGAGTTCGGTTTTGAGGACGGCAACTGGCTCGAAGATTTCGGTGATGCAGCCGCTTTCGGTCCGCTGTTCTATCTCCATGCAGGCATGTCATCCGGCCGGGAGGACTACATGGAGATGGCAAGGCAGGGCAGAGACTACGACTTGAGTCTAGTCGAGCACGCCGCTGACGACATCGTTTGGTACATGGAGAACATGGAGGATGTCTTTATGGCGCTGATGGGACTGGTCGAATACGCCGGAGTGGCCGACGAACCCGACCTAATCGAACCGATCGACCGCCTCATCGATATTACGGACCAGGTGGTCGCGGCTGCGAACGACTACTTTGAGATTAGTGTGGGTGAGTTCGCCGCCGATCTCTACGGCCCGACTTCCGTTACGGCCGGCGTTGCCCTGATCTACCTGCAGTACGCAACCTATATCGACAACGATAAGACCCAGAGTCGAATCGACCGCGCGGTCGAGATCGTCGAATCGGTCAACGAAAACGTATGGAACGAGAATCACTACCGTTTCAGACCCGATGAAGATCGACTCTTCCTCTATCCGAACTCGACCATGATCATCGTCCTAAACCGCCTCTACGAGCTGACTGGCGATTCACAATACCTCGAGAGGGCGGAACTGGTCTTCGAGGGGATTCAGCCCTTGCGACACGAGCTGGGCTTTTATCAATCGCCCTACAGCCAGGAATATCAGGGGGCACAAACCGATGAATACAGCACGCTGTCGAGCCAGAATTACCTCGCTCTAGCACTCATGTTGACCTATCAAAACACATCGACCCAACTCTACCTTGACGAGGTCTTTTCCATTCTCGACCACCTTCGGCTCCGTCTGCATGACCATGATGAGGGCAAGCTGCTTCACCATTGGATTGATGGACACATAGCGACCGAAGATGACCCGGACTACTTCTGTTCGGGTTGCAACGTTCAAACGCTCTACATCTTGCGCTACCTCAAAGGGGAAGTTGGCATTGTTTTCAATTGAGACGCCTGAGCGATGACGTTGCCCAAGGCGAAAAACCTCGTACTTCTCTTCGATGTCATGGACACCCTCATCTGGGATCCGTACCGCCTCATCCCCGGGTTTTTCAGCCAAGATTGGCCCACTCTCGGAGCGCAGTTGAGCCCTACGGCCTGGCATGAATTCGAGCGCAACGAGATCGATCAAGAGACCTTTCTTCGCCGGTTCTTCAAGGATGAGCGCAAATACGACCACGATGGACTGCTTGACGTGGTCTTTTCGAATTACCGCTGGGTTCCCGGAGTCGAGCAGATTCTCAAAACGCTCAGCAAACTTGGTGTCGAGATGCACGCACTCTCGAACTATCCGAGTTGGTGGACCGAAATCGAAAGACAATTCGAGCTGTCGCGATATTTGGAGTGGAGTTTCGTGTCCTGTCTAACCGGCGTGCGCAAGCCCGATCAGGACGCCTTTGTGGGGCCGGCCAAGAGGCTGAACCGCCCAGTCGACGAACTCGTCTTCATCGACGATCGCAAGAGCAACGTTGATGCTGCGTCCCAGGCCGGGTTGACGGGGTTACTCTTCAAGGACTCCGAGACCCTTCGAAGCGACCTCATTGATTTGGGTGTGATGACTCCCTAGCAACCCGTCGCGTATAACGCCCCGGACTCCAGCCGTTAGCTTTTAGCGGTA
>CAZDBH010000745.1:0-1993 GCA_964503485.1 uncultured Bradymonadales bacterium | reverse complement strand
TGGCATCTCTGCTGTGATGCGAAGGACTGCGCCAGCGTAGTTGGCAAGGCGCTCGCACACTCTGTCATGGCGGCTGTTACTCTCGAATTTGTCTTTCGTTAACGAGTACAATCGCTTAACAGCGCCGAATCCCCGCAAATTCCGGGTTCATGAATAATCCGGGCTAGCCGTTCGGAGAAGCCGGGTCGATGCCCAATTGCCGCATCTTGACCGCAGCCCCGAACAAGTAGTCGTAGCATTCTGCGTGAGTCTTAGCCTGGACCCAGTCCTTGCCCCAGACATAGACACCGTGACGCTCAACCAGGACAGCGTAACTCGCCGGATAGGCCTTGATGGCTTCGGCCATCGAGTCAGCCAAATCGGCCTCGTGGGCTGTGTTCTTGATTATCGGAACCACGAGACGATCGTGGAAACCAACCCCTTGGATGCCTTTCATCATCTCGAGGTGTGTGACGCAGAATTCTCTTTCGAAAATTAGCGTCGCCAACATGGCATTCTCGCTGTGAGAGTGCAGTACCGCACCCGCATCCCGAAGCTTGTACGCGTTGAGAAAAAGGGGGGTGCACGCGCTGGGCTTCAGCTGGTCGTCGCCGGGAACCGAAAGGACGTTCTCGTCGAGGTCCAAAACAAACAGGTCTTCTTCCTGCAGGCGCTCTTTCTGGACACCACTCGGGGCGATGTACAACTGATCACCCTCTCTGATGCTGATTCCACCGCCGGTGCCAGAAACCCAACCCTGAGTGTAGAACTGCCTACAAAGCTCGACGATAATCGATCGCGGCTGTTGCTGTTGTGACTTCCCCTCGTTCATTCCCTCTCTTTACCAGGCACGTCAAACGGGGGCAAGCTCTGGATTAGCAGGTTGTTATATCCTGAACTTGGCGGCCGAGACTCGGCTTCCGGATACTGAACTCCATTGAGCCCTTGCTTGATCGATGCGGGATCGAGATACTTCTAGAGCTACCTTCCCTCGGAGAAAGAAGTTGTAGGATGACTTCGCTTGCAACCAAGCGCACTGCCTCGTGTGGCATCCGTGTTCGAGACCGATTCGGAGCAGCCGAGAGCGCAAACACCGACGCGGGCCTTCGCCGGATGTTGGCCGTGACCTTGGCTGTCTTGTTCGTCTTCTCAAACTCCCCGCCCCCGGCAGCCCAACCACTCCACATGAACGTCAGAAGTTGGCACGCCGAGGACGGGTTGCTTCAGAACTCGGTCAACGCAATCGTTCAGAGTCCCGACGGGTATCTTTGGCTCGGCACGGGCGCTGGCGTGGTCCGGTTCGACGGCGTCGAGTTCGTGCGATACCGTCCGACGGCCGAGGACCTGGTCGGTGATTGGGTGAACGCACTGGCGGTTGACTCGAGGGGCGTTCTGTGGGTGGGAACGGATAGGAGTGTCGCGACATTGATCGGTGGCCGATTCGAAAATCGGTTGCGCCTTGCCTCCACAGACAGCGTCCGCTCCCTGAATGTGGCACCGGACGGGTCGATCTGGGCAACCTCGAATTCATCGGGCGTCTATCGGTTTTCAGCTTCAGAGCGCGACGCACCTTCCGAAACCGTTGAAGGTCTACCTGGCAGCTCGTCGGTGCTTTTTGCCTCAGACGGGAGCGTGTGGGTGGCCACCATGGATCGAACCCTATTGCGCAGCGAAGGCCTGGACCTCCCCTTCGAACTCGTCGACCTGCCCTCACAGGGCCCACCAGGGGAAGCGGCGAATGCGGCGGTCTTTTCTGCCTGCGAGCACAGCGACGCATACGTGTTGCTCGGAACAGCCGGAGGACTACTGAGGTGGCGCGATGGCGAGGTCGAAAGCGTCCCTCTTCCAGTGGGGGTGGGCAGGGCTGTGACAGCTATAGAAAGGCACCCAGACGGGCACTATTGGCTTGCGACCCGCGGGTCGGGCCTTGTTCGGCTAGATGGCGACCTGGGTCTCGGGCGAGTGGTCGAGGGGCAAACTGACTGGTTTGCCGAGGTGATTTTCATAGATCGCG
>CAZDBH010000744.1:0-2006 GCA_964503485.1 uncultured Bradymonadales bacterium | reverse complement strand
ATAGACTGGAGGAGTTGCGGGGGCTGAGGCTATCGCCACTGCCCGTGACGCTCCTTGTTTCGTGCAATATCGATGGGGCCGATGTCGAGGTCGACGGCACGTCGATAGGGGTTACGCGGGGTGGCAGTATCGCGTCTTTCGAAGTGGATTCCGGTCGCCGTTGGGTTCGCGTCAGTCGCGATGGGTACACTGAGCAAGGCGAGTTCGTCGGGCTCACCCCGGGCGGACAGACGTCCCTCGACATCGAGCTCGCAGCGGCTGTCGAATCGCACCTCGCGTCGCCGGGGGACCTCGCCTCATCCAGGCAAGTGGATCCAAGCCAGTTGGTCGTGGTGTTTTGGGCTCCAACCATTTACTTCGATGATTCGCTTGCCCGGGCAGGTTTCATCGTCCAATTGGCGTCGCATATCGAAAGCCACGTTGATATTCCAGTTCGAGCGTTGAGTCTGTCACAGTCGGAGGACCTGTCTGACGCAGACTTCGCGGTCATCGATGGAGTGTACTATTCGCGCTATCGGCCCGGTCGAGCCCTGTTGTCTGCGGAAACCCCCTTCGGGACGTCTGGACGATTGGCGCTAGTAGTAGCTCCTGATGGCCCCGGCCGGTTGACAGATCTCCGTGGTCAACAGTTGGCCGTCTCTCAGCCCGAACAGTTGCTCGAACCCTAGCTGAATGAGAGAATCGCCGGCGAGCGTCTCGACACCACCGTCGTTTACAGACGCAATGTTGAGTCGGCCCTTGCAGCGGTCCGCAGCGGAAACGCCAGAGCTACTGTGGCGTTCCATCGCTACGCGGAAACAGCGGGTCTTTCAGTTCTCGGACAATTCGGAAATGCTCCGACACCAGTGTTCGCACAAATCAACAATGATTTGTCCTCGGAACTGGTGGATGACGTCGTTCGAGCGGTAGAACAGTTCACCGGATCGGAAGCGGTTCTCGGTTTCGCGCCGTTCGATGAGGATGCCATCGAGCTTTTTTCGAGGCAGCTTGCGGAGTAAGCGGCGCTCGAAGCGCAGGACAACGTATCGGGTAGACGACAAGTTGGCGGCGACCTCGACGTCGGTCGCAGGGGTCAATCCGTTACCATGTTGAAACTAGTGCCGGGAAATTTCAAACTGCAACACGCTGCCCTTGCCCGACAGATTTCGTGTGGTCTGCGGGTAAGTGTCACGCCGAGTGTGCTTTCCTGTCCTAGAAAATTGCTTGGGAATAGACGCACAAGGCCGTCGCACTCGATAATGCGGCGGGAAACGATATCGATTCTCTTTGTGGCTTCCTACACAGCGATGAGTGCGTCAGCCGCCGTGTGGTCGGAACAATTGGCTCAGTGGACGACGCATCTTGTAGGAGCCGCAAGGGAACTCGACGGTGCGCCGCCCCGTTCGCCAAAGTACGAGTGCTTCGTAGTTGGTTTCTGTGAAGACTTGGCGGGCTTAAATGACGTGATTCTGAGCGCTTTGTCCCAACCGATGACCTTGCGGATTGAGGTTTGCGTCGGCGCTCCCATTTCGTCGGCCATGCCGTTGGGTTCTGATTGACTTCCCTCGTAAAATCGTCGGCTACCTTCCTGCAGCGGTCCTAACCAGGCGAATTCCGTTGTTTACGTTTCCATCGTCAGGATCATCATAGTCACGTGAACCCCTTCTGGCGCGAGCGACTCGGTCCTCGCCGGTTGACGGACCGAGCGGGTCGATCAACGGACCGCTGGGGAAGTTGCCGTCCCAGTCCCACAGCCATTGGAAATTCAGCAGCCTTTGATCGCTTAACTCAACAGTCTGCGAAGCGTAAAGCCACTCGGCTTCCGTTGGCAACCGGAAACCAGCGCAATCTAGACCCCTGAACTGCACGGCGGAGCACTCCATGTCCTCGCCCGGTGGGTCGTCGCAGCCCGAAAGGGTATAGCACTCCTCGAAGCCCTCCTGACGAGAAAGCGCGTTCGCATACGCAACCGCCTCCCACCAGTTTACGGTACCGACCGCGCAATCGCTTCCCCCTCCTCGACATGA
>CAZDBH010000743.1:0-2073 GCA_964503485.1 uncultured Bradymonadales bacterium | reverse complement strand
GGCGGTGCTGCCCAGGTCGCCATCGGTCGGACGCACTCTGAGTACCACACCGAGCACCTGATGGCCCCTAGCGACAACTTCTTTCAAAGCCCTCGCACCCCAACTGGCATCACCGAAATAGAGTATCTTCATCTCAGTCATGCAAAGTAGTCAGTTTCTTGTCGGGCGGCAAAATCCTGCTTGTAGACGAACAAGCTGAGGTCATGCGGTAGGTAGTCCTGCCTCAGAACGACGAAATTGCTGATTCGACGTCCCATGGCCAAGACGTCGCCGGGCTCAAAAGCGTGGACGTGGTCGTCGAGACTGCCCGCGGCTAGCTTCTCTGCGCTGATCATGTTTGTTCCCACCCCGATGCGACAGACCTCGTACATCCTTCGCAGGAGCTGTTCCGACCGTTGAGCGTTATCCTCAACTTTGAGGTAATGAATGCCCGAACCGAATACGTAGTCGAACTCACCGACGTCTTCATTGAGTAGATTTGCAACTCTTACATCGATTTGGGGATGCTTCTTCCCGGCAATGGCAACCAGGTCGGATGACAGATCGATCCCTGTGTACCGTGTCTCGATACCGCGTGCTTCGAGAAACCCGTGGAAATCGGCGAGTCCACAACCCACATCGAGAATGCTCAGGCCGTTGAGAGCACCGATTTCGGCAAGAACGGCAAACCGTATCTGTTGGGTACGACGGCTGCCCCAATCGAGCGACTCGACGGAGTCTCCGAACTCGGCTGCGCGTTCGTTGAAGAATTGGGCTACTTTGGCATCATCATTCACGAGTGAAACAGTCTCCCGTCTTGGCCACGAGGTCCAGCGTCGCAGAACCGGCCGTCACATTGGTCTCGTCTCCCAAATCGATGCGCTCCACCGAGAGCAGCCCGTCTCCTGTGTTGATGGTCGAGCTCTGGCCGTCCATCGCCACGATCTGACCAGCGGCTGCTCCTGTCGGGGAAGACACTCCTGGCACCTGCGCCCGACGCAACACGATTCGCTGACCGTTCAACCAGCTCACAGCGCCCGGCAAAGGGTAATACAGACCGCGAATCAAGTCGTATATCTGCTTGGCAGAACCACTCCAATCGACCGTGTCGTCCTTTTCGGTCCGTCTGGGGAAGTAAGAGGCGTGGGCCTCATCCTGTGGCCGCGTCTGCATCTTCCCAGAGTCGATTTGCTTCACCACCTCGAGGGCGGCGTCCGGAATCATGCCCAGAAGCCGCTTGCTCACCGCTGCGGTGGTGTCGTCCAAATGGATCGGAACCGCCTCTTGCCAGATAATCTCACCCGAGTCGACCCCGTCGCTCATGAAATGAACCGTCAAACCGGTTCGTTCCTCGCCGTTGATCACCGCCCAGTTGACCGGGTGAGGTCCTCGATAAGCGGGCAATAGGGAGGGGTGATGGTTGATGATACCCCGAGACGGGATGTCCAGGATCTGTCGGGGGATGATCTCGGTGTACAGCACGGAGACGATCAAATCTGGTTCAGCACGGCGAATATAGTCGACATTTTCTGCTTCTCGAATGCGTCCCACTTCATGGAACGGAATGTCCGTCTCAGCACAAAAGGCCTTCAGCTCGCCATACCATTGGTCGGTTTGGTACCGCTTCTGTACGATGGCGAAGGCCGGGTCGTATCCACCGGCACGCAAAGCGCGAATGGTGGAAAGTGCCACCGGATGTTTGCAAAAGCACCCGACCTTCATGTATCGCCCCTCTCGCTCACCAAGCACCTCGGGGGTTGATCGCCACAGGAAATCAAATGCTCGTGGAAATCCTCTCGGGCATTCAGCGGATCCTCGATGACCCACTCCAATCCGAAACATCCAGGCTGAAACTCACCTTCATGAGACTGTTCAAACGTCGGATGTGTGAAATTCTGGTACACCACCTCGAGCCCCGCATCGAGGAACAGCTGGTCGTCCATGTAGTCCCGAGCCCCAGAACCCGACAAATACACATCTCCCCCGGCAGATTGGGTCAGACTGAGCATCAATTCGGTCTTTGACCCGAGGCCAGCCAAATCTGACGCCAGTACAAGTTGAGGTGCGATTCCGAAGAACTCGAGAGACACCCTC
>CAZDBH010000742.1:1535-2085 GCA_964503485.1 uncultured Bradymonadales bacterium | reverse complement strand
CGAGGAGCGCCACCTTCCTCCATTGTACGCCCACGTACCAGGCGATTCGATCGGCGAAGAAGAGGCGTTGAGTGAGGAAGAGGCTCCGGTGGCGGGACCCGACTTACGGGTCTCAGGTAGCGGGTGTCTGTGCCGGCAGTCCAGCCAGCCGTCCAGCTCGAACGCCATCTGGATCATCTTCATCGGCATGGCCTTCGGCTGGAGGCGTTCACGCCGACACGGTAATCGCGAGGTGTCCCAGAACGACGAAGTCGAGCCAGCAGTGAGTGAGCCGGCCGGCCCCTTCTTCTGCCCAAGGTGTCACTATGCAGGCCCACCTTTGGCGCTGCTGAAGACGGCGTGGTTCTCCTTCGGCGCCTCGGCGAAGGACGGCAGATACCGTTTGTCGTGTCCCTACTGCAAAAATCGCCGCGGATTCGGCCCAGCGAAACCAGGGATGGTCGCCGTGCAGGACGCGCATCAGATCTGGCGGGTGGCTTCTCGATTGGAGCAAAGCAAAGTGACGAGGCGGGTCATCGAGTAGATGAGCCCGGACTGCCCTCCGTAAGGC
>CAZDBH010000742.1:0-1525 GCA_964503485.1 uncultured Bradymonadales bacterium | reverse complement strand
ATATCCACACTATCGGTACCGAACCACAGTGATTGCCACCTCGTCACCACTTCCCCAGGCGAGCCGGCTCTTGGTGCCGCTGGTGTTTCCGAACACAGTTCGGAGGCCGCGCTGGACAGTGTTGAGAGAGCCACTGTAGACCCAGCCGGCGTGATCAGAGAACCAGTATTCCGGAACCGTAGTGCTCGAACTACCAGGCCCAGAGTAGTGGATGACGTAGGTCGAACCATCCCCGAGCTCGAATTCGGGGCTGTACCTACTACTGCTCGAGAGCGTCCCCTCCCAGACTATTTCCGCCGTTGGAGGGGGACACGTCGCACATGGATCGGCCTCAGAGTCGCCGCAGGCGCAGTCGCATACGACTTCGAGTTCTGAGGAGCTGCCATCCGCCACCCGATCGGATGCTCGGTCCTCAGCAGAATCTCTGGCTCTGTCGGACGCAGGGACATCCGCCGGTCCGTCCACCAAGTCACTGGTTCGGCGGCCGTCGATTCGGGGGTCGTCTAGAGGCCCTTCGTCGCCACGGTCTGACACGCGATGACCGTCCAACCAGTCGGCGGGTGATGCGCCATCTAGATCGGGTGCCGGAAAGGCGTCGACGGGGCCTACCGGCCCATCGTGGGCCGGCGTCATAGCGTCCTGCGCGCAATAGAGAACGAGCGTGCCCGCAAACACAGACAGTATGAATTGGGATCGTTTGAACATTGGGTCTCCTAAGGACTGGTTTCAAGTGACCATATCCCCTACGGCTGTGACTCGCAGGTGAGGTTTTTCACACCCCCGAGCCGAGCCCGATTCCCCTCCAGCTAAGACCGTTTAAGTTGGGGTCTTCCTCCCCACATCTATTCTCTGCCCGCACGACCAAGGCGAATCCGAAGCCCTGGCCATGAACAAAATCACTGAAAGGAGATCTGAAATGAACCAATTGATACGCATCAACCCGAGCCCAATCGCTCACCAACCACCACACGAACATGGGGCTCTGAGAGCGTTTGTACTCTTACTGAGCGCTTGCGTTTTGAGCCTCGTGCTCGGTGGCTGCGGCGACGAGGCCGACGACTCTGACAACGGAAGCTCATCGACGACCACCGACAGGAACAACAGCACGTCTACTTCCGACGGTACGACTCAGTGCGGAGCGGACTTCACCGAGACCTGCGCGGCGGGCCAGTACTGTTCCGACCCCACTTTCTCGAGATGCTCGAATGGGTGTCTGAGCAACGCGAACTGTGCGGGCGACCAAACGTGCTCCATCCCGAGCGGGCAATCCGTCGGCGCCTGCCAGAACAACCAGACCACGCCGGACGGTCCGACCGAACAAGCCTTCTGCGATAAACTGTCGGCCTGCCAGTTCCCCGAAGACTGTTCTCAAGCCTACGCTGCCACCAGCGTCGCGTGTCACACTTGCGTCATCGAGGAGAACTGCTCCGATATTCTCGACTTTGACGGCGCATGCGACTCGGCCTGCGGGCTGTGAGCTCGGATGAGACCACTCGCCCGTGACCCAGTCCTAAGAATTGAACAC
>CAZDBH010000741.1:0-2096 GCA_964503485.1 uncultured Bradymonadales bacterium | reverse complement strand
GTGTGGGCAAAGAGGCGCTGATCTCGATGACCTCGTCCACCATGATTCTGCGGGCGGCTTGGAGCTGACACTCACGTTCCTCTGATACACCTGCCCCAACGTCGGCAGCGCATTGACTGTAGACTTGCTCCATTTCGGCCGTGCCCGCAAACCCAACCGGTAGGAGTCGAAGTATCGGCTGCTGGAAGCGAATCGAAGCGGACGAGAGCTCTGTAGCGTGCTCACCGGTGATCCGGAGGTAGACCCGTGTTGACTCACTCTGAGCTTCAGCGAATGCAGGAAGCACCGCGAACATCATGGAAATCAAAACGGTGATCGCCATCACGGATAGGGAAAGTTGACGATCAGGAGCCATTTGTTCTGCCTTGCCGGTTTTCCAGCGACGTATCTAGCTCGCGAGCGCAAAAGAATGCTGTTTTGCGCCTGACCTCGTCCCCGGCACTGAAGTCAGCCGTCGAGTGGGGGCCCTGCGCTACGGATTCTGAACCTGACCGCCGTGCCCCGCAGCCAGCCTCACCAAGAACCGATCCGCCAGTTGCATCGTATCATCGCTGCCCGACGTTTTTGCCGCGATGATTCCGTCGGCTCGGATGAACAAGGTCAACGGCAACGAGTCGGCAGCCGGGTCATTGGCCCATTGCCGAACCTCGGTCATGTCTCCTCCGAGCAGTATGCGAACTCCCTCGAAGATTGGGTCCTCTGCCATCGTGGCAACAGCTTGGGTAATTTCTTCCCTCGTCATACCGCTTCCCCGATCCGCATCGTCAACGTGTACATAGACGATCGAGACACCTGCTTCGCTAAGCCTGGGTCGAAGTGCAGACAATGTTGTCAGAACGTCATGACATGGGGCGCACCAGTGGGCGCCGAACACAAGGATGACGGGGCCTGCCTGGCCCGGCAACGGCGGGAACTCGCCTGGAATTCGCACGTGGTCGGCCAGGCGGAATCGATTCCCACTCATGTCGAAGTGAACCAAATTCGTCGGAACGACGGCCTGGTCTTGGGCCAGAATCGGCCCCGTGTATGCAAGCGTAGAGAAGGCCAGCAGCAGCGCGGCTAGGCTGTATCTGAACAATGTCGGAGCCCAAGAAAGATGATGTCGCACGCAACCTCTCCGCTTCATACGACCAAAATGTACACTATTGCCGCAACGCGGGGCAACGCGGCTCTTCGAGGCGCTCCGGCAGGTCGTCGATCAGACGCTGGGCCCAGATTTCGGCGTCTTCGAGCATGCGCAGCTCGTCGTCCTCATCTCGGTCTCTGTCGGCCCGCTGTAGAGACAACCGCCTGAGCTGCAAGTCCTCGAATGAGCGTACGGCGAGGGGATGCAAGTCTCGGTACCCATCAGCTAAGCCTTGGGTAACGCTGCGAATTGAGATGCATTCGGCCTGCCACATGCCCGGGTTGCGACTGTAGTTCTCGTAGATGCGCTCGTCGAGGCGCCCCAATGTGCCTCGCACACGCGACAGTATATCCAGCAGTACGAGATCGGCACCGATCGAGATCGGTACTTCACGCATTTGCAGCGGCCAGGTTGCTGGCTCCGGTCGCCAAGAGTCTTCGGCCACCATTCTCAGGTCTCGCTCCAGAACTCGGGCGTCGGAGAACCAATCAAAGACGTCGAGCAGGTAGCGCCCTTCGGTCTCGTTCACGACGCGATGGTCTTGTAGGTTGAGCACGGTATTCCGAGCCATGTCGGTGACCACCCGTGGTTCCTCGCCGCGCTCGACCTCTCGGGAGACCCGCGCAAGAGTGATCGGCAACTCCGCTGGGTACCTGCTCTGGCGCACCACCTTGAAGATGATATAGGCGCCTTCACGGTACTCGGCGTTGTTGCTACGCCAGTACAAACGGCCCGAATTGAAGAAGAGCTGCTGGGCCATCACGACGGCGCCTGATCGGTCCAAACTCGAGGCCAACTCGTCTTCGTCCATATCCATGAGGTCGGCCAGATTTGGACGGGGAAAGCCGACGATAATGAACTCGCCACCCATGAAGATATACTGAGTAGTCGTCACGCCCCCTACAACTTCGATGGGTACGAAGTCGGTCTCGAACTCGAAGACATAAACGGGCATCGAGGCGTAATCTAC
>CAZDBH010000740.1:0-2146 GCA_964503485.1 uncultured Bradymonadales bacterium | reverse complement strand
GGTGACAGTGCATGGCAGCCCACACAGTTGATCATGCCGCCGATCAGAAACGGCTCGGGCTCGACCGCTCCGACCGGCAGTCTCACGATTCCACCTTGGGAAGGCGCCCAATAGTAGATTGCGCCCTCGACTGCGGCTTGGCTGAACGAGATCGAAATCGCCGGTCCGACCTCGACTGTGCCGCCAACAAGCGTCGAGACCTGAACCACGACATCGTCTCCTGTGCCGTTGTTGGCCAGCGTCTGCCAGAGGGCTTCGTCCGCTCGCCAGCTCCAATTTGTGGTGTACACCTCGAGATCGATCGCAGGTGATGAGAAGGTAATGCGATAGGGGGTTCGTTCGGCGCCGGACCACTGGAACAGTACCGGGGCGACGTTTCGCGGTAGCAAGGTGCCGGTTGCGGGATACAGAATCTCGGGTGAAGCGCCCTCTACCTCGGTACCGGCAGCGAACTGATCAGGTAGTCCCTCAGCGCCTGGAATGGCGTACACCAGTCTCGCAGCGATGTTCACCTGCGCGGTCGCCTGCATGTCATCCCATTCGGCCCGAACCGCGGTCCGGCCCCCGACCCCACTGGCCGTGAATACACCGCTTTCGCTCACCTCACCGAAGCCCTCGTGATCGACGGTCCAGGTCGCGTCTTCGGCTGGTATGGTCGTTACCGTTCCGTCGTCCTCGTCTAGGACTAACTCGAATTCCGCTGAAGGGAGGGCTTCGCCCTCTACAATCTCGAGATCCACTCGCCAGGGGTCCAGTCGAACGGGTAAATCCGACTCGGGTCGGGCCATATCGAGAACCGTCCCGCTATCCGGAGAGGTCGTGCCGTCTAGCACAGCCACATCGGACACGCCCCCGTCGGGTGGGTCGAACCCATCCTGGTTTTCTCGTTGGCGCGACGACGCATCGGACTCGGCTGATTGGTCCGGGCCTGGAACGACCTCATCGCTGCAGGCGGTCTGCAGCAGCCCTAGCAGGCAGAATGAAGACAAAATGAATCGCATAGTTTCCTCGGGGTGAAGGGCGGAGTGTATCCAAGACCCCCAGGTGTTCAAGTACAAATCGGAGTTCTCGAGGCACTGTCATTCCTGTCAAACCGGTCAGTCGTGTCAATCCCTCTTTACGATCCGGATTTCCGCCGCTGTCTAAGTGCCTGAATTTGCAGTGGTGTTCCGTTGGGCAGGGTTCTGGATCGCGTTTTGCTGATTAGAAGCACCGTCGCAGTTGTAACGGGGCTGTGGAGGGAGGAATCATGTCATATTCTAATTGGATTGGATTGCCTACGACTGGTATTGGACGGAGTTGGACGATACGACTTATCGCCCTTGCCGCGCTCACATTCGCGGGCTGGGTCATACCCGGCTGCGTTGGTGTCGAGGAGACCTCCCCGCTGGGTCAGAGCGAGAGTACCATCGTTGGCGGGGCTGCTGAGACGGGCTACGCGTCTGTTGGCGCATTCGTCGAAGACGGCGAAACGTTCTGCACAGGCACGTTGGTCTCGCCAACCGTCATTGTTACAGCTGCCCACTGCGTTGAAGAGATCCGGAGTGTGCGCGGCCTCAGCTTCTTCTTCGGAGCGGACACCAACCGACCGAGCCGCGGCGCATCCATTCCTCTGGCATCCGTTCATCCACACCCTGACTATCGAACCAATGAAGATGCCGACATTGCAGTCGTGATCCTCGAGAGCGCCTCCTCGGTCACGCCAATGGCGTTGCCCAGCACGAATATGAGCGCTGCCTGGAAGGGACGCGACCTCTTGTTCATCGGATACGGGATTACCAGTGCGACCACCGACGCAGCGGGCGAGAAACGATCGGTCGAAATCCCCATCACCGACGTGAATCCGCTCACCTTCCGCTACTCGGGACGCGGCGTGAATACGTGCAACGGCGATTCCGGTGGTCCAGCGCTGGCTCAGCAAGCCGGCAAGAACGAGCTGGTCGGCGTCACCTCCTGGGGCGACGAAGACTGCCGCGAATTCGGTGTGAATACTCGCGTTGACCCCTATCTGGCCTGGATTCGCAGCTTCATGAACGGCACACCCCCACCAACCTCCACACCTCCCCCCGGCGATGATTCCGGTTCAGACCCAGACGACGGTGACTGGGGCGACGACGGCGGCGACGGCGACAGCGGCTGGTAGTGG
>CAZDBH010000739.1:0-2184 GCA_964503485.1 uncultured Bradymonadales bacterium | reverse complement strand
GGCCGCCGGCGATCGCTCGTGGGCCAGCATCGAGGGCGACGACACCACCATCAATGAAGACCACGCCGCCGTCGACCGGTTGATGCGGCTGGGCGCGACCGACGAGCTGCACGCGCCTCGGCTCGTCAGCATCCACCCATCGGACCTCGAGCTGACCGCTGAAGGAATCGACCGATGGAGGAGTGAAGACGACGGGAATCATGATCTCCCCGCCCGGCTCGACCACAGCCGCCCCGAATGTTGTTTCGAACGCCAGCTTCGCGCTAACGACGACCGCCTCGGAGATCACGACGGAGTCGGAGCCACTGTTCGCGCAGATGAGGTGCCGAGTCTCGCTCACCCCCACTCCGCCAGTTCCGAAGTCCAACTCGGACGGGCACACCAGGTCGCGGTCGGTCGTGCCCGCCTCACAGGCGACGGAGCAGGCCAGTGCAACGGCCGTGACGATGCGTACTGCATACTCGCTAGCGCCCTGACGGCTGTTCAACGAGTTCCCTGCCCCACCATCCATCTCCGCCCCCTGCCTCGCCTCGATGATCGAAGCGGGCTGCCCGAGTCTGTACCCAGGCGTCCGCCAGGATCAAATCGCTGAGACATGCGGCAGCCTCGGATGAGCCCGTTCGCTGTCGGCAGGAGGCGCTCAGATTCGGGTGTCTCTACTCCTGATACTCGGTCACTGCCTGGTGGAGAAGGCCGCGAAGGAGCTCACGGTTGGTCTCGACGTCGCCCTGCCTGATGTTCAGCTGGAGCCGTCCGCTCTTAACGATGCTTGCCCCCAAGTCGGCATCATCCAACCGAGTCACCCAGTCCGCCGCGTCTGACACGCGCAGCCCCAAGCGAACGTGCTTCTTCCGAGGCCGGAATACGACGAAGTTGCTCGACTTGATGCCGTCGGTCAGCCCGATGAAGTACTTGGTGTAGTTGAGGCGATGTAGGCGCGTCGCCTTCTCGTTGATGATATCGACGAGGGTCTTCGCAAGTCCGAGCATCTCGGGCGACTTCCTCTCCTTCCAGTAGGCCTCATCGACGACGGCGCTGTCGCCCGTCGTTTCGTCATCCACGCGCAGCTCGGTCTGGTCGAGCACACGAACGAAATCGAGCACGATGTGGTCGCCGACCTTCAACGCGTTGAGCTGGATGGCGATCAACGGGATGCTCCCGGAGAACAGACTCAGCACGTTCAGAAACCGCGAAGTGATATCCTCGGCGACGATGACCGCGACGTGGTCGTAGGCTGGGTAGCGGCGTCGCTCGATGTCCCAGTACTCGATGGTCCTGATGATGTGGCTGGGGTCGGTTGCCCCGAGCATCAGCTCGACTTCGTAGCGCCGGCCGTTGTCCGGGTCGGCGAGGAGCAGGTCGAGGCGTCCAGCCTTGGCTTGGACGCGCTCGCGCTCGATGACATCGACATCGCCAAGGCCGAGTATCGTCGTATCCTCCGCGATACGGTCCTGTAGCCAGGCTTCGTCGTAGTCGGGCGACTTCCGCAGTGAGAGGTGTTCGGGCTTGGTGTAGGTCAGGCTCATCGCGTCTCCGGACGGTAGAGCCTAGCACCGGGTGGCACGCGTGGGCTCGGCGCCCGGTACGATGTGTCGGGAGACCGCGCCGTGCTTGGCGACGCGGCCGCTCTTCCTCCAACCCTCTGCCGTGGTGTGCAGCGCTTGGTCCGTGCCATCGTGGTCGAGTCGAAACCGCGGTGATACATTGCGTTGATGGGGAGCAAGCTGGATTGGGGTCGGTCGCGGCGCGAGCTCAGCAAGCGGGAGCGTGGCTGGGAGCAAGCTGAGCGCGAGCGCATTCCGCGAGTGGATCGCCCGCACGAAGATACCGGCATTCCGACGTTTCGAGCGAACCACCCTGAAAGCGACCCTTGGAGCACTGAGCCCCCGCGAGGTGATCCGAATGCGGAGAAGGTGATCGTCCGGAAGAACGGGCAGACCCGCGCTGCGCGGCGCAAGGCCGCGCGAAGGAACCGAGCAGCCTTGAAGGCGTTGCGCCGGATGGAAGACCGACGAACGTCTGACGATCGAACGCGTCCAGATCGTCAGGTGCCCTCCTCTGCGAATCTGAGTGCATCACGTCGAGCTTCGCGGTGCAGCAACAGCGTCACTACCGAGAAGAGGACAGTACCGAACAGCGCTGCTGACCAATCGCCACCAACCCGCGAGGCGCAAGTGAAAGAGA
>CAZDBH010000738.1:0-2199 GCA_964503485.1 uncultured Bradymonadales bacterium | reverse complement strand
CTAAAAGCTAACGGCTGGAGTCCGGGGCGTTATACGCGACGGGCTCCTAGGGCCGATCGCCGCTGACCCGCATGAACCGTGGCCGTTGACAACGTAACCACACGCCCCTACAGTAGAGGCAACTGTACGCCAACCTCCGACATCTTGTGGGAGGGCGGCGCGTCACATCCACGTCTGTGAAAGTCTTACACCGAGTTGCCCAGGCTAGCAGTTTGCCCAAGGCGACCGAAGCGAGCGTGGCGAACAATGACCCTTCAGAGTGCCAAGGCGACCAGTTCTCGGCCCGACCAAGACGACGCCGAGCGAAGAAAACGAGCGGCAGAAGAACAGAATCAAGAGCCACAAGGCGCGGAGAAGGCCGAGGTGAGCGACCAGGACTCAATCACGGCTTGGAGCGCTGCAGCACTGCGCGGGTTGTGGTGACCGGACGCGAATCTGGCCCTTCCTCCGGTCGCTCCTCAAAGTAACTCTTGGCTGAATCTCAACACATCTGTAAAAGGGCCTCTTATCGGCGGGCTCGAAGGACCGCCGACTTGTCGGAGAGAGGGACCTTTGGAGAACGTTCGAAACTTCTGCATCATCGCGCATATCGACCACGGTAAATCGACCCTCGCGGACCGATTGATCGAGGCCTGTGGTGCGATCACCGAACGCGAGCAGCGTGATCAAATCCTCGATACGATGGATATCGAGCGAGAGCGCGGCATCACGATCAAGAGCCGAGCCATGACGCTCGATTTCACAGCGGAAGATGGCGAGACCTACCAGCTCAATCTGATCGATACGCCGGGCCACGTTGATTTCTCCCACGAGGTTCGTCGTTCGCTGATGGCCTGCGAGGGCGCTCTGATTATCGTCGACGCTTCCCAAGGCGTCGAAGCTCAGACGGTCGCCAACTTGTATTTGGCGATGGAGCACAATCTCGACCTTTTGCCTGTCATCAACAAGATCGACCTACCCGCGGCGGATGTCGAGCGGGCCCAAGAGGAGATCGATGCCGATTTGGGACTGGACCCCTTCGAGGCGATTCCGATCTCTGCAAAGAACGGTGTCAACATCGAAGCCGTACTCGAGGGCGTCGTAGCCAAACTCCCACCACCGGTAGGAGATTCGAGCGCGCCACTGAAGGCGATGATCTTCGATGCCTACTACGACCGATACCGTGGTGTCGTTCTCATGGTCCGAATTTTCGACGGCACCATGAAAAAGGGCGACCAGATTCGGATGATGCACTCGGGAGCCGAGTACAAGGTCGAAGAACTGGGGCTCAGCCGCCTCGAACTCAGCCCTCAGAAAGAACTCGAAGCTGGCGCTGTGGGTTACGTCATCTCAGGAATCAAGACGATTCGCGACATCGACGTGGGTGACACGGTCACGACGGTCGAACGGCCCGCTGATGAACCTGTGGAGGGCTACAAACCGGCTCGCCCGGTTGTGTTTTCCTCGATTTACCCCATGTCGACGGACGACTACGGCGACCTGGCCAAAGCACTCGAAAAGCTAGCAGTCAACGATGCCGCTCTCGTCTACGAAAAAGACTCGTCTACTGCCTTGGGCTTCGGGTTTCGCTGTGGGTTCCTCGGCCTTTTGCACTTGGATGTTGTTCAGGAGCGGCTCTACCGCGAATGGGACATGGACCTGATTCTGTCTGCCCCGTCAGTCATGTACCGGGTCCAACTCAACGACGGAAAACACGTCAACTGCGACAACCCGCACTATTGGCCTGATCCGACGACCATCAAGAGTGTCGAAGAGCCGTATATTCGGGCCTCAATCATGATCCCTGAGAACTTCGTCGGGGTTGTGATGGAGCTGTGCCGTGAACACCGGGCAACCGACCTCGGCACGAACTTCCTGGCAGCTGGGCGGTTGGAAGTCCTCTCGGAGATGCCGCTCGGTGAGGTCCTCTTCGACTTCTATGACAAGCTGAAAACGGTCACGCGCGGCTATGGTTCCTTCGACTATGAAGAGCTCGACTACCGGAAGAGCAACATCGTCAAAGTCGACATTCTCGTGAACAAGGAACGAGTCGACGCCCTCGCCTACCTAGTCGACGCAGACAAGGCTCGGCACCGGGCCCTGCATTATTGCGAACAGCTCGCGAAAGCGATTCCTCGCCACCAGTTCAAGGTCCCTATTCAGGGTGCGATCGGTGGAAAGGTCATTGCCCGAACTACGATCAACGCCCTGCGGAAGAAC
>CAZDBH010000737.1:0-2200 GCA_964503485.1 uncultured Bradymonadales bacterium | reverse complement strand
ATCGCTAAAAGCCAATGGCGGAGCCTGGAGCGCTATGCGCGACAGGCTCCTAGGAAGGCCTTCCTCTCTACTTCCGCCGTTTGCGCATTGATTGGTGGCCTGTCTCCAGCAATACTGCCCTCGAAATGATTGC
This sequence comes from uncultured Bradymonadales bacterium, assembly GCA_964503485.1. Taxonomy (GTDB): domain Bacteria; phylum Myxococcota_A; class Bradymonadia; order JAFGEP01; family JAFGEP01; genus CAZDBH01. The sequence goes on along the minus strand of CAZDBH010000737.1, from coordinate 2,067 downwards.
AAGAGTTCCATCAGTCCTGGCCACCTATCAATGTGGTCGCAGCCTCCTTTGCTGTCATCCGCCCTGGAGGGTATGGGTGAGCCAGCTCGAGGAGCGGCTTTGCAAAGAGGAATTGGCGAAGAGCGGTTCTCCAGATGTGCTCGAGTCCTTTGGCAATGCGATTGAGCGATTAGCGCCTGAAAGCGCCTTGCTCGTGCAAACCGAAGACGGCTGTCACATGCTCGATCGTGCCAAGCGAGCCTGTTCGGTTCAAGCGGCGGCGGGACTTCAGGCATTGCCATTACAATGCCGGAACTTTCCCCGCTCTGTAGTCGATACACCGTCTGGGGTTGAGGTTGCCTTTCATTTGGACTGTCCGACCGTCTCCAAACTGGTTGCGTCGAGCCCCCAACCATTCGAATGGGCGGAGAGCGAGCCCGACTGGGCTTATCCCCTCTTCAATCGGATCGGCGCCGAAGTGACTTGGGAGGTCGACGTCAACCGACCATTTCACGAGCTCGAGATGCTCCGGGCGCTTTGGTGGAAACAATTGTCCGCGACGGCCGACGCCGAACAGTTGGTCGGCGCAATCAACGCGATGCTCGACTCACCTGAAGGCCTCGACCGATCGAGCAGTGCCCCGGCCTCGTTCAAGGCGACATTCGAGGCGGCGCTGTCAGGGATGGTTCGGGTCTTCTTGGAACGGTTGCCGCAGCGAGGTGTTCGCTACAAACAGGAGGGCGCCCAAATCTACCGAGCACTGCAGACGGTGCAGTCGCTCGACGGACTGTCACGAGAGCCGATCGAGGTTGTCCGTTCGTTGTCGTGCGCCGCTAGCCTCTGGATTGCACACGCCGGCGTACACGAGGATCGTCCCGTCCTCGATGGAATCCGCTACGCGGGTAGTCAGACCGCCCTCGCGACTGTTCTCTTCCTCGCCCTCGGCGAGTTAGAGGGACTCACGCTGGAGGAGCGAACGATCGATTCGCTCTGCGTTGCTGCCCACGTCTCCCGCTGGCAACAGTTTACCACCCTGGAATGGGTCGACTAGAAAGCCCAGTAGGTCTCAGGAGTCCGTAGGCCACACCGGAGCAACCGGCGTATCTTCCTGAAGGTATTTCCTTTTCGCAACGGGACTGTAGAATCAGCCTCCCCAAGTTTGGAATTCGAGGGAAACCTCGAGCGCAACGGCACGAGCACAAGAGGTCGCAATGACTGATCATCTTCGATCACAGCTACACGACATCGATCCGCAGGAAACCAAAGAGTGGTTGGAGGCATACGACGCAGTGGTGCGTGAGCACGGCAAAGACCGGGCACACTACATCCTGATCAGTCTGATGCGCCGAATGCGGGTCGAGAATGTCGAGCTGCCCTCCCTCATCCAGACGCCCTACATCAACACGATTCCACCCGAAGATGAGCCCCCTTATCCCGGCGATGAGGACATCGAGTTGAGAATTCGGCGCTACATTCGCTGGAACGCCGTGGCTATGGTGATGCGGGCGAATAGTCACTTCCCCAGCATTGGCGGCCATTTATCGACCTACGCGTCGGCAGCGACCCTCATCGAAGTGGGCTTTCACCACTTCTTTCGGGGTAAAGAAGATGGTCACGGTGACCAGATCTTCTTTCAGGGACATGCCTCGCCCGGAATCTACGGTCGCGCATTTCTCGAGGGCCGGCTCACGGAGGAACACCTGCTTCACTTTCGACGCGAAGTCGGCGGTGGTGGGTTGTCGAGTTATCCCCACCCTTGGTTGATGCCTGACTTCTGGGAGTTCCCAACAGTTTCGATGGGACTCGGACCCATCGCGGCGATCTACCAGGCGCGTTTTAATCGCTATCTCCAGGCACGAGGCGTGGCCAACACCGAGGGTTCGCGTGTATGGGCCTTCTTAGGAGATGGGGAATGCGACGAGCCCGAGTCTCTCGGTGCGCTTCATCTGGCGTCCAGAGAACGGCTCGGGAACCTAATCTTCGTCGTTAACTGTAACTTGCAGCGCCTCGACGGTCCGGTCAGGGGCAACGGCAAGATCATTCAAGAACTCGAAGCAGTGTTTCACGGCGCTGGATGGAACGTCATCA
>CAZDBH010000736.1:0-2219 GCA_964503485.1 uncultured Bradymonadales bacterium | reverse complement strand
ATCAGCATGATGGATTTCGCGTCAAATCCAGGGAGGCAGATCGGGCCAGCGTGGATGCGAGCGTAGGGGCGCGTTACGAAGCGGAAGACGACCGGATCGTTGGCCGCGACTTCGGCGGGAAACTCACTTGCGTAGGCGAAAAGCTCCTCGGCGGACGTCAACAGCGGTAGTGAGCCGCCTCCTCCGGTTCGAGTGACCTGAATCGTCACGTCGCGACCCTCGAGGTGTTCCTCGAATTCGCTTTCTACCCCCACTCCGAGCGACCCCCACATGCCGAAACGAGCCGAGAGTCTATTCTGCAGAGCAAAGCGATCGTCCTCACTGTACGTCGCCACTGAGAGAATGACGATCAGTTCACCGCCATAGGTGACGGACTGAACGAATCGGTCGCCGCATCGCTCGAGAAACTCCATCGGATCGGACTCGATCAACTCGACGAACTCGGGGCGTATTGCCACATCCGATACCAGAGCCTCACTGCCTGTCGTGACTCGAACCCTGACCCAAATGTTCAGGTCGTACTCACTCACGTCCCTCGATCGAGCCATGTTGAAGTGGTTGCTGAAGCCGAATCCCATGAAACCGATGCTCACGTTGACGTCGACTCCCAAAGACTCGGATAAGTCGGAGCGGGTCTCGAGCTCGCGGACCTCGTACACGACATCCTGGCCGTTGGAGACACCGATTTCGCCGTCGACACATCGTTGTAGTATCTCCCCGCGGCGCGTGTCATAGCCGAGCGCTGGTTCAACCACATCACTGGGATTGGAGACTGCGAACTCGATGTCCCCTCGAAGCTCGGGTGGCATGAGCTCGGTCTCTTCGCACATCGGCTCGGGTTCGCCGTCGTCGGGCAGTGCATCTGCGATGGTGTAATCGTACTCCTCCTGGTCCGGTTCCGAGACGGGCACGTTGTCGCGCTCTCTGAGGGCGTCGTCTTGTTGTGTGACGTCCTCTTGAACATCAACCTGAGCGTCTGACATATCCGCTTGGTTGCGGTAGTCGACGCTCAAACCCGCCTTGTTCTGACAAGCGCTGGCAAACAGGATGATGCACAATGCGGGCACGATAATGCAGAGGGGGGCGCAGCTGGGCACAACTCGGCGCGGGTAGTCAGTCATTTAAATTGTATCCTCGAACTTCACGGGACGCGTTTAGAACAATACCCTATCTTGCGCCATCCGTCGCCATTTTGTCGCGAGGATTGCGATTCCGCGGGCTTGCGGGAAGGACCAGTGCCGCCCAGCGGTTGAATGGTAGTGGTCTTGGTCGAGCGGTGTAGCTGTGACAAACTGACACGATGAAACAGTCAACCAATCGAATACGAACCGTCCCCTTGGTACTATTGATCGCTTTTGTCGGGCTCCTTCTCCCCTCAGTCACGGCAGCCCAACACGAAGAGGGAGAGGAACGGGTCATTGGCATCGAGGGCGATGTTTCGGCGGTTACGACGACATCCGAAACCCGTCATCTGGATGACGGTCGAGCCTACGAGGTCGTAACGGTCACAATCACACTCACGACCAGCGAGCGTCTGGCTGTCTATGAGGACGGCTCGATGCGAATTGCCAATGTCGATCGGCTACACTCGACCTTTGCGGCCAGTGGTCTGAGCGACCTCCAGTTTGCCAAAGAGGCCCTCCCAGACAACGAGACTCTGCTTTCTTTGAGTGATGTGGCCGTAGGAGACCGTCTGATTATTCGCACGCCCTATTGGAGTGTCGATCGGTTCTTGGAGGATCACTCGCAGCCCGCCAACATCTACAGTATCGAGACGGTCTCGCAGGCCGAGGAACCAGAGGCGGCGGACCAACCGACGGGTAGGCTGCCCGAGCCTCCCCCTGCGGCAAACCACCTATGCGGTGAACATGTAACTGGTGATCCCAATACGCCCATGCATATCCAGTGGAACGCTTACGGCGTGAGCGGTTCGATGGACGATGTCGTGAGCTTCTATCGCGACCTGCTGGGCATCGCACCCGAGCTGACACCCGAGCAGGCAAATTGGACGCTAGCAGATGGCACCACCACCCGGAGCGTCGTCGTCACCTCTGCCGAGCAGACCGGACCCTGGCGGACCTGTGGGGAAATCGATAGTCCGCTCGTTGTTCTGATTTCTGTAGCTGTGGGCCCCGACACTCCGGAGTGAATCCGGAGGGGTTGTTTGGCCTAGGAGCCCGTCGCGTATAACGCCCCGGACTCCAGTCGTTAGCTTTTAG
>CAZDBH010000735.1:0-2241 GCA_964503485.1 uncultured Bradymonadales bacterium | reverse complement strand
TCGCTAAAAGCCAATGGCGGAGCCTGGAGCGCTATGCGCGACAGGCTCCTAGGGCCGAGGGGTTCGAGAGCTGTTCGAGCTAGTAGGAGGGACGCGGAGCAAGTTGCGTTCGTTGGGCTTGGGCCACTGCATCAGCCAGTGCCTGCGCGATCTCTTCATCGGTCATGACCAACCGGTATGTGCCACCCGTCGCCGTCGCCAAGGCTTGTAGGGGCGTGGCAGAGACTGGGTCGAAGGCTGCGCCTGGGGCCCAAACATCCCTGGGCTCACGATGACGGGGTCTTGCTCACCCGCCAGGAAGACCACATGCACCGGTATGCCGAAGCTCTCGGCCGCCGAGGCGGCATCCTCGACGCCGATCGTTCCCGCGTTTTGATTTCCGTCGGTGACCAAGATGATCGCCCAGGGTTCCGATTCATGGCGCACGAGGCTGATCGCCTGAGCCACGCCATTGCCGATCGCCGCACCGCTACCATCAATGTCCCCCAGGGTCATCTGCTGAACGAAGGTACTCACGGCGACCCGATCGCTCGTTATCGGTGATTGGACGAACGCGTTCCTTCCGAAAACAACCAGGCCGACTCTGGTGTTGGCACTCCCCTCTCCGGCCAGGAACGCCTGCATTGCGGTTTGCGTACGCTGGAAGCGGGTCGGTGGCGGATTCTCGATGTCGAAATCAGCGGTCGCCCGGTCGGAAACGCCCATTGAGAAGGACATATCGAAAACCAGGATGACGGGTACGGAGTCTTCGGACGGCTGGGCCGCGAGCTGCGGGGCCGCAAGGAGCAGGCTAGCCAGGCACGTGTAAAATGCGAAGTGGTTCATTGGGACCTCGTCACTGGAAACTCAAAAACTGGAAACTCAAAAACTGTACGCCAATCCGACGAAGGGCCAGGCAGTCATTTGGCCAAACTCTTCCTCGCCGTCGATCGGTTCGCCTCCTCGCTCGACCATATACCGAATCCGCAGTTGAAGCCGAACGGTAACCGACAGCTTTTCCGCAATTGGGATCATCGCCCCGAGTCCGGCTAGGAAGGCCACCGATCGGCTTCCGACAAAGACGCCGTCGGTGTCGCCGGATTCATTAGGTAGGTCGGTCCGAGTCGTATCGTTTCTCAGCATCAAGGGGGCCCAGCCCAGCTCGAAGAACGCAGCTCGCCAAGTCAGCCGGGCAAAGACGGCAGTCCAGAGTTCCCAATAGCTTCCCTCGATGACTGTCTCGAGTTCTTCTTCTGACTCGTCCGACGACACGAACAAGGTTCTGCTAGTGGAACCGAGGTCGGTGTGCAGGTAGAGACCGACTTGCAACCAGTCGGTTGCCCGATATGTACCGGTCAGAACCAGCCCCAGCCGGTGATCTGAAACCAACTTGTCGTCTCGGTCGGGTCCTTCGACCTGTCGCTCTGTAAAGGTCGGGAAGGCGGCCAGCTCGACGGCGAAACGCGCTAGCTCTTCTGACTCCTGGGCCCAGGCTGAGCCCGGAACCGAGAGCAACAAGAGACTCGCTGTACAGGCGATCGCGCTTCGCATGAAGGGTTTGGTGAGCCTCATTGAACTGTCCTCCAGAATTCGCTGTGGGCTCCGATTGGTCCCATGATTCGAGGTGCTTCACAAGCCTCCTGTCGCGATCACGCTAGACGTTGGTACAACAAGACTCAGAGTGGGCCAGGTGTGAGAGAACGACCTGAGCCGTGGATGGAGAATCGACGTATGAATAAAGAGCATGAGGCCCATCGGTCGGGATTGAGCCCATCGGACTACGAAAAACTGGCTGGCTTCGAAGGCGACTGGCGCGACAGCTGGTGGGACGATGCCTTCCTCGCGATGATGGGACATAGATGGCGACTCAGCGAGTGTCGGACCGCCCTCGACGTAGGCTGTGGTGTGGGCCACTGGGGCCAGCGGCTCATGCGGCACATGGACTCCACCGCAACCATGGTGGGCTGTGACGCGGAGGGGTCCTGGAGGCAAAGCGCGTTGGACCGGGCTCGGTCCCAGGGTATCGGTGAGCGTTTCAACTTCGATGTGGCCGATGCCGCAGCGCTTCCATGGGAGGACGATTCGTTCGATCTGGTCACCTGTCAGACCCTCTTGATTCACGTCCCGGATCCACTGGTGGTCGTCCGCGAGATGGTCCGGGTACTTGCGCCCGGAGGACTCTGTGTGCTTGTCGAGCCCAACAATTTCGGATGCGAAGCCGCCTTCCTCGCAGCCCCACCTTCGGCCAGCTGGACAGAGATT
>CAZDBH010000734.1:0-2253 GCA_964503485.1 uncultured Bradymonadales bacterium | reverse complement strand
AGGAAGACGGTGGCTGGGACGACGGAGACAGTGACTGGGAAGATGAAGACGGAAACTGGGGAGATGAGGACGGAGATTGGGACGATGAGAGTGGTAGCTACGAAGACGAGGGCGGAGAAGATGACTGGGACGACCAGGAAGGTGAGTCGTTCGACCAGAATACGGGTAGCAACGAATCCAACGGAAGTGGTGTATCCCGTGATCCAGAGGTTCACGGCTACTCGGCCGGCTGCTCGGCCGTCGGTGATCAGGGTAGTGCGAGCCTGATGATGCTCTTTGCCGTAGGATTCGTGCTCGTGAGGCGACGCCGCTCACTTCAGTGAACGGTGAACAGTGGGAGCCGAAGCCCCCGGCATCGCCGGGGGAGGTTCCTGCGAAGTCAGGTGCGATCACACGCGAGTCCCGACCCTCGTTGAAGCCCCCGGCAAACCCGGGGGAGGCGCTTGGCGGGTAGAGCGCACCTCGGAATCACCTCGCGGCTCGAGTTGACTCCCGGTCGCCTTTAGCTCGGGTTGCGGCTCAGTCTCGAGCTAGGGCATCCAATAGCGCCTGCGGGCTCGACAACTCTCCAATCATCATTTGAATGTGGCCCGCTAACGCTGGGTCCTGTGTCTGCTGAAGTGCTCTTCTGAGGCGCGGCTCGGCGAATCGGCCAAATCGTTCAGTAATCACATCCCACTGGGGATACTCGTTTTCGTCCAGGGACTGACGGACCATGGCGAGTGCTTCGTCCTCGGACTGTGGCGTGAGTACGTCGATTCGCCCGACCAGGGTTCGGACCAGGACGTCGGGTTCGGGGTCGATCCGCATGGGCAGCAGTCGATCGGTCCATTCTCGTGGCAGCACGTAGAGGACCCGGACCCCTTCGGCGCGGAAGTAGCTGGCGCGCCAGGTATCTACCATCGCCCAGGCTTCGTCTTCATACAGGCCCGACGCGATCAATTCGTCAGCAACCAACGTCGCTGCGTTCTCGACGAAGTTGTCGAGGTTCATCTCCTTGGGTGAAGGCATCGACGTAGTGGATTCGCCCGGCCCGAGGCTACCCAGCGCCTGGACGTAAGCGCCCTCCGCGTGGTTGTTGAGAAAGAAGAAAGCCGGAACGGCCATGTCGCTCTCATTTGTTATCGTCACTGTGCCACTCACTGCCGCTGTCACCCGGATCGGCAATGCGAAGTCGCCGAGGCCGCGATAGAACACGAATCGCTCTTCATCCTCGCCGATGCGGATCGGGCGCGAAGCCACCTGGCGGCTGGGAGCCCAAATGTCATCTGGAGCGACGGGCTCGAGCTCCGGTTCGGCATCCAGCAAGGTCAAATCCCAGCTCATCGACCCCCGACTGAATCCGTTGGAGAGATCGCCGATGTCGGGGGTGAAGCTGCTCGCGTCCGGATACCACTGCGAGATGATGCCGTCGGGGAAATCGACCTCCAGTCGAATCTCTGCTCGCTCCGGTTGCCCGTAGAAGTAAACGACCGGGGTCTCCATCTTCTGGGTCACCGCAGCAGGGATGCCTTCCATGTTTTTCGACATCGAAAGTGGGTCGCGGCCGAAGACGAAACCCGGGAGGGCCTCTTCCTCGTGCTGAAGTCCGGCCATCATTGTCCCGTTGCTGGCTTGCACCGACGTGAACGTGCCCCACTCGTGGACGATGAAAGCGTCAGGATCGAATCGGACCGAGGCCGTGCCGTCGGTCACTTGGGGGATGTCTTGGACCGTTGCTGCTGTCGTGGCGACCGATTCGCCAGCCGGTGTGGCAGTCGGGGGAGTCGGGAACTGAAGTCCCTCGCTGGCGCCCGAGCTGTCCGCCTCGTCGCCGCAGGCCAACGCGCAGACTGAAAGGAAAATCAAGACCGTGTATCTACTCATTATTCTCTCCGTCCACCTGTTTGCTTCCGCGAGTCCTGCTGTCATTTGCAATGACACGTTATGACTGGTCTCTTATAAAATCCAATGATAAATTCTTATTGGTATTGATACGGAAAGCACATGAATCTAGATCGACTGCATATCTTCCTAGCCACCGTTGATACGGGCACAGTCAGCGCTGCCGCCAGACGAGTGCACCTGACGCAGCCAGCGGCCAGCAGAAACCTGCAGCTACTGGAAGAGCAACTTGGGGCTCATCTATTCCACAGAAAGGGGCGCCGCTTGGTTCTGACGGCTGCCGGACGGGCGCTAATACCCAGAGCTCGGCGTCTGATCGAAGAAGCGAGACTGGCGCAGCGGGCAATATCGAAGGTGGCTGAACGGCAG
>CAZDBH010000733.1:0-2254 GCA_964503485.1 uncultured Bradymonadales bacterium | reverse complement strand
ATATGCCGAGCGGCATGTTGATAGGAGATTATGCCGTACTCGTAGAGCTCCTTGAGCGACCAATCCATCGTCAGATTGCCGGCCTTTCTCGACGATTCCATCGCTGAGAGGGCCTGATGCATCTTATTGTCTCGAATCAAGGTGCGAATCGCGGTCGTCGCCATCATGATCTCGAAAGCCGGCACTCGGCCTTGGTTGTCAACCCGGGGCAGGAGCCGCTGCGAGACCACGGCGAGCAATGAGGCTGCTAGCTGCGAGCGGGCCTGTGATTGCTGATGGGCCGGAAAGACGTCAACGATTCGATCGATGGTCTGAATTGCGTCATTCGTGTGGAGCGTTGCCAACACCAGGTGACCGGTTTCGGCACCCGTCAGAGCTGCCGCGATCGTCTCGCGGTCCCTCATCTCACCGACGAGAATCACGTCTGGATCTTGCCGCAGGATGAACTTCAGTGCGGCGGCAAAACTCTGGGTATCTGCGTAGACTTCACGCTGATCGACTGTCGCCACGATGCTGTCGTGGGTGTACTCGATCGGGTCCTCGATCGTCAGAATCCGGCACGGCCGAGAGCGGTTGATACGATCGACCAACGAGGCCAACGTTGTCGTTTTCCCCGAGCCGGTTGGCCCAACGACCAACAGGAGGCCCTGCGGTTTATCCGCCAAGCGCTGAATCGGCTTCGGTAGGCACAGCGTCTCAGCGTCGGGCACGTGTGACGGGATTGCGCGCAGGGCCGCGGCCATGTGCCCCTTCTGGAAGTAGGCGTTGATCCGAAATCGGCGGCCGTTCTCTAGAGCCAGGGCAAAGTCGAGCTCGCGTTCCAGCTCGTAGATCGAGCGCTGGCGAGTGGTCATCACCGAATAGAGAAGCATCCTCAGGTCAGAACTACTTAGCTTTGGAAGTGGCAGCGCCTCTAGGTTGCCGACGATTCTCAGAATCGGCGGCCGCCCCTCGGATAAATGCAGGTCAGAAGCGCCTCGTTGAAGGGCGATCTCCAACAGACTCTTGATGTCCAAGCCGGTGCTACCGATCGCGCCAACGTCCTTGAAGGCTTGCACACCGACGCTCATTCCCTTCACACCGAGTGCAAACTCATCAGGGTTGCTGGCATAGGCTTGTCCCACGTCGAAGCTGATCCGCCCCGCGCGGTGAAGCTCGAGCAGTGCTTCGTTGAACGTGATGGTTGCCGGGTCAGAAGAGGAGCGCATCAGGTCGACCAGCTCACTTACGCGCTGCTCCCGTATCAGTCTGCCAGCGGCGGGACTCATGTTGAGCATCTCCACGGCGACGACGCGCCCCTTTCCATCACTCCGGGGCAATAGCCGCTGAGATATGATCCCCTGTAGGGCCATCGAGAGGTCCATCGCCACCTGATGTCGCAGGTGCTCGGGGAAGTAGCTCATGATGCGTTGCAGCGTCTGGCTGGCGTCGATGGTGTGCAAAGTCGCGAACACCAGGTGACCCGTCAAAGCGGCCGAGAGTGCGACACTCATGGTATCCATGTCGCGCATCTCGCCGATCAGAATGACATCTGGGCTCTCCCTAACGACGTGCTTCAGCGCTGTTTCGAAGGAATCCGTATCGACCCCAACCTCGCGCTGTGTGATGCGGGCGTTGATATCCGTGTGCACAAACTCGATCGGGTCCTCGACCGTGACGATGTGCACCCGCCGGGTTTGATTGATGTGATGAATCATGGCGGCCAAGGTCGTCGATTTACCCGACCCTGTCGCACCGGTTACCAGCACCAAACCGCGGTGCAGTTCAGCGAAGGTCGACACACCTGATGGCAACAGGAGGTCATCAAAAGACAGGTCGCCGGGCGGCAGTGCTCTGGCGACTAGAGCCACGTGGCCCCGCTGTCGGCCGAGATTCACCCTGAAGCGACGTCCGTCTGCCAATGAGGTCCCGACGTCCATGTCGCCGCTCTCCTGAAAGCGCTTGAGCGCCATGGGCGTTAGCAAGTCAGTCAGGAAGGTCATGATTTCGTCTTGAGTGGTCGGCGGCAGCTCCAACTTGCGAACCTGCCCGTTGACGCGCACCGCTGGGGGGGTTCCCTCGCAGACGAACAGGTCCGAGGCGTTCCATTTGTCCATCGAAGACAAAAGTCGTTCAATCATGCCCATTGCGGCTTGGTCTGCCATGGAGTGAGGCTAACCTGTGGACCTGATCGCTGTCAAAGAGGTGGTGGACTGTGAATGACTAGGAGCCCGTCGCGTATAACGCCCCGGACTCCAGCCGTTAGCTTTTAGCG
>CAZDBH010000732.1:0-2262 GCA_964503485.1 uncultured Bradymonadales bacterium | reverse complement strand
GAACTAGAACACGTTCTAGTCTCATTCGCGGCTTACTGCAAGGGCGTTCTGGCCGAATGACGATAAGCGAGAAAGTGGCTGCCATTTTTGAGTTTTTCAGACCCAAAAGACCAGTCGCCACGTTGAAGGGTGAGATCCGCCGTTGAGCACGAGGAGAGAGACACCATGAATACCACCCAAAGACTGTCGGTGCTGGTTTGCGCACTGACGATGAGCACCGTTGCGTGTAACAGAGCCGACGATGCACCGAGTTTGGACCCCCACGAGATGCTGACAGTGGACTTGACCATGGATCAGCAGGTTCTCGCCGACGACGACTTGGACGCGGTCGTGATGATTAGCGTCAACAGTTCGGAGACCCCCGTCGGCGAACGAGCAGCGGTCTCCCTGGCGCTGGTCTTCGACACCAGCGGCAGTATGGAAGGCAACAAGATCGAGAACGCCAAGGAGGCTGCTCACGGTCTAGTCGACTCCCTGGCAGTTGGCGACTCGCTGACCCTAATCGCCTATTCAGAGGACGCAGAAGCCCTACTCGAGAACTATCGTGTTGGCGTCGACCGCAGCGAAGCCCATGAGGCCGTAGACGACCTCGAGGCACGCGGCAACACGTGCACGAGTTGCGGTCTCGATCTCGCTTACTTACTGCTTCAGCGGCCAGACGTAGAGCCCATTCGCCGAGTTGTCCTATTGAGCGATGGACATGCCAATCGAGGTCTTCAGGGCGAAGATCACTTACGCAGTCTAGCGTCCAACGCCAATGCTATGTGGCAAGTTGACACGGCGACGATCGGTCTTGGGCGGCTTCACAACGAGGCCGTCATGGCTGCAGTTGCAGAGGGCGGCGCCGCCACCTACTACTTTTTGCACAACTCGAATCATCTCGCGACCGTCCTCGAGCGCGAACTCCGCAGCCTTCACAGCACGATCGTGACCGACCTCGTTCTGCGGATTCAACCTGGAGACGGCGTCGTTTTCACAGGCACTGAGAACACGGGCGCCTACTGGGACGGCCCAGATCTGATTTTCACCATGGGACAGATGTCGTTGGGTGAAACGCGGGAGCTGATCGTGTCAATGCAGCTTCCCTACGGAAACATGGGTCGGGCGGTGTTCGCCCAAGCGGAGTTTGCAGACATCATGGGAGCCCGCTACTCAATGGAGGAGTCGGTGCGTGTCGAGCGAAGCCAGGATACGGTGCGGATCGAGTCGTCGGCTAACCAGCGAGTGATCGAGCGTTACATGGAGCTTCAGGCCGCAGAGCGTATCGTCGAGGCCATGTATTACATCGAGAACAACAGCCGTGACGACGCGGTGCAGGTCCTGACCGACGCAGCGAACGAAATGGACGGCCTCGCCTCGATGTTCGAGTCTGCTTCGATGCGTCAGCAGGCCGAAGAACTGCGAACCATCGCCAGCGATTTCGAAGAGCCCGAGTACTACTATGAGGACGAGGTCGCCAGCCAACCTGAGCCTGCCCGGGAGCGCGGAGAGATCATTCTCAATCGGGCTCGAAGCAGCGAGATTCGCTCCGGCATACCCAGCCAGGACACCTACCACCAACCCGAAATGTACGACATGAGCGAGATCGAATAGGTTCCCGGGCCCGCCACACCTGTCTAGTAGAAGAAGGGGACGGCCAGAGCCGCCAGCAACCACATCGAAACAATCTGAACTCGCTGACTCGAGATAAAACGGCTGGGCTTAGTCTTCATCGGTATCCCTCCGATTCGACGCAAAGTCACTTTCGCCTGCTGCGACGACACTTACACTGCCCGCCCTTCACCATTCCGCTTTCGTTACAGAGAGTCGAGCGGGTCGGCGCGGGGATTTTGTCGTGTGACACTTGCGTTAGATGTAGGTGTATTGCACACATCATTCCAAGTTGAGTCTCACAGATACCGCTTTTAAATCCGGCACATAGACAGCACCGACCAGTGTGCGGAGAGGGTGTGACGTCGCAGATTCGGTAGCGGACCCTTAGAGAAATATGTTTTCAGGCAGACCAGCCGCCAGCCAGATTTGAGTCCCGAGCACAAAGAACGCCAAGAGTCCGGTGCCCAAGTGGGTCAACCAGATGCAATCGTGCGAGGTGAGGCCGCGTGCGAGGCGCGGCCGATAGAAAAAGAACTGTATGGCAGGTGCTGCGGCGAACAGACTCTCTCGAACACCGAGCCACCCCATCAACACCGCGAGCGCCAGTGTAACCACCGAGAAGATGAGAAGCGCATCGATTATTTGTCGTGACCGGTCGATGCCGTGAAC
>CAZDBH010000731.1:0-2319 GCA_964503485.1 uncultured Bradymonadales bacterium | reverse complement strand
TCGTCGTCGGACTTGACCCCCCCCGGGAGGCCGGAGCGAGCGCAGCGAGCAAAGGCCGACCGGGAGCTGGACGTAGGACCAATCCAATGCTACCTGGTTCGTGGGCGATCAACGCCCAGCAGGCCTGCCGCAGGCACGACTGTGGCGGGCCGCTCGACGTACCTGGAGGTTTCGATGCTGCGCCGGTTTAGCTTTGTCGTAGTTGCTCTCTTGTTGACCGCATGTGGCGAGACTGCCGATCCCGATCCCGTCTCGACCCCGAGCGCTTCGGCACCCCAACTAGTCGGTGACGTCCCAGTGAACTCGCCGGCTGGCGTAGCCGTCGAGGGTTTGGTGGTGGACGTCGGTGAGGCTGGAGAGACCCTCAGCCTGAGTGTGACCCGTGGGGGCGGTACTACCACTTCAGAAGTTCAATCAGGTCAGGCGGGCACAGTCGAAGTACCGTGGACTTTGGGCATTGCACCCGTCGACAACTCACTGCGAATCGAACGGGCCGGGGTCGTCGAAGCGCTCGAGATTACGATCCGGGCGACGTTGGCCGAGCCGCTTCGGGCAGAACCGTTTGGCGACGTCAATGCCTTCCTCAACGAAGAGGGGCACGATGGAAGCACGGAAGACCTCACTTTTACAGACGACGGGCTGCTCATGGGTGCCCCCGAGGGGCTACTTCAAGTGAATCCGTCGGGAGAAGTCTCGCGCTGGTTGGTGGACGACACCCTCTCGAAAGTGTGGGGCTTTGCCGTCGACGACGACGGCACGATCTGGGCGGTCGATCTCGAGAACAAGCGGATGGTGCGCATCGATACAGACGGAACCGTCACCGAGATACTCACCACCAATGGGAGCGAGCCGCTGGCTGGCGCCAATTACGTAGCCGTCGACCACGACGGACTCATTTACCTCAGTGATCCCTGCCTTGGGCAAGTCATCCGATTCGACCCCGAGACTGAGGAGACCACAGTCCTACAGTTCGACCTCGAGAGCGAGGGCGGTCCCAACGGCCTGGCGGTCTCGGGAGACGGCACGGAACTGTACGTCGCCACTGAGAACACTGGTCTATTGTGCTCCCACTCGCACATCGACCTTCAAGTCGAGATCGCTGGTGTTTATGTGGTCGATTTGAGCGATTTTGAGACGAAGCGCGCGCTCGCTGAAGGCATCGGCCTTTTTGGTGACGGGCTGGCATTCGACGTCGAAGGCAATCTGTACGTGGTGGTGGACACCGAGGCGAACTTCCAGCTCGAGCAGAGCCTCATCGTTGTCTTTCCCAGAGGCGAATCAGAGGCTACGCCCTTCCTGGTGGCCGATGAGGCGACTCTTTTCGCCAATCTGGCCTTCGGCCAGGGCGACTACGGTGAGACCACCCTGTACTTGGCCCTACTGTCGATTCCCCTGTTCACAAACGATGAGTCTCGCGGCCTCGAACGGTTCGATGTCGGTATCGCCGGACTCCCACTTCTGCCCTGACCAAGCTACTCGCCGCCGCCGGCAACTCGGCTAGCCAGATTGTGGGGTCGTTGGGCCCCTGATTTGGCGTTGCTCGACGACAATCTGGGAGTAAACGCTACCCCAAACGGCTGTGACTAGGTTGGCCTGGAATCTGCAATCGATCGCTCTGGCAAGATTCGGCGGTTGGTCAGCGCGACCATCGCGCGCGTAGCAACAGCAGCCTTTGACTGGTGTGACGAATGTACAGATGGTTTCAGGTCTTAGTGCTTCTTCTGGTGTTGTGTGTGGGCGCCTGTCGCGTCGCGGACGACCCGGTATCTGATACAACAGAGCAGCATCCCCTCGACGGACAGTGGCAGATGCGGGTTCTACCGCTCAGTTCAGAGTGTCCTGAAGTGGGCCGTCTGGCGCCGATGCCTCCCGGTGCAGTAAACATCTCCGCCTCGAGCGACCTGGTCTTGTCCCAGTCCGGTGGCTTCGAGGCGGCATTTCCGAGTCTCGGCGCCGAGAGCTGGGGTATGACCGAGTACCTGTCTTACCAAGGCTGCGACGGTGAGCTGCTCGGCATCTGGGAGATGACTGGAGTCGGCTCGAACACGTTCACTGCGACCTGGACCGTCCGGATCGATGTCGACGGCACGTGCGACATTCAGGTCGACCAGTGCACTGCTCAATACGTGCTTCAGGGCGCCCGCTAAGGAGACCTCATGCCGCGATTCATTTTTACAGCGCTGACATTGTTTCTGCGGGTGGGCTGTTGGAACGACCAGAACTCAATCTCGGGTGCCGTCTGGTCCGACAACGACGAAGAGCAGGCCTTTATCGAATCGTATTGGGCTTTCAGGTCAACAAAAGGAACGTGCATGACTC
>CAZDBH010000730.1:0-2333 GCA_964503485.1 uncultured Bradymonadales bacterium | reverse complement strand
CCAGGCGCGCTCGACCAATACAGTGGAGTCGTTGTGGTCGATCCCATCGTCGTGACCCGCTATGAAGACGGTATCGACCACGGTGGATTGGATAGGCTCCTCTCCGCGATAGCGAGTCCCCTGTATGTAGATCGCGTCATTGTCGCCTTCGGGATCGAACTCGGCGTCGATGTCGGGAAAGTCGATGTAGTAGCTGCGCTCTATGTGCACTTCGCTGTACTCGAGCTCGCCCCCGGTATCGACCCTGGTAACGAGCGAATCGATGATGTGTATCTCTGACTCGTTGCTGGCCATGGCTTTGCCCGGACCGTCCTGAATCACGCAGTTCGTCAGGCTCATGGTGCTGTCTGTGTCTGCAAAGAGGAGAGGCTGGCTGTCGGAGTGACCAAAGAGGCGAGAACGATCACCGCCTCCGTTCACGAAGAAGGTGTGCTCGTATTCTGCCGTTCCTGTGTGGACGATTCCGCCCCACGCGGCGTCTGGGTCGCTGGAGTGAAAAATCACGGGTGGGGGGGGGGGGCGGCCTACACCGATGGCCCCGTCGACGAAGATGTTTACGTCCTCACCCAGCCTGACAACCACCCCCGGTTCGACTGTGAGCGAACCATCCGACGGGATTATTAGATCGTCGGTGACCGAGACCACCAAACCGGTCTCCCAGACGGAGTCACCCTCTAGGTCCCCGGCTACCGACGCTGTACTCGAGCCCGACAGGGGCACAACTAAAGGCTCCTGGTCCGCTACAGTCACAGTCAGATCGGTGCCGGAAGCAACCTGGACGGTCAACGACCCTTGGCCTCGTCTCAGCAGGACGCGCTGGTCTTCGTCATCTCCAATCACCGTGTCAAACCAGCCCGAGACTGACGCGTCGAGGTGTTCACCGTCGCTGCGCGCCAACACTCGCACGGCCAACGTTCCGCCATCAGCGGTCACGGGAGATGCGATAATCGAAAGCTGTGGAACCAACGGACCGACGTCCTCGTCGGTGTCGTGCTGATCGGATAGGTCGGACACGTCGGTCACGTCGGCGAGGTCGACCGCATCGAGCCAATCGCCTACGTCCACTGAATCCAGATCACTTTGTGTCGTATCTGGATCCGTGACTCGGTCGTCTTCGACTATGTCGGGGTTTGGCTCGTCTAGGTCTGCGTCGGCCGGAGTCGACTCAGAGCTGGAGCAGGCAAAGAACGCCGTCATCAACATTGCCAGAGCAGAATTGCCCACCACCTGTGTGACGGGATGTCCCATCGCCTTCTCCCACGTACCCACTCAGCGCTTGGTGCAGAACAGTAGCAGTTCGCGATGTAAGGTCAAGACGGGCGGACCTCAGGCAACGGGGCCTGGCATGAGGATTCTGGTCGGAGTCGTCGTCATCATCATCCTCGGAGTCTGGTGGCTCCCAGCAGATGTCTGTGGGGTCAAAAGAAGACGCCTACCTGAAGTTTGGTGCGGCCGAACCTAGAGCAGGTCCAACATGTATCGCCATTGCGTGGTACTCGGGCCGTGCTTCATAGTATGTCCATTCCTACGGAGGAGACCATGGAGAAGCGTTTCGACAGCACCGGCTTGAAGCTGAGGTACCTCTGCCTACCCGCACTGCTCGCCGCTTGTACGAAAGAGCAAAACGAGCAGCTCGGCCGCGCTCTCCTCTTGGTAACGGTCGCGGTTCTAGTGATGGGAACGGTGTTCGCGAGCGCAGTGACTGTGGGTCTGGTACTCAAGGCTCGCAAGACCCGGGCGTGGCAGTACGCTGTGGGGCTGGCCGGTTGGGGGATTCTGCTTCTGGGTTTGCTGTTCAGTGCCTTTTCTTCGTTTGGGGACATGACACTCGACTCGAACCAGAGCGACTTCTGGTGGTCGGCTTGGGCCACCGCGGTCCTAGGTCTGGCCGGGGGTGTGTCCTTGGTTGTTGCCGCGGAAACCGCGTTCCGGTCCATTGGGGGTGATCGAGAAGGTGGCGAGGTTTAGATTCAGTTGCTGGGAGCGGCGCCAGCAAGCTCCGACACGTGAAGAGTCACGCTCGGGAAATCACCTTCATTGAAGGTACCGACGAAGATGTCGTACTGGCCAGAAATCGGTGTTGCGAACTCAATCCGAGGCATCAGACTCCCGAAATCGTCGTTGCAGTGCCACTGACCACTCGGATCGTTGATCGCCAGAGTCGGATCGGTTCCAGCAGTGTCTGCGTAGAAGATCAGAGGAAGGGTACCCGCCGTGTAGTGAATTCGGATATCGGGACTCATTGCGATGAATCCGGCCCCACACGGGATACTATCCACGAGAATCTGAGCGGAGTCGTAGGTTCCGCCGGCCGTCACTGCATAAGTGGTCGG
>CAZDBH010000729.1:0-2343 GCA_964503485.1 uncultured Bradymonadales bacterium | reverse complement strand
AGTTCCTGCCAGTTCTTTCCGTCGATGGCTTCAAGTCGAGTTGACATGTGACTAGCCTACGAAGTCTTCGCCTTTTTTCCAGTCGACGCCACAGAGGCCGCCACTTTGCAGCGCCTGAACAGTGCGGAGCACTTCAGCCGTGCTGCGGCCCGCGCTGAGATCGTTCTGAGACAATGAGCGGATGATGCCCTTGTCGTCGACGATCACGGTGGCGCGGTAAGCGATTCCAGCGTCTTTCTTCAACACGCCGAAGGCCTTGCTGACTTTGTGGTTGGTGTCTCCCAAAACAGCGTGGTGGACGCCACCGGGGAAGATGCTCTCATCAGCGAACCAGGCAGCGTGGCTGTAGTACGAGTCAGTGCTGCAGCCGATGAGGGTCACGCCGTCGTCAGCGAAGTCTTCTCGCAGCGCCTCGAATCCTACGATTTCCGTGGGACAGACGAAGGTGAAGTCCAATGGGTACCAGTACATCACGTACCATTTGCCATCGAGATCTTTGCTGGACATTTGAACTTGATCGCCGTTCAGATAGGCTGTTCCTGACCATTTTGGTGCTTTCTTACCGATTCTAGACATCGTTTCCCCCTTAGG
Organism: uncultured Bradymonadales bacterium; assembly: GCA_964503485.1. GTDB lineage: Bacteria > Myxococcota_A > Bradymonadia > JAFGEP01 > JAFGEP01 > CAZDBH01. Next base: position 1,752 of record CAZDBH010000729.1, on the reverse strand, counting down.
AAAAGCTGTGTTGTTTCTCGTGAGGTGCCATATCATTTCCGGCACCGAATCGCGATAACCTATTCACACGCCCTCTGATCGCAAGCGAATTGTCCCAAGCGATTCTTTCTTTTGGATGATAGAAAGCCCGATCGTGCCCACGAGTCCAACCAATCCTCAGCGGCGCAACGACTGGGGACTTCTGTCCACACAACCGGCGAATTCACTTGCCAGCGGTTTGGCCGTTTTCCGGCCCTTTTCGACCTAAGTACTTGATAATCAATGGCGCGTTTTTTTGGCACGCATATCGCTATGTGGGAACCTCAGAATGGAGGATTGATTTAATGCGTTTTGAAAGTACTGCTTTGACAATGACGGGCCGCCGCTCACGAAATGAGGACGCCCACTGTGTGGACAATGACCTGAATCTTTTTGCTGTTGCTGACGGGCTGGGCGGCCATGACGCTGGAGACATTGCCAGCCACCTAGCCATCGAGACCCTGTCGGAATTCCTGAACTGTGCCAGTGATAGCCCTTCCGCAAATTGGCCCTTCACTATCCGAACCGACCGAAGCTATTTCGAGAATATGGTCGAAGCCGCAGTTCATTCGGCTCATCGCGAGATCAAACAAGTTCGCGCCGACCTATCGAGTAATATGGGGACCACCCTGAGCGCCTTGGTCTTTCGCAGCGACCGAGCCGTAATCGGTCACGTGGGCGACAGCCGAGTATACCGGCTACGCGATGGAGAGCTCACTCAGCTCACCCAAGATCATTCGCTCTACGAAGAGATGATCGGTCGGGGTGTTAAGCTCGACCAGCGTTTTGCTTTCCGGAACGTGGTGACTCAGGCGCTGGGGATGAAGGGGAAACCTGTCGCATTTATCAGCACAGAAAAGGCCATGCCCGGGGATGTGTACCTGCTGTGCACCGACGGCCTATCCAACGTCCTGCCCGAACCCCACATCGCCGACGTTCTGGGAGAATACTCGGCTGAAGAAGCCTGCCGTGAGCTTCTGTCCGACGCGTATGAATGGGGTTCCAAGGACAATATCACCGCGGTCGTGGTGCGATGCCACGCCCTGGTCACGAACTAATCTAAAGACCGCCGTATCGTCCAACTAGAGCTTGCATCGCGTCAGCGTTGCCCAGGTCGCGGGCCGTCCGGAATGCCTCCTCGGCACCATCCCGGTCCTTTAGCCTCTCGAGGCCCAGCCCCTTGGCGAAGAACGCACTGCCGTTGTCCGGCTCGAGGTCAATGGCCCGTTGGGCATCGTCGATCGCTCCCCAGCCATCGCCCTTCTTGACCTTGGCCTGGGCTCGCTTGACCAGAAGAGTCGGCTCGTTGGGTTTGAGTTGCAGGGCCTTTGAGAAGTCGTTGACCGCGCCTTCGAAGATACCCGAGGCCAGATAACACGAGCCGCGAACCGCAAATGCCTGAAACTCTTTGGGATCGAGTTCGATTGCCCGACTCAGGTCTTTGGCAGCTTCCTTGTAGCGGCGCTGTCTCCACCGTAGCGTTCCCCGTGCGAGGTAGGCCGGAGCGCATTTTGAATCGCGTAGGATCGCCAGGCTGTACTGCTCGTCGGCGCCTTCGAGATCACCGGCCTTCTCGCATTTGACCCCTGCGTTGTGATGGGCACGCGCCACGTCTGGACCGGTCGACTTATCGGAACTCATGTCACCTCCGTTGAGCCGCGCCGCGGCGTTTTGGTCGGCCGCGTGCGGTGCCACCTGGCGGACGCTGGCCTGAACCTCAGCTAAGAAACTGGA
>CAZDBH010000728.1:0-2362 GCA_964503485.1 uncultured Bradymonadales bacterium | reverse complement strand
AACCACGCTCAGTCGGAATGGAACGACTTATCAACCAGAGTATCAAAAACCTCCAAATTATAGCCGACGAGAGACGCCTGGTTGGTCTCTACAACCTTCACGACATGCTTCGCGGAAGGCAGCGCCTCAACTGGGCCGTTATCAGCGCTGGCGGCAAGGGCACGCGTCTCGGCGAGTTCACGAAGAACCTACCCAAGCCGATGCTACCCATCGGTGATCGACCCATCCTCGAACACATTGTTGTTCACCTTGTGTCACACGGAATTCGACGAATCTTCATCTCGGTCCACCACCTCGGCAAGATGATCGAAGACCACTTTGGGGACGGCTCAAAATGGGGCTGCCAAATCGAGTACCTTCGAGAGCAACAGCCGCTGCACACAGGGGGGGCGCTCTCGTTGCTGCCGGACATACCAGCCGAACCGCTCCTCCTGATGAATGGGGACCTCCTCACTCGGCTCAACGTCGAGCGATTCTTAGACTTCCATGAAGCGGGTTCGTTTGCAGCCACACTTGCGGTACGCAACGCCGAGTTTCGTATCCCGTTCGGTGTGGTTGAATCAGAACTGGGCAAGGTGATTTCGATTATGGAAAAGCCAGCCCACACGTACCAGGTCAATGGTGGTATCTACTCGATCTCTCCGGAAATTCTCAGCATGGTCCCGGAGAACACGTCCTTTCCGATCACGTCCCTTCTCGAGCAACTGCTCGAGCTCGGCAAACCCGTTGGAGCCTACGACATGCAGGAACAGTGGGTCGATATTGGATTGCTAGACAGCTATCTGGCTCACCACCAACCGAAGGACGGTTGAGCAGCCCAGCGGTTAGGTCACACGCTCGCGCAAGAGCACGAACGATTCTGCAGCGACGAATCCGCTCGCAGCACCGCGAACCGTGGCTAGAGCGCGCATTCCGTCATTGCTCCGAGGGAACGGGTGTTCGCCCAATTCACTGGCGTAGATCTGCATAATCCGAATCTTGTCGGGCAACCAGTCGGTGATATCTACGAACACGTTTGGGCGAAATCCGACTGCGTCGGCAGAGAGGTCAAAATCTGTCTCAGACATCGTCTCGTAAGTCAGAACGCGCCTGACTGAGGGGTAGCGAAACCACTTCGAGGTGGACGCGCCCGCGTCGAAGACCACCCCATGATCGGAGTGCGCGTCGCCGGGGAACGGAAGGTAGACGTCGGTCGGTGCGATTCGCGACACCGCTTTAGCGAACGCGCTGACAATCTCGAGCATTGGCAAATTATCGAGCCGGGCGGTAGGGAATCCCAGCTGAACGGTCTCTGTGACATCGTACGCCGCCGCGACCTCTTCAATCTCCTTGGCTCTCACGGCTGCTTGCTCTAACGAGAATCCACTACTTTCAGTCAGGCTCGTCGCAATCAGCCAATACACTTCGTTGCCAGCAGCGCGCTCCCTCAGCATTGTGCCACCGCAGCCGAGTGTTTCGTCGTCTGGATGTGCCGCTACCACCAAAATCCGCTTCATCATCGCCTCCGAGGCTTCCAACGAGGTCACTAGTATGCGCAGACGTTACCACCTTGGAATCCAGCACGCCATGGCGCTCGAATGCTCCTAGTGGCCCGCACGCCAACGGTCGGCCGCCGACCCGTTACACAGTCTGGAGGGGCGATGAGAGAGGCAAGAATTCTGGGCTACCGGTTCCCACAAATCCGGGTACTACCTTGAGAAAATTGTCCAGATCGTGCAACCTCTCTATTAATAGCAAACCCATCTCGACTTTCCGGTGCGTTCGTCGCCAGATGCGGGTGGATGGGAGCGAGAATCGGTCCGGCATGGGTACCCCCGTGCCTGTACATAGAAATCGGGTTTGGGGGAGCAATCGTCAATGGCTGCTGGTTTACTCAGGCAGCTTAATCCATCAGCGAATTGCTTTGAACCGACGCAGGAGAACACAATGAGCGAAGATGCGTGCGCGCCGGCGATAGAAACTCCCATCGATCACAACTACCATCAGCTGCCGAGCGATCTCGAAAAGCGCTTTGAGGCAAGTCGAAGTCCGGACTATCACGCCTACCGAAAGAAATGGGTTGACAATCCTACCGAACGCATCGTGGAAGACTTCCCTATTCATCTGGACGTCGAGGCCACGAGTTCCTGCAACCTCAAGTGTGGAATGTGTCCGCGGACCGAGATGCTCGAGGAGGGCCGCTTCTGGAAGGTTCGCCCCTTTGATCTTGCGACATACAAACGCCTGATCGACGAGGGTGTCGAGAGAGGGCTCTGTTCGGTGAAGTACAACTTCCTCGGTGAGCCGTTGGTCAACAAACGAATCGTCGAGATGGTCGAGTACGCCAAAAACGCAGGTGTTGTCGATGTAATGTTCAACACCA
>CAZDBH010000727.1:0-2367 GCA_964503485.1 uncultured Bradymonadales bacterium | reverse complement strand
GCTAAAAGCCAATGGCGGAGCCTGGAGCGCTATGCGCGACAGGCTCCTAGCTGTGCTTTGCATTCCGTTGTTCTCCGCCTTCTGTTGTCTCTTGGAACTGAGACTAGCGACGGAGGATCGACAATTGAACTTAAGCATAATTAAGTTGGTCTGAACGGGCGCGTGCAGCCCTACGGACCCGCCCTCTTGGCGGTCGAGAACTCGTCTGGGAACGAGCCGTGTGGAGATTCTACCCGGACGTCACGAGAAGTTGGCCGAGTTCTTTTGAGACTTGGTAGTTGGTCGGGTTATCACCGAGACCCACACTTGCCTCCGATGGTTCGTCACCACGAAAGTCGATGAGGCGTGCGCCACACAAAATCTCGTGGTCTTTCTTGGCCCTGTTCAACGTCACGCAACTGACGATGAGATACACGGTGGGTGTGTGCGCCTTGTGGTTCCGTGCCTCTTCGGCAGCCAAACGCCCTTGCATCAACGCGTTCACGATGGCTGCCCGCAGCAGTCTGTCCGGCGGCTCGAGAGCCAGTATCGCGGCGCGGCGGTCAACGCCGTCATGGGAAAAGGCGGCTCCGATCTCGCGGGTGTAAATCGTGTCAGCCCCGTTGAGAAGGGCGGTAAGAGCCCCACAACAGGTCGACTCGCGATCGTATCGGCTCATGATTCCGTAGGTTGTGCCGTCGGGACCGTCTGCAACGCAAACGTGGGCGTTGTTCTTCACCACCAGCAACTTGAAGGACGCTTCTGTCGGTTGGGTCGCAAAATGGTCCTCAGCCAGCCCTAGGGCATCGGCCTCGTAGCGCCCACCCAAGTTCGCCGTTCTGAAACAGGAGCGGCTCCAGAACTTGAGCTCAGGAAGGTGCTCTTTGACGAATTCGTCGTGAAAGGTCTCGATACATTCCCGCTCTGTCTCGTCTGAGCAGGTGATCTGATAGGCCCCAACGGCGGCGGCGCGCAGCCGCTTGGCTACTGAACTAAGTGCTCGGCTTATCGCTTCGAGCTCTGATTCTCTGCCAACCAGGGCGTCCAATTCGGTCAATATTGAGTGAGTCATCGGTGAGGCTACTCGTGATCAACGGTCAAAATCGGCGCCACCTTAACACCCGTCTCACCGATACTGGTAGTCCCTCGATCCTAGAGGCAGCGAGTTTCTACGTCGTGCGTCCAGGCGGTCGGATCAGTTGTGTTTCCGTTCGACTGGACCGTGATTCCAGGCGTTCCCTCGAGCACGAAGACGTAGTCTCCGCGCTCGTCACCTGACCACTTGCCACCAGCGAAGGCTTCGTCTCTGAAGTACTCGGAGGGGCCGATCACATCCTCGCCACCCCAGCGAACGTAAGCCTCCATGGCGGTGTGGTCAGAACTACTGTCGTTAGGCGAAAGAATGGCTACCTCACTGCCACCTTCCCAGATACTGTCCTCCAAATCGGCACCGGAGGAGACGCCCCAGTCGAGGTAGATTTCGCTGCTCGTATTCTGCCCCGCCTCTCGCAGGTAAATACGAACCGCCGCGCCGGCTGCTATCGGGAAGTTCATGGGGAGCTCGCGGGCGTTCGCGGCATTGTTCGCGTAGATGCGCCAGGCGGGCTGCAGGCGGGCGTTGTCGAAAGAGAACGCTACCTCCTGTGCACTGATGTTGCGCACGACCACGCTATCGCTCTCGAAGTTCACCGTTTCGATTATGAGGCGCTGGCCCACGCCACCTGTGAGTCCGCTGTGGTCCGGGCATCCTTCGACACTTCCCGTGTCCGGCGCACCGACCCCGGTGTCGGGCGTTGACCCCGGATCGACTTGTACATCCGGCGTCTCGGCGATTTCTTGGCTGGTTCCTACATCGGGCTCGCCCGACGGGTTTCCACTATCGACAACGCCCGCATCAACGCCTGGCTCGTAGTCAGGCGTGCTCGATGAAGTGCCTCGATCGCGCTCGTCCACTGTATTCGGCTCCGATTCCTGCGCCGTGCTCGGTGTGTCGCCGCATCCGCTGAGGAACGCCAACACACCCGCGCAGAACATGATTCTGGTTATCACTGTCATGAAACTCCCCGTTGTCTGCGCCGACCCCTTGACTGACTCATCAGTCAGCGGCACATTACGGATCGTTTTTGACACAGTCAAGGAGAGATTTTGACTCGCGGGTCCTTACCACCCGCGGGATCGGGCCTTTGTTGACTCGAACAGACTAGTGTGTTGGTCGCTGTACACAATTAGAGACCGACTGACGACGCAATCGCGGAGGAACGTGATGAGGATTCGACTCGTTTTGTCCATTTTGGGACTGATCTTTGGAATGACGATCGCAGGTTGTTCGAGCAGCAGCAGCGGAGGCAAAGGCGGGGACGACGCCAGCGGGGACGGTGGGGGCACCGA
>CAZDBH010000726.1:0-2376 GCA_964503485.1 uncultured Bradymonadales bacterium | reverse complement strand
ATTCGCCGGCATTGTCGTGTCGGCCACGATGGCATGCATCGCGCCGAAATAGACAGTCTCTCCGTCGGGGGATAGAGCCGGAGCCGCCAGGAACTCTTCGCCGTCGAGCGTGCGCTCGTCGGGCGGATAACGCCAATGGTGGTCCTCGGGAGAGTCGAGGGCCACGCCGTAGATCGCGTTGGTCTCCCACGCGACGTGGGGAATGTTGGGCGGAGCCACCGTCGCGAAATACACCATACCGTCGTGGTAAAGGATTGGGGTGATGACTTCCCCTCCACCCTCCGGATCGTCGCGGTCGAGGGGGTTGTAGGTGTCAAAACGCCAGACAACTTCACCGCTGTCCATGTCGACCCCGTAGACGGCACCGTCCCCGCGGCCAAAGTAGATCACGTTGTCGGGCCCAATCGCGCCCGCTCCCTCCACCGTGCCGTTGTACCCATTCCAAACCCCAGGTCCGGGACACTCGAGTCGATTCAAGTCACGGTCGTCGTACTCGTAGCACCAGGGCACCACGCCGGGATCGAGTGGGCTCCACAACTCGGTGAGGTCCCAACTCAAACCGTAGATTTTGCCGTCCCCTTTGCTCCATCGTGACCGGTCAGTTGAGCCGTCGGTGCGTCCCACGCCCCAGGAACCGAAGAACAGACGGCCTTCGTCGTCGATGGTCGCCGAGGTGTTGATATGGACGTCGCACTCGGCGATGTACGCTTCGATTGTGAAGTCGTCGAGGGAGTCGGGACCATCGAATACACTCTGATGAGTGCGTCGGCTGTCGCCACCCCACGTGGGCCAATAGTCTTGAGCAAACGCCGTGTTTGTCGAAAGCAAGAGCAAGAGCAAGAGCGCAATCATGAACCGGGGCATTGCTATTCCTATCGGGCGTATTCCCAGTCAGGCGCAGACCTGATCAGGAGGCGACTGGACATCTCGATTCGTAAATTCGGGCGCCATCCTAGCAGACACCAGACTCTATTCAACTCCAGCGGCGGTCCTGTTACACCAGAAGTCGCAATGGCAGAGCAGAAACCGTTCAAAGATTATGTTGGCCGTCAGTCACTCGCAGTCATGTGCGACGCGCTGGCGACGGCAATGCCTGGATTAGACAGCGAAGCGCTTATATGCCAAGCGCTCGAGGGAATGGACGAGCTGGAGCTGAAGCAGCGGATTGCCCACGTGATTCAGGTGCTTCGCCGGTTCCTACCCAAGTCCTTTCCCATCGCAGCTGACATCCTCGTGCGGGCGGGTCAATCATGGGACAGCAGTGCGATGGGCGGTATGGGCATGTTCGCCAGCTGGCCCATCATCGACTACGTGGGGGAGTTCGGTCTCGAGCACCCCGATCTTGCGATGGAGATCTGCCGTCAACTCACCCCCCTAGGAAGCGCCGAAATGGCAGTTCGGCCCTTCCTCAAGGCCGATCCGGTTCGAGCCATGGGCCATATGCTTCGCTGGGCCAGCGACGAGAACGAACACGTGCGCCGCTTGGCGTCCGAAGGCTGCCGTCCCAGACTGCCTTGGGCTGGGAACCTGCCACTCTTTCAAAAGGACCCCGAGCCGGTCATTGCGCTGTTGGAACGACTGAAGGACGACTCGTCAGAGTACGTGAGGCGATCGGTTGCCAATAATCTGAATGACATCGCCAAGGACCACCCCGAGGTCGTCGTCGCCGTCTGCTCAGCGTGGAGCAAAGGCGCGGACAAGAATCGGAAGAGACTGATCCGTCACGCCCTGCGAACACTCATCAAGGCGGGCCACCCGGCCGTCTTCCCGATACTCGGCTTCACCGAGAACCCGAAGGTCTCTGTTGAAGCGCTCCGTGTCGATCCGCAGTCGGTCAAGCTGGGCGAAGACGGCATCGAACTTCGCTTCGTCTTGAGTTCGAAGGCAGAGAGCGAACAAAAACTGGTACTCGATTATGCCGTCCACCACGTTAAGAAGAACGGCACGACCACCCCAAAGGTATTCAAGCTCAGCGAACGCAAGCTCGCGGCCAACGCCTCGGTCGCAATCCGGAAAAGGCACGCTATCAAGCCGATCTCGACTCGACGCTATTACCCCGGACGCCATTTTGTCGAGGTACTGATCAACGGCGTCGAGCACGGCCGAGTCGGATTCGACCTAGAGATCTGAGCACCAGACCTCTTCTCTTGTGATCGATGATCACTCACCTCGTCCTTCTGCGTCGTGCTACTCGCAATCATACTCGAAACCGAGTTGCACGGGGGTCTCGCTGTGATTCCACAGGGACTCGAGGACCGAAAGGCGAGGGTGAGAGGCGGTTCAAGTCAAAACTCGGATCGGTAGGGCCTGAGAACGACTGGCTAGGAGCCTGTCGCGCATAGCGCCAGGCTCCGCCATTGGCTTTTAGCGATTAGC
>CAZDBH010000725.1:0-2415 GCA_964503485.1 uncultured Bradymonadales bacterium | reverse complement strand
CGCTAAAAGCCAATGGCGGAGCCTGGAGCGCTATGCGCGACAGGCTCCTAGGCGACACACACGTCCCACTTTGCCGTTCCCTTCTTCTCTCTTCCCGTTTCCTAGCCGATCGAAGACACTCCAGCCGCAGCGAGAAACGAATGAACCGAACTGGGGAGCATCATGAAACGAGTCTTAGTCCAATACAGTGTCAAGCCGGGAACCGGGGATGAGAACGCCAAGTACATCGAGAGAGTATTCGAGGAACTGAAGGCCTCGGCACCAGAGGGAATCCGATACGCTTCGTTTCGGTTGCCCGATGGCGTGAGTTTCGTACACATGGCTTCGATCGAAACCGAGGATGGCAGCAACCCAATCGCGACGACTGCCGCCTTCGGCGATTTCCAAACCACGCTCAAAGGACGCTTGGAGGCGCCACCCACGTTCGGCGAACTCGATGAGATCGGCAACTACCGGTTTTTCGGGGAGTAGGACCAGCCCCCGGTCCGACAAGCTCGAAGTTCAGAGCTTGGTCTCGACCCACTTCTTCGTGAACGCTTCCTGCTTGCGCAGGTTGTCGGCAAACTGCTTGAGTATGAAGGCTTCGATCTTCTTACCGATCAGCGGAATCTTGGCGGTTGCCTCGAGTGAGAAGGTAAGCGAGCAGCCGGCATCGGTGTCTTTCGCCTTGAGCACACCCGCAATCTTGATTCGACCCTTGGCCGAATTCGGCAGGATCAGATAGCGCCACACGCCATCCTCTCCAAGCCTGCCTTCCTCGCGGTAGCTCTGGGACTTTCCAAGTACTTTCTGAACGAAGCCGGGTGCATTCATACGGGGTTTGGCTTCGACGATACGAAGGACCCCCGTAGCGGCCTCGACAAAGTCGACGACTCGAAACGACTCGAAACCGAGACCCTCCAAATGTAGGGCTGCAGTGAAGTCCGCATCCAAGAACACATCTTTCATGTAGCGGTCGGCTGGGATATCTAGCGAATAGCTGATCGTTTCTTGCATTGAGTTCCTACTCCCAGCGAAGGGTATAAGCGCCGCTGTCCGACGCGGTTCGGCCGTAGATTACGAGGTAATAGGTACCGTCGGCGCTAATGTCATTGTTGAAGCGCTCGGTGGCCCCATCATTTCGTTGTTCCTGCGCCAGCCCGATCCAACTGTCTCGCAGCAGGCGTCCGTCTAGGTTGATTGAGAGGTCGTGCGAGAGGGTGGCATCCACGTGGTCGCCAGCGCTCAGTTCGCCGAGCTCGAACACGTCGTAGTCACCTGGACACAACACGCCTGTGAAGGTCGAACCGTGGGTGAGGGCCGCCGAGGCGTTGGCGACTACATCGTCGCCGACGTCCAAATCTCCGGTATCGTCACTGCAATCCGGAAAATCGATGGCGTCGATTGTGAGCGCGTAGCTACCGCCGCCCGAGGCGATACCGGTAACTGCGACCGAGTACTCGCCTGGCTCATCCAAACTGACAAAGGCGTAGTGACTCGTGGCGAACCCTTCGCTGGTGCTGCCGACAAATCCCGGAGAAACCAGTCCGCCATTGCGCCACAGGGTCAGGCCCACGTCGCCACTACCGGTTCCTTGATGAGCGACCGTGGCGGTCAGAACGCTGCCTTCGGGACGATCGAACGAGAAATAATCGCTGTCACCCGCGCATACGGTGCCGTCGGCGGCAAATGGCAATTGACCGACGGGAGTCGCCTGGGCGGGCGAGTCGTTCGGTTCGCGACTGTCGTCTATGCAGCCCGATCCATCCGATACGACGGCGGCAACTTGGTAGCTAGTGCCCACGTCGATGGCGATTCTCATCCGGTAGTCGCCGCTGCTCGGTGCTTGGAAGACAGCCACCGAACCCAGGCCCGAAGAAACAGAATCACCAATCGAGTTGAAGCTGCCCGATTGCTCGCGGCCATAGGCGAACGGCTCGACCCGCTCGCCCGACAAGGCAACGGCGATGGTATCACCACTCTGCGCCGAACCAATTGAAACGTACTCGGTACCACCGCATGCGACGCCGTAGTGTGGCAAACCGACTCTGGGGCTCGTCTCAGAGGATGGAACGCAGGAGTCGCATGCGTTCTCGTCGACGGTTCCGTCGCAGTTGTTGTCGAGTCCGTCACAGACCTCGTCAGCGGTCGGATAGCTCGCCGCGTGGGCCGGAAGGCAGTCGTCCTCGTTGGTGCAGTTTGGTCCGTAGCCGTCACCGTCACCGTCTAGGCAGGTTGGCTCGACACCGCATCGGCCGTTTCCGCACGATCCGCCGTTCGGGCACAGGACGCGGCCCATCAAGACCCAGCACCCGTTCGAGGCGAGCTGACAGTCGACGATCCCCAGACCATCCGACGTACACGCCACGTTGTCGCCGTCACAACCGTCAACACATTCACCCTCGCAGATGAAGTTCTCGTCGGAGCGGCGGTCGC
>CAZDBH010000724.1:0-2439 GCA_964503485.1 uncultured Bradymonadales bacterium | reverse complement strand
ATGGACCGTCTCGGCCCAGACAGGTTCTGGAGCGTTCGCAGAGCGGAGGCCATCGATACTGGGTCTGCGCTGTAGCTGTCGTTTATGAGCGTGATTCCTGAGCCTGTCGTCGACGTGTGCACCTCGATACGCATCGGCACGGGTTCGTGGCTCTCGAGTCCTGACAGAATATGGGTTGGGGTGGCTCCCAGCGAAAGAGCGAGGGCCGCAGCGCAGGCGGCGTTGTCCACGTCGTGGGCGGCGAAGCTGTTCAGCTGAATCGAAAGGTCGAACGAGTCACCTTCGAGGCCAAAGGCGCACCCGGTCCTGCCGAGTTCCTCGTCGTGAATTCTGACCGCAGCCTTCGCGGCGCGGCCGGCCAGAACAAGCTCGGTGGCGAGGTTGCGAACGGTCTGAGAGGAGAGTACTGACTCATGGGCGATTAGGGGCCCGGCCATGTCGGCAAAGAGAACCGCCTTCTCTGTTGCGATTCCTTCTGCACTACCCAACCCAGCAACGTGGGCTGTGCCGATGTTGGTAAGGAGGCCAAGGTCTGGCTTCACCATTCCCTGAAGCCGACTCATCTCGTTGGGCCGACTGATCCCGCATTCGATGAGGTAGATGTCGCAATCAGATGGTGCCCGCAGCAAACTGAGGGCCACACCGACTTGGCTGTTGAAGCTACCCGGGCTTCTGTAAACGCGATGGGACTGGGCCAGAATCGAGTTGGCCATCTCTTTGGTGATCGTCTTGCCGTTACTGCCGGTAATTCCAACAACCGTGCCTTTGAGGCGAGTTCGCCACCAAGCGGCAATCTTCTGGAGCGCCTCGACGGTATCGTCGACCTCGAGAAGGGGTGTAGCGGCTGTGTGCCCCCCTCCCCTACGGGCGAGTGATCCAACGGCGCCCAGTCTCGCTGCGTCGGCGAGGAATCGGTGACCATCGAAGTTAGGCCCTTGGATGGGCACAAACAGGAACTCACCGCGGCCGATCTGTCGAGTATCGGTGCAGATCTCTCGGACGGCATGCTCCCGATACTCAGGAGCCAGACTGGCGTCGAGCAAGTCGGCGAGGTCGCCGAGGGTTGTATGAAACTGGTTCATTTGAGATTTCGACCTTCCGGCCAACGCTTCACGCGTGAGCAACAATGCCATCGGGCAGGAAAATTTCCCACAATTCTAGCGTTTGGGTGGCGATAGGCCCAGCCGCGCCATCACAGCCTTAAGATCTGCCCATGCTTCTCGTTTGGCGCTGGGATTTCTCAACAGATAGGCGGGGTGAAAGGTCGGCATCAGTGGTACGTCGTGATACGTAACCCAACGCCCCCGCTCTCGTGTGATCCGGACGTGCCGTTTCAGTAGCGCCGAGGCAGAGACCCTGCCCAATGTGACCATTACTTTCGGCTTGATCGCGTCTATTTGTTTGAGCAAGAACGGTTCACACTCCGAAATCTCGTCGGACTCGGGGTCTCGATTTTGCGGGGGTCGACATTTTATCACGTTCGCGATGTACACATCGGAACGCTGCAGGCCCATCGCTCCGATCATCTTGGTCAGGAGCTGGCCGGCTTTGCCTACGAAAGGCTCTCCGAGCCTGTCTTCATCGGCTCCAGGCGCCTCGCCGATGAACATCAAATCCGCATCGGGATTGCCGACTCCGAAAACGATGTTCTTGCGACCAGCGCACAGACGGCAGCGCTTGCAGTCGCCCAGCTCATCCGAGATTTCTGGCAGAGTCAGTTTGGGCCGGTGCACCGGTGTCGGGGCAGGCGGTGTTGTGGCTGGCGCCGCTCCAGTCGGTTTGGACTGGGTCTGAATCGGTGTCTGGCTCGGAGCCTCGTGCATCCACGGAGCGTCTACTACGGGGCGAAGCAGCGTCCCACCCAGCTCCTCTTGGGCAGAGAGAGACTGCGACAAGTCACCGAAAAGGGTCACCAGTTGTTCAGCTGGAGAGCTCATAACGCCCTAGTATCACCTGCCAGACCCGGCTGGCAATCGCGAGTTTCGAGTCCGGTCCGGCGGACTCCAGTACGCCCTTTACGTCGGTGACGACGACGGTGTTTTGGTCTGAACCGAAAGCCGCGCCAGCGGATACGTCGTTGCCGACCATCACGTCCGCGCCCTTGCGCCGACACTTTTCCACCGTCCTGGCTTCGACGTCACCCGCTTCGGCGGCAAAACCCACGCAAAAGGGACGCTGGGAACGGCTACAAACCGTCGCGAGTATGTCGACCGTCCTGGTCAGATCGAGCTGTTGAGGCAGCTCCGTTTTGGTGATTTTGCCATCCACCACAGACGAGGGTGTCGCATCACAAACCGCGGCGGTAAAGACTGCGATATCGACACTCTTTTGGAGTTCGGCGTCGACAGCAGCCGCCATTTCCGCGGCAGATTCTACCGCCACGACTTCGACCCCGCTGGGAGGTGGCACGCTGGTTGGACCAGTCACCGCGACCACGTC
>CAZDBH010000723.1:0-2458 GCA_964503485.1 uncultured Bradymonadales bacterium | reverse complement strand
ATAACGACTTGACCGCGGTGAACGCCGGGGACGCCTCCCAGAAGCACGCCAGCACCGCCGAATTCGCGTTCCAGGCACCGAGCCCCCACTTGAATCGCCATCCGTCCCGCAACCTCACTCATGGGTTGAAGGAGTGGGAGCCGGCCGTCAGGGAGTTCGATGGTCTCGTATGCAACCGCGGAGACTTTTCTCGATAGCAGCACCTTGGCGAGCTCGGGAACGGCCGCCAGATGGAAATAAGTGTAGACGATTTGGCCTGGTTGCATTCGGTCATATTCGACCTCGACCGGCTCTTTGACCTTCACGATCATGTTTGACCGGCGCCACAGTTCGCTGGCGTTGTCAATGATCCCGGCACCGACTTCGACGTAGGCCGAATCGGGAATCGAGCTCCCGATTCCCGCGCCCGTTTCAACGAAGACGGTGTGGCCTGCATCGACCAGCAGTTTGGCTCCGCCGGGCACCATCCCAACGCGGTACTCGTGATTCTTGATTTCTTTGGGTATGCCAATAATCACAGTAACTCTCCCTAAAACACGATCTGAATGCGGTTTGCATGTAGCACCGCTCGGGGGAGTACGCTAGCCTTTTGTGCATCCAATCGAAGGACCTGTGGTCGACGGTTTTGTTCTCAAAATTCCCCTTTAATTACAGCTGATTATAGAACGGTTCGCCAGTGCAGGTGTCGTTCACACCGGCAACCAAGTCGATTAACCCGCTCAGAAAGCGATTCTGCGCTGGCCGGTCTAGCTAAACGAACAGCCAAAATTGCCCAACCAAACCACGCGATTACGACCGGTTTGAGCCAAATCGACGCTGCTGCGAAAAATAAGTTCAGATTTGTGGGAATAGACGGAATGCACCATAATGTTGCAAGCTCTTGGTACGAGCGCGGTATGTTTCGGGTCCGTGGTAAGGACGCCGACGTTGTTTAGTGAAAGAAAAAGAAAAAAGAGGTTCGAGCAGGAGGCAATGGTCCACCTGAACGCCCTCTATGGCATGGCGCTTCGCCTGGCCAAGAACGAGCGAGACGCCGAGGATCTGGTACAGGATACCTGCCTCAAAGCTTATCAACATTGGGACAAGTACCAGGCTGGCACCAATTGCAAAGCCTGGCTCTTCAAGATCCTAACCAACACCTTCATCAATAGATACCGCAAGAAACAGCGTCAACGGACGGTGTTCGCCGACGATCTGGCCGTGTCTCCGCTTGAGGTGTTGGCCAGCGCTAAACCCAGCCCGATGGACGAATTTGGCGGTGACAAGGCCAAGATGATGGCCAATTTCTTCGGAGACGAAGTGATCGCCGCACTCGACAAGGTCCCGGTCGACTTCCGTACCGTGGTCCTGCTGGTGGACGTTTTCGATTTACCGTACAAAGACGCCGCCGAAATCGTCGAGTGTCCAATCGGAACCATCATGAGTCGCCTTTATCGCGGCCGACGGATCCTGCAGAAGCAGCTCCTGGACTACGCGATCAGCGAAGGCATCGTTCCTGCCGTGCCGAAGAGGGGGGACAACGTCCTCCCTTTCCCGGGCACAGCGAAGGTAGTGGGCTAGACGAATGAACTGCGCAGATGTCCAACGGTTCGCAGACGCCTACGTCGACGGAGAGTTCGACGGGAGCGAGCAGCGCGAACTGGACGCTCATCTCGATTCATGCGAACGCTGCGCAACCGCAATTGCTCAGCGCACCGCATTTCGCCACTTCCTCAAGAACGCGGTGGGACCTGTCGAAGCGCCCCAACATCTCCGAATCGATATTCAGAAAGCTCTGAAGACGGCTCGAGGTGAGCAACTCGCTCTCTCTCCGCGCACCCTCTTTGGGGCAGCCGCCGCCCTTTGCGCGATTCTATTGGTTCCAGGTCTGCTGCAGAAACACCAGAATTTCACGGAAGAGACCGTCTATTCTGCGCCGCTACCAGTGGTCGAAGCGCTCGTCGACTGGCACAGGCGAAGTCTCCCAGTCGAAGTCACCGGACCGGACGCAGAGACCGTGGTTCAGTGGTTTTCCGACAAAGTCGACTTCCCCGTCCATCTTCCCCAGTTCGAAGCCGACGAAGATGCCAACGTGCTCGGTGGAAGATTGACTCAGATGAACAACCGCAGCGCTGCCCACGTTGTCTACGACGTCGAAGGCACGAAGGTGTCCGTCCTGATGTACGAGGACGCAGTCAATCTGACGATACCTCAGAAGCGGGACGATCGAATCGGGGACGATTACTATCGAAGTACCTCAGCTGGTTACAACGTCGCTCTTTTTAACAACAATGGCGTCACTTATGTAATTGCGACCGACCTACCAGCAAACACGTTCGATAATCTCGTGAGCACAGCCTCACTCCGTTGAGCCCCAAAGCCTAGGAGCCCGTCGCGTATAACGCCCCGGACTCCAGCCGTTAGGTTTTAGCGGTAAGCGATTAGCTCAAGCAGCTCCCTTTGAGCTGTTATTGGATCG
>CAZDBH010000722.1:0-2491 GCA_964503485.1 uncultured Bradymonadales bacterium | reverse complement strand
TCGCTAAAAGCCAATGGCGGAGCCTGGAGCGCTATGCGCGACAGGCTCCTAGTCAAACTCGGGCCGAATCAGCAACACCATATAAGACAGGCCGGTGCCGACAGCGGCGCCAACCAGTACATCTGAGAGCCAGTGTCTGTCGGCTGCTACTCTGAGGTAGGCGGTCAGACTGGCACTGGCGTAACTCACTGTCGGTATCACCCAGCGCAAATCATCGTCCATCCAGTCCATTTCCAGTGCGTAGGCGGTCAGCACAGTCGCTGAAGCAAAGGCACCCGCGGCGTGGCCCGAGTAGAACGAGTTATAGTGGCTATCACTGCCGGCGAAGTAGGCACCGGGGCGTTGTCGGCTGCTCAGGTGTTTGAAGACCTGGGTGACCAAATCGACTGTCAGCAGCGCCTCAATGCCGCTCAGGGAAGCGTTCCCGGCCTGCCCCTCCAGCGAAAAATCCTCGAGAAACGGCCCCGTGAAGGCGCTGGTCAGCAACGTGCCCAAAACGATGTCTGATACGAGGGCAGCGGTCTGCGGGTTCTCCCACAGGAGCGCCTTTCGCACGGCTTCGTCGATTGAGTTCGGATTCTGGTTGGGATTGCCGGGCGGTCCAACAATCCGCATTCCAATGTCGAGGGCGAATACCGTGCCCATGAAGGCCGCATCGGCGATGCCGGCCTCGTAGCCCTGAAAAAGGTTGGGTTCCTCCTGAGCTTGGCCAACTCTCGGTAGGCTCGACACCCCCGCGCATATCAGTACAGCGAAGGCCACGACAACTCTGCGGCTAAGGGACAGGTCACTCAACGTGGTGGTCCATATCTGTGAAGTCGCGAAGTTCGCCAGCCTCGATGCGTTTGTGCTCCTTGACGATCGCCAGCGCGATGAACAGCCAGATAACGACAACACCTAGGTTCAGGGCAGCGAATCCGGCGGTTCCGAGCGCCGCTGAAGTCGCTAGGAACACAATGCCCGCCGAAACCAGATCACCCGCTCGCTGCATGAAGCTGTCGACAGCCTGTTTGGCTTTGTACTTGATCTCTCGCGAGGTCGGCAGGAAGAGCATGTGGCGAACGGTGTTGTTTACGGAATAGTCCGTCGCATTTTCGGCGGTCTTTCCTATGCGGGCGTACCCCAAGATGGGGAAAGCGAGAATCAGGGCGTAGGTACCAAACGCGATGATCGGCAGCATAAATAGAGCGGCTTTGATTCCGCCGTACTTCACCAGACGTCCCACCAGCAAGAGCTGAAATGCGACCCCGAGGACGTTCACCCAGAAGAAAAACGTCGAGTAAAACGACCCGATGGACGAACCAAGATAGGCGCCTTGCACCTCTTCATCATTCGGATCACCGAGCTCGTTGTCCCCGAACATCAGGGGCTCACCTGCAGCGATGGCAGCAGCTACCGCGATCTCTGTCTGTTCCTCGTAGTGGTCCTGAGCCATTTGCCCGAGAATGTACTCCCCGTTCGTGTTTACGAGGTTGAGGATGAGCACCAACAGAGCGATGAGGCCGAGGTATTTGTGTTTGAAGAGCAGGTCGAAACCCATGCTCTTGTGTTCCGAATCGCCTTGCGAGCCGCCCTCCTCGGCCTCCTCAGCCTCGTCTCCCATCATACCCACAAGGACGGTGAGCAGGATGCAGATCCCGAGAAGAACTGCGGCCACGAGTAGCAGTTCGTACACACCCAGGAAGTCCAGCAGCATCTTGGCAACGCCGGATCCAACAGCGGCACCGATGGAACCACCAACGGCCACGATCGGAAAGAGGCGTTTACCTGCTTCGTTGGTATACACGTCGTTCGCGAAGGACCAGAACTGGGCGATAATCATCACGTTGAAGATGCCGACCCACACGAAAAAAGCCATCTCGAGTTTGGGCACATCGCTTTTGCTGAGCACCCAGAACAGGACCAGACAGCCAATGAAGAATGCGGTTACCCCTCCGATGAGGCGGTTGCGCCCGAGACGGTCGACGAGTTTTGAGTAGGCTGGAATCAAAAAGATGAGCAGAGCGGCCATACCGGCCACGAGGTAACTCTTGGCCACAGCACCTTCCCCGGCCAAAATGAGCGCTTCTCGCACGGGTTTGATGATGTAGTAGCTCGTCATGAGCAGAAAGATGTTGAGGGCCAACACGATCGCTTTCAGCCCCTCCCCTCCCCTTACTTCGGTAAAGAGGTTGAGCGCTCGATCGAGAATATTGGGGCTTGGGCCCTCGTGCCTGCTTGCCATGTCCTCCTCCTAGAGGCTGCGTCCACCTCCATGGCTAACACCCTCATTGTCCTCCGGCAACAATAGTGTCTTCGGAGGGCTCAGCGGATCTCCTGCTCCCGATATCCTCTTCGTGCTGTTGAGTTTTTGTTTGACGACCGAGTTTTTATTTGACGACCGATCTGGCGCGTGTTAATCGCCGCTGCACTTTTGCGTTGTTCAATGAAGTTACCACTTTGGGGGCGGATACCAGAGGCACGTTTGTTTTGTGCCGGTTAAATGGATGGT
>CAZDBH010000721.1:0-2525 GCA_964503485.1 uncultured Bradymonadales bacterium | reverse complement strand
GTTATGCGGACCTGCCTGAGCTAACGCACCGGCTAGGCAACGACACGGCGTGTGCAGTGGCTCACTGGCCGCCGACACCGACCGAGCAGTTAGCTGCCGCTGTTGAGGGTGCGGTCTTCGATGCGGCGCGGAACGCGACAATCGTTGGTCTCGGCACGGACGTCAAGGTAATGGTCGTTCGCGACGAAGGCCACTTTTCGGTCACAGCGAGTGTCCCGGTCCTAGCATCATCGGTGAAGTCACGGGTTGAGTACGAGGCTACTGTCCAATCGGTGCGCGAAATGCTGCTGCGGCGCATGGGCGCGGAATTCCCAGGTGTCAGCCTTGAATTGCTGCTGAACTCGAATGACCAACTGGAGGACCACCCATTTCTTGTGGGGTTTGGGTCGGCGCTCGAGCTTCGTGATCTTGGCATGACGGGTAGAGGCAATCACCTGTCGGGCGTGATTTCTCTCTTCCGTCCCCATTCAATGGAGTGCGCATTCGGGAAGCACCCAGCCTATCACACTGGGAAGATCTACCACCACGTTGCGGATGAGGTTGCTCGTGACCTAGTCGGTGAGAAGAGCGACTTCCTTTCAGTTCTCGTGTACGGGCGAAGTTCCGAACCGATTGAGTCTCCTGCGATGATCGTCGCACAGGGCGACGTGGGACGTCTCAACAAGAGCGAACTCCGTGCGAGTTTCGAGACATCTATCCACAACTTTGACCAGCTACTGGAGCGCATGATTTCGTATGATTGGCAATCTCCTTCACTCCTGCGCTGACGCGCTCAGCTGCCTGTCGGTTCGAAGGGAAAATAGATGGCTCGGAGTCGAAGGGCTTGCGGGCGCAGGTAAGACTACGCTTTGCGAAGGACTTCTGGAGCAGGGTGTTTTTGAGAGGCTCGCGCCGGAAATTGAGTGGAACGGATGGGAAGAGAGTGGCCCAAACTACGTTGCTGCGGAAGCTGCAAGGCAGCGTGAACTCCACTCCAGCGATCGCTGTCTCTTTGACCGAACCGTTCTGAGCACCGTGGCTGTCGAAGCCGCGCTTGTGGTGGTCGGGGCGAATACCACCCAGGAATTGCAAGCGACGCTGGAAGCAGTCCGCAGTGCTCAGAGCTTGCGTTTGCCATCGACACTGCTGTTCCTCGATATTCCGGCTCGGATCAGCGTCGAGCGGCAACTCCGTCGGTCGCGATATCGTGACACACGGTCCAAGTGGTACGATGAACGGTTCAACGTGGCCCTTGTGGGAGTGTACTCAGAGTTACTGTTCGAACTTGCCGCGCAGTGTGTCGAAGTTACTCGCTTGGACGCATCCAATCTCCGACAGGCCGAGGTGCTGCACAGAGTAGGGGCGGTGGTATGATCCGGTTGTTGGTGGGCTGCCCGTCTCGGGGCGAAGAGGCGAACTTGGCCATGATTCGAGCGCTCCTTGACGAGACGGGCGCCATGCTGGGCCCCGCCTTCGACACGAGGTTCGCTCTTGCTGTCCAGCCCCTCGGCGGTGACGATAAATCCGAGGGAATTTGGCGTGGAGGGCACGGTTTCGGTCACAAGGCAGTCGTGGTCCGTGGCCCCACTGGTGAGCGTGGCAAGGGGCACAACTTGAGTCGCCTGCTAAGGCTAGCGACGGACTGGCCTGCTGACTACCTGATGTTCTTGGACTCGGACATCAAGAATTATCCAGCATCCAGTCTTGCGAACTTTATTCGCAAGGGAGTTGATAGTCGTTCGGACCTACAGCTTCCGGTCTGGCGTCGGCACCACCGGGATGGGAACATGACAAACCATCTTGCTGTTCCGACCCTCTATGCTCGATACGGCGTGCGGTATCGACAGCCTCTCGCGGGACACACGCTTCTTTCGAAGCGCTTCTTCGAAACACTGGACCCCTCAAGCCTGCCGGTTGGGTACGGAGTGGACTTCTTCATCACGCGCTCGGCTATCGATGCACATCTTCAGATAGCTGAGTGTCCTATCGAAACCTTCGCACACGGCGGAGGGATGAAGACCTTTGCGAGAATGTTTTGCGACGTAGCGGTCGAAGCGCTCGGCTGCCTACACCTGCCTGGCCCTGTCGCTCGCGTGGGCGGCACCAAGGCGAGTGTCTGGTGGAAGACGATGACAGCGCCTTCGCCTGTCAACTTTGATGAGCGAGCGCTTTGGCGGATCGCCCAGGAGTGTCTTGACAGCCGCAGGCTCGCGGAACTTCGTGCGATGGCGGCTGGCAGCCAGGATGAGTTGCAGCGGGTGTGGGTTGACGCTCTGTCAGATGCGGCCCGTCGAGTGGGCTTAGGTCTTGCACCGGACCTAGCCGCGATGGACCTACTTCCGACCTTCATAGCTCATGCGGTGGGGTTTGGCCGGCGACATCGCGATGAAGGCGAACAATCTGGGTACTGCTATCGAACTGGTCAGATGTTGTGCCGAAACCTGAGCTAGATCGAATCATCCTTGCTCCGCACCCGGACGATGAAGTTCTTGGATGCACAAGTTTGCTTGGCCGGGGTGCCCTCGTCGTGTTGCTAACCCACCGAC
>CAZDBH010000720.1:0-2536 GCA_964503485.1 uncultured Bradymonadales bacterium | reverse complement strand
CCGGCTCATCAACTCCAACGACGACGTGGCTGGCCTTGGCGAGATTGTTGACGCCGGTGACGGCACGCTCACCCTCGAGGTCGAGCTGGACATTCCCCAGTGGATGAGTGTCGATACGATCGATCTCTATATCAATGTCACCGAAGACGTTTATTGGCCCAATGGCGGGGGAAGCAGTGACCGGCTGGCGCCAACAATGACGACCACATTCGAACTCGTCGATGACGACTTGGTCCTCGCCGCTGAAGGTGGCCTGGAACACTGGCACTACCAGAAGACCGTCACCATGGAGCTAGAGATCGCCGAAGACGCCTACGTCGTCGTCTTGGTGCGTTCGGCGAACGGGCCGGCCACACTAGACCCCGTCATTCCCAACAGTGGCGTACGGCCTCTCGCGTTCACAAATCCGATTTACGTCGATGGTGACGGTGATGGCTACGACAATCCACCGTTGGCTGCAATGCGCCAAGAGCTGCTGGACGCCGCAATCGAGGGTAAGGGCGACGTCAGCAGGGACCGCACCCGCCACTTCGAATCACTCGACATTCGTGACCTGAGCCGCCAGCAGATTGGCGAGATGATCGAAGGCGCCCAGTGCGATCACGGCAATGACAGTCACTGAAGAGCGCCCCGGCGGTCAGTCCTCTAGCCGGCGTCGAAGTTGATCGTCATATAGTGAGCTCGGCTCGAGCAGGTCCCCTTCACGCAACCCCTCCATGAAGTCGTCCGGTTCGGCATTTTGCCCGTATAGCGGGCCAAATAGGTCGTCCACAACGATCTGTGCTCCGGTGCCGATGACATACCCCCACCCGAATTGAAAGGAGCGCACTTGCCCCTCGCCCGATATGTTCCACAGCACACTCTCAGTCGCTGTGTGTCCGGCACCACTGCTTTCGAGCAGCCGATTCGATGCCCCCCAACCGTCGTCAAAGTGGCTGGAGTCGATCAGGTTGGCCATTGCCAAGGAGTGATGGAACTCCGAGAGGCCGGTGACAGAAAAACCCGCATCCCGCGATGAGAAGGCCCGCCCGCCAGTGCTCTCCACCCGCAGCCAAACGATACCCGTCGCACCGAATCCCCAGTTTTGGATGAAGTTGTGCCGACCCCGTCTGGCCACATCGTCACGGAAGAGAACCTCGCTGCTTATTCGCACCTCGAAGAGATAACCGTTGCCACCGCCACCGCGATGTTGAGGGTTCTCCATCACCGAATCGGCGACCGTAACGCGTTTGGAATCACGCACGATGATGCCGCCAGAGGCCAAGTGGGCTCCAGATCCCGGGCCTTCGGACGGAGCTGACGGTGACACGAACGATTGTACGTCGCTGACCCAGCAGTCGGCAGCCCCCCTGACCTCGATTGCATGAATTTGGTTCGTCTCCCAGGCGGCCTCCCACCCAACTGCGTTCGACACCGCGAGTTGTTCCACACCGGACTCGCTGATGTAGCCAGTGTAAGGGCGCACGCTCGCCTCGTCGCGGGTCAGGGCCGGATATCGCAGCGGAACGTCAACCGTAATCTGGTGAGGATCGCTCGTCGTGTCGATCGCTGTGATTTCGCGCCAAAAGAAGGGCTGCCACGTGCCGTTGAAGGCCTGCCACACGTCGGTCATGAGGTGGTCTTCGACAAACGCCTCAGATATCACCCAGCCGATGGCCACGTCGTTCCCCACCTCGAGCGAGGACGCGTCCGCTACACGTACGACTGTGGACAACGCTTCCGCGTCATCCGCGAGGGCTACTCCCTCTCCGGGTATCAACGCGCTGCCGACAGTGAGATGACTCGCATAGCTCATTCCGTCTATGTTCGTGAAGTGTAGCCGCGTCAACTCTGGCCCCGCGCCACGAATCACGGTGTTTGACGCAATGACGTGGAGACGTCCATCGATCCGGTACAACCCTTCACCCAGGAAAACAACTGCGCCCCCGAGGTCACTGGCAGCATCGATTGCCGCCTGAATCGCCTCTGTGGCGTCTTCGCTACCCGTTGGGTCCGCCCCGTGGTCCGCGACGACGTCGATTGTGTGAACAGACACATCTGCCCCCAAGGATGCTTCACCGTTGCGGTAGCCCGCATAGGAAAAATCGTGCAGAAAACGCCCTTCGTCATCGGAAAAACCCGGCACCCAGTCCTCGGGATACAGTGAGCTGCGCCAGGCTTGGTCTTCACCCTCGTCAACCGAATCAAGCGCGCCATCGGTCAGTCCCGAGTCGACCTCTTGGGTGGAGACATCCTCAGGCTCGACGTCGCTCGCTACAAGGTCTGACGGTTCGACCTCCTCGACGGGCTCGATCGTTGCATCGACGGGTGTTTCCGACGCCGAGTCCGTGGGGTCGGCCGGTGTGGTCCCTGATTCTTGGTCGCAGCCGGACCAGAACAAGAGGAAGACAAGACTGAGCTTCTGGTAGAGCGGGCGCATAGAGGGAGACTACCTTCTCAAGCCCAAAGCCCAAAGCCCAAAGCCCAGTCCCCAAAGCCCGAAGCCTAGGAGCCTGTCGCGCATAGCGCTCCAGGCTCCGCCATTGGCTTTTAGCGA
>CAZDBH010000719.1:0-2557 GCA_964503485.1 uncultured Bradymonadales bacterium | reverse complement strand
AGAACACTCTGGGCCGGTTATTCTGGTCGCCGATAATCTAGACACGGCGCTGGCCCTTGGGACAGAGGACTACGACCCCTTCGGCATCCTGTGTGAGCTGTTGGAGAATCGTCCCAACTGGAGAGCGATCGTTGCGACCGGACCACTGGGACCGAATTATCTTTCATACTTCTCGCGCTACGGTAAGCCGATCACCGTTATCGAGATTCTGCCGATGCAGGACAATCTCGTGGCCGAGTTTGTCGACGCGTGGTCCGAGGCCTATTCCATCAAGGTTGACAGCACTCAGCTCAGGGAATTCGTTCCTGCCACGATCACTCACAGCCCTCGGCTTCTCACGATGCTCTTGAGCCATTGGGACTCGGTAAAAGCGGGTCTCGGTGGATTGGCTGACAGTGGTGTGAGTGGCATCTGTGAGCTCCTGACCGATGGGATCTGCGACACCGTGCACGAAAGAGCCGCCGGGACTCAACACATAAGAGAGGACTTGCGCACGCTCGCCGAGGTCGCGAGCGGCCTGCCTCGCGGCGCGATGCCCGCTGAGGATGTGCGGGCACTGGTTGTGGAAGGGTTCGCCCGAAACAACCTCGAGTCCCTGCTGGAAACCTCGATTGTCAGGCTAAAAATCGCAAAGGGAGACCGCCCCCAAGCCGAAGTGTCCTTTGCCCACTCGCTTTTCCAGGAAGTCCTTCTGGCAGAAAAGGTCATCAACGAGACGATTCGTTCGGGCTTGGCGCGGAATCTCAAACAACGGGCCCGAAACCTCACCTATATCGAAGATATGGTGCCCTTCAACGAACGCCAGGTCTTGAGAACGATCGAGGTCGCGGATTCCCGAGTACGGGCGCTTCCCATTCATTTGCTCAGCGAGCTGTTGGACTCGTTAGAGAATTGGCTTGTCGGCGCTCTCTTTTCCGAACTCCACCCCGCGACTCGGCATTTCCCTCGGATGCTGGGCGTTGCATGGTTGGTGGCAAAGACCGTGCGCCGCGTTGCCGGCTCCACCGCACCGCCAGAACGCCTCGACTCGGCCGTGTCGGACCAACTGCAAGAGCTACTTCAATCGGTTGGTGAAGTGTCGCTCTTCGAGGCGGTTACCTCAGATTGGACGAGTCTCCAGAGGGCCCGTTCAACCAACGAATTTGACGTTTCGGAATGAACTTCCGCAATCTGGTCATCCTTGGGCTGAGCACGGTCGTTGCCTGCCAAGATACTGCTCCGACGTTTGATCTCGACTACAGCGACGATTCCGACCGGGATGCTGCGGAAGTCGAAATAGGCGACGGCTCGCCTTCGGACCCGGCAGATGCCGACACGGGTCATCTCGAGGCACCCGAACTGATCGGCACATCATTGCAGATTACCGAGGGAGAGACCCTCGAGGTACCGATTAGCGATATCGTTCGCGATCCTGATAGCCCCCTGAATCAGCTGGATCTCTCCGTAACCGGTTCGACGCATGTGTCTGCCGTCCTCGAGGGCGATGTGCTCGCCTTGGGAACAGAACTCGGCTGGACCGGCACTGAAGAGCTGCCTATCGAGGTCGAGGACCCCACTGGCCTTTCGACAAGCGGCAGTCTGGTCGTTGAGGTGGTATCGGCGGAGATAGACCCACCCGACGATCCGGCCCCGGCGCGGTCCTGCACGACGACCGTGACGTACGACACCTTTCACGGTGCCGCGACGGAGGTTGCCTTCGCCTCCGAATTGAACGACTGGGGAACGGACGAGTTTATGACCGCCGAAGAGTCCGGTCTCTTTGAGTACCAGGCCGTTCTTCCTGCCGGTCGTTATGCCTACAAACTCATTCGAGATGGCGACTGGATTCTCGATCCCAGCAATCCTTATCGGACTGAATTGGACGGTGAAACAAACTCACTGCTCATCGTCCCCGAGTGCACCGGCCCTGTACTCACCTTGAGTGAACTAGACACATTCGCCGATTCCGGAACCGTTCGGTGGGTCTTGGGCATCGAGGACTCGCCCGAGCAGCCGGGCATCGACCTAGACACCGTGTCTATCACCGTTAACCGGGAACCCGTCTCAGCCGAAGACGTCGAAGCATCTCTTTCGGAACTGGTGATTACGGTCTCGGACCTGCAGCCTGGCAGGTATACCCTTCGTGCGACCGTGTCGGATGTAGAAGGGACAGAGTCGGCCCTTTTCTTTGCCCCCACCTGGTTGGAAGACTCGCCGTTTGAGTGGCGGGATGCCGTCCTCTACTTCACCTTCGTGGATCGGTTTAGGAACGGAGATGATAGCAACGACGCCCCAGTGGGGGAGGACGTCGCTTCTATCGGAAGCTGGATGGGAGGCGACTATGCAGGCATCACGCAGGCATTAGAAGACGGCTATTTCGATGATTTGGGAGTGACCGCGCTCTGGATATCTGCCCCCAATGACAACCCGGACGAGGCGGTGATTGGCGATGAAGGCTATCGCGTCACGGCGTACCACGGTTACTTCCCCAGCGAGGCGCGCGCCACAGAAAACCACTTCGTCACCTTGGACGAGCTACGAACGCTCACGGAGACGCCCCACCAGCAGCGTATTCGGG
>CAZDBH010000718.1:0-2584 GCA_964503485.1 uncultured Bradymonadales bacterium | reverse complement strand
TACCGATTGGTTCGTCCTTCATCTCGTGGGGCCAGTTCCTCTCCATCACGATTCCTGGCGCTCGGTCGGTCTAGTTGCGCGATTGTTCCTTGACGAATCAGACAAACACCTCCTAATCTCCGTTGATGTGAGATTTCTTGTCGGTTCAGATTCGGCTAGTGTGGGAAGCCGATCTTTTCGAGTTCCTAAACAGAGAGGGCAAGAGCAGGGCGATGACACCGCTTACAGTCGCGCTTTCCGTATTACTTTTGGGCTCTGCCGCCGTGAGGGCGGGGGACGGCCAGAACGACGACTCGCTTCATACCTCGGACACGACTGGTCCGGTTTTGTCCGAGGTGGCACAGACGCAATCCAACAGCTGCGGTACCACTCAGTATGGCGACCCATGGCCTGACGCGGTATGCCCGAAAGCTCCCTGCCCCGAAGATGAGAACTGGTGTGTCGCGATTGACGCCCAAGCAGGTGATCGATACCCAGCCGGAATCTTCCATTGTGTGGGAGAGTGGTACTACACTGGCCAGCTTTGCGACCAGCCTGGCACCAAGTGCGTTTGGGGGCGCTGCGGCCAAGGGAGTTGGTAGTCGTGCAATTGGCCATATCGGTTTTCCGAAGCGGGCAACATATGACGCTCTACTTTCCCGCTTGGGATTGAACAACTATGCCCCGGTAGACACAAGTGTGAACTAACGAGTTCGAGACAGTAGGAGTCACGATGAAAACCAGGAAAGGTCGGATAGGTGTGTCGCTTCTTTTGGCAGTTCTTACTTCGTGCGGTCTCGTACTGCTGCTTGTTGGTACGGGCGCGGACGGATGTGGCGACTGTCAGGAAGACGGATCGTATTGCAGCGCCGATGGTGAGTGTTGTAGCGACAACTGCAACACCAGCAGAGGCACTGCCACTCCTCAGGGGACCTACAGCGGTGTGTGCGATTAGCTAGCTGGGTATGGGGGTCCTGACGCTATCTGGTCAGCCAGAGGCCTTCGACCTCTACTACTACTTGGTGTGAGACAGGACTTCAGGTCCCTTACTTTTCGCCTCATTACAGTGCATCGATCTGGCTTGGGTTCTCGGAGCAGCGAATGTCTGATCGAACTTCAGATTCCGGCATCGTTGCTGCTTTCTCTCCGTGTCTTCCCCCTCCCAAGGCCGCGTAACTCGACTAGCCGACCGAGGCAACATGGAGACTTCGCAGACATGAACGCCCCTGGGTGTTTCAACTGGCGGCCTAGTCATCTCTGCACGGTGGGGGCATTCGTCCCCGGATCGAGGAAGCAGCCGATTCGATTCGCGGCAGCACCACGATTCGCCCCGCTGCGCCACGAACGCCAACGAATTGTTGTACCCTACGGTTCTGGCGTTCTTTCGGTCCTGGTGCTATTTCTCGATCGGAAGGTCGGACGGTGAGTCAGGCATCGCCGTAGGAGCACATGGTGATAACTATCGGCCGACAGGGATCTGACGCGACTGGGGAGAACCAGCGCACCGTGATCGAGTGTGATGAGGCCGACATTGCCGGCAGGAGGTAGTTTGGTGGGTAGAACGGACTTAGTCACCAGCTTGTTTCAGGCACCGGATGAGCAATTTGTTGCAGTTCTTGGCGAAAGCTTCGTCGGCACTCTACTGGCCGGCCATGGAATCGGGCGGGCAGTCATGGCTCTATCTGACCGCCGCCTGTACGTAAGGGGACGATCGTTTAGCAGAGATCCTAGCACCCGCCGGAGAAAGCTCGAGATGACCGACTCGGTCGTCATGGTTGAGGACGTCACAGGGAGCCACCTCGTTCGGGTCAACGTGATGGTCAACCTGGTTGGAGCCCTCGTAATCTTAGGCTCGCTGGCCATGCTGGCAGGTAGCGAAGGCGCCATCTTCGGTTTTGGGATGATTCTGTTTGCGGGCGCCGTAGCATGGTGGGGGCAACAGAAGGTGTTCGAGGTAGAGCACGCGGGCGGCTCGGTCGGGGTCAGCACCAAATGGTATTCGCAGGCAGAGATTGAGGCATTCCGTAGGTCACTAACCGAGTGCATTGAAGGGAGCAGAAAGACGCGTCAGCAGGGGACAGACGGACGCGATAACACGACCTGTCCATACTGCGCCGAGACCATCAAACGAGCCGCTATCAAGTGCAAACACTGCGGGAGCGACATTTCAGAGACGCCGCACAACGAGAGCGACTAAGTGTAGCCCGAAGGAGTGTTTGGTTTGGGCCGATCTGTTTGCACACCCGACTTCTAGACCTGGTCCACGCCCAAACACGAACGCACCGTTAAGGGTGTCGGTGCGATAGGTTTTGGCGTTGTCCGGGTCAGGGATTCAGCTATCAGCGGAAACGAAAAGACTCGCCCCTTCAAATGGCCCCAGCCCAGACAAACCACTGCAACTCCAGTAACTTGGATCTACTCCTCGGCCCGCTAGGTCAACGACTGGTGTTTCGTTCCCCGGGAGAAACCAACAATATCAACAACATATGCCGCATTCCCCGGAAACGATAAACCAGCTAACTATGTAGAATCATTGGCGTAGGGGGCGAATTCGACTCCCGGCGCCTCCACTTTTGCCGTTAAATATTTAGCAGTTAACAAGAAA
>CAZDBH010000717.1:0-2603 GCA_964503485.1 uncultured Bradymonadales bacterium | reverse complement strand
GAGACTGAGGAAGGCGCCATAAGCTGCCCCAAAGACTGCCCCGCCGCCCGCGGCCATCGGACTCTTCCCAGCGTAGCCACCTGCCACGCCTCCAACGTAAGCTCCGACTACAGGCGCAACCTGAGTGAGAGACTCTCTAACCGCGTCAGTCGCCCGGTCGATCGTATCGATCCGGTCGAAGCACGTACTGCAGAAGTCGTCGTCCGAAGACGGCATCGGCAGAGAGAACCTGTCTACGCCTTCGCTGCTCAATGAGCCGTTTTCACCGTAGAGTTGGTAGTCTATGTAGCCGTTCCAACCATCGACCACGGCCTCCGCTTGGTAGGTCCACCTGGTGTTGAAATTGTACGTCGGGGTCCCGGTATAGAAATTCATGCGCAATGTCTTCTGTTCGACTGTGACGCTGAACTCGAGCAGGTCCCCGTCCTCGTTGACGGTGATTTCCTGAGTGCTCTCGATCCACATTCGGTAGCCACCATAACAACTGGCCTCTATCGAGTAGCAGGTATCATCTGACAGCAAACGCGACACGGTTGCGTCACCGACTTTCTCGAACAAGATGAGACAGTCGTCCATGTTGTCGCCGTACTCGTCCTCGCAGACGGCGTATGCCACCAACTCGTGCTGAGAGATGGACTGGGCCAGGTCCCGGTCGACACGGTGCCCATCAAACCGGGCTGTCCCGACGCCGTACTGGGAGAGGCCGTCTTCAAACGGCGTGCCGCCCGGATCGGATGATTCTGAGAACCCCGCCATGGTTGTGGCGGGAAGTGCCGTGAGTACGGCCAGCGAGAATAGAATTGCGGTCCATTTGACGTTTGACATTGTAACTTCTCCAATTCAGTCCAGAACATTCTTCGCGTGATCGGCCTGCTCGAGACGGGACCGTGCGGTCCCGGCCACGAGGCGGCCAGTTCACACTATCAACGGTAGCGTTGGATTCTCGGTAGGGACACTAAAGCCTGCTAACCATTCCTTTCGCAGATCGGAAAGCGCGTCGATTGGAGCGCTGGATGGCTGTCGCAAGACCTAGCCGAATCAACCTAGCTCTCAGCCATCAGCTCTCAGCCCCGAAGAACCATTCATAAGGCCCCTCTCCTCAGGCCTTTAGCCCCCAGCCTTTGGTCTCACTCTTCAGTCGCACCAGAGGCTGCAACCGCGCGGTATCCCGCATTGTCGCCGCTGAGCTTGACGAGTGAGATGAAGTTGTCGGAACGGTCGTTTGCCTCCGGCCGATCCGGGAGTGGCTGACGAATATGGTCCCTCAGAGGCCTACTCCGCCGAGGAGTACCTCGAACTCACCACAAGGGTCATTCGGCTTGGTGTCAACCGCCACTTCTGAGAATTACGCCTGGCAACATTCTGCGTTTTGGGAACTGTTATTCTGGCGGCACAGCAGTGCGTTTTGCACGCTGTTTTTCAATGATGGGCGGAATGCTGAGGAAGAGGATCGCTCCGATGATGCAACCGGCACCCGCCAACTTGTAGGGACTGGGCATGGATTGGTCGGCCAAAATGTAAAGCGCAAAAGACGCGACGACGCCAGCGACGATGCTCGAGCTTCGATTAACCGGCACGCAGAAGGTGTTCTCGCGGCTGTCGAGGAAGATCAAGCTCCCACAGATGCCGGTCCCCTGAGAGAGAACGCCGACCATAATGACATGGAAAACCATAGGATCGGACCAGAGTTCGGTGAACCCCCACTGGACGTCGCTAACGATACCGTCGCCGACACCCACGATCGTTCCGACCAGGGCCGCGATGGCCAACATCACCACCAAGGCGGGTGCAGCGACCATTTGCTCTTCGACGAAGTAGCGTTTGTTGACGTCAGGGTCTGTCGATTTAGCGATCTTGCTCATGAACCGGAACCGGATGAAGTAGCTCGCCAGGTAGATTGCGATGTCGATCAAACAGAGAATCGGAAGAGCGAGCGAGCGTTCCTGTCCGGGAGGGGGCGGTTGAGAAAAGGCCACGACTAGTGCTGTCAGGCTGAGCAAGAGGCCCATCCAAGAGAACCAGCGGGTTCGGCGGCCAGAGAAGAAATCGACGACTGGCGCAAGAATCAGTACCCCGCCACGCATCAACAGCATGACAAACACAATACTCACGCCGTCGAAGGTGTAGGCGATCGTGGTCGTACCGATGATCATCGCCGTGCACAGGCCCGAAGCGAAGGTGTAGATGGTTGGATGAGGGATTCGTCGCCCCTTCCACTCCCAGTGGCTGGCGTACTTCCACCACCGCATCGCGGTAATGAAGATCACCATGCCGATTGCCGATGCCGCTACTGAAAGTGGCAGGATCGAGAAGCCCTGGAGCGGCTCCGTCTGAGAAGGGAACAGGCCCTTCGAGAGGGCCTTCGCCGACGCGCTGTAGGGCACGTAGAAAGCGAAGTAGCCGAATGCAAACCACCATATGCTGGGCGGCGTACGCTTTGCAGGAGAGCTAGCCATTTGAACATCCTACCATCAATACTCAGAAATGAACGTTTCCTCGAGGACTCGGTTCAAGCGAGGGTTCTTCCGCCATCGGTGAGTCGGCCGCCGAACCTAGGAGCCTGTCGCGCATAGCGCTCCAGGCTCCGCCATTGGCTTTTAGCG
>CAZDBH010000716.1:0-2634 GCA_964503485.1 uncultured Bradymonadales bacterium | reverse complement strand
AGAGCTGCTTGCGCGGGACTCAGACGACTAGAAGGACCAACCCAACTGAAGGTTGACGATCGGGATGAAATCCGAGTCTGAAGCAGACGAGGTCTCCCCGGTCTCGGTATTCTCCGCCTGAGCAAAAGCTGCCACGTAGGCGCCTCCGGCTTGGATCTCGAACGTGAGACCGAAGGTGGCCGCAATTTTGTATCCAATGAAGGGTCCAATCGCGAGACCCTGACCAAAGGCGGTCACGCTCTCAGTTTCTAGATCCCCCGAGTCGATGTAGACGTAGAGAAGCTCTCCACCGACCTGCATGCCGTGATCAAAGTCGCCGACCAGGTAGTAACGGAAGGAGGAGCCAAATTCGAGAACCGTGAACGACTCTCCGCTGATACTCGACGTACTATCGACCGTGGCAACACCGATACTGCCGGCGCCCAATATGCCAGCAATGGCTATATTGTCGTCCAACGCGAATTCACCGGTGAGCTCGACAATCGGTAGCACCAGGTGGATTGGGGAGATGGTTATTGCGATGTCCGTGCGCCGTTCTTGCGCGGAGCTCTCCGCGCTGGTTCCCAGGCAGAGAACCGCGGCGGCAAGCAGGGAGATACTCAGTCTCAGTAGGTTCATATTACCGACCTTTGTGCTCGAATCGGCAACGACCGACTCAGAATGGCTGTGCCCCCCAACAAGGCCAATAACACACCCGGCCAACAACTGAGAACCAATTCTTCGAAAAGCCTTCCGTCAGTCGCCGCAAACACCGTTGCCAAGGGACCGCTGGGCCCGAATGGCGTTGAAGTTCAACCAGAACGGCTCGGCCGGCAGCAGCGTGCCGCTCTCATCAATATGTTCCGGGTTGAAGTAGTGTTGGTTCCAGATTGACGGGGCGTCCATCCACGGTGTGGTCGAACTGGTGAGCACGGTGACGCCCTTGTCTCCCAATGGGATTGGGGAGGCGAGTGCGAACACGATCTCAGCCTGACCATCGTTGTTGATGTCTGCGATAACCGGACTCTCAGTGCCGGTCGGTGAGACCCGACCCACCGAATATAGCTGGTTCCCCGAACCGTCGATTACCCTGAAGTTCAGTTCGTCGGCGTAGGCAATCTCCATCGCGCCATCGCCATCAAAGTCGAAGAGCACGGCCGCCGAGGCACCGCTCAGGTCGGTGACTCCGGCCTGCATTACTGATTCTAGATTGCAGTTGAGGGCTTTGATGGCCGCCGGACCGGGGAGCACGAACTCCGACAGCCCGTCGCCGTTGATGTCGCCCGCAGCAGGCGGGGCAACCGATGTGGTTGGGATGGGACCTGCTTTTACGCTTCCATCGCCGTTCAACAATACGGTCCTGGCCTGACCCACCAACAACACCTCAGCGTGTCCGTCGCCGTCACAGTCGGCCACCGAGCTGTAGGGATAGCCAACGCCTTCATAGCTCCAAATGACGTCGCCCGACGAACTGTAGAGCGTGCTGCCATCCAGGATTTCGAATCCGGGGTTCGGAGCGAGATCAACGAAGCTCGAGAATGTCGCAATGATGTCGGAGTTATTGTTTCGGCTGGGGTGGCCCCAGAGCATGTTCCCCATCGAGTCGAACACGCGGGGTCCGAAGGTGATTTCGACGTTGCCGTCACCGTTCATGTCCCCGATCGTGGGGCCTCCGGTCGCCTCCATCGTGGTTCCGTTGTCAATAGGGTCCGAAACCCACTTCCGAACACCGTTGTGTTCGAAGGCGACCAAGCCGACTGGAGTCATTCCGTCATCGACCTGAACTGCAACAATCTCGACAATTCCGTCGCCGTCGATATCTGCCGCAGCCGGCGTTGCCCCAAATGAGAGTGAGTGGGCGCTCGTGTCCACCGCGAAGACCGTCTGACCCGTGTCACCCGAAAGCGCGATGAGCTGGGTCGGACTGACTTCGCTCGTGGGATTCGTGAGTGTCACACCCATGATCAACATCAGGACGTCGGGCATATCGAGGTCGTTGATGCTCCCATCGCTGTTGTCGTCGCTGAGTTGAAGAACGAGCGGCGTCGTCGTCAGCGAACCCATGAAGCCGAGTGGAGGGTTGCTCCAGTTCCACAGCACTCGGGCGCCAAACGGCTGTGGCTCACAGGGATTGTCTTCTTCGCAGTCAGAATCGAGGCCTCGATAGGCAGCGCCTGGGCAGCAACCATCACCGTCCACGGCTCCCGCATAGACCGTCTCGCAACGCGCTTGGCAGGCAGTGCCGGTCAGGATCTGGGACGCACAAGCGGTCGGCTCGGCACAGGCGCTGGGGCAAGCTCCGGCCTGGTCGCCCGAGAGCCCGGGATCGCAGTACTCTCCGAATGAGACCACACCGTCACCGCAGCCCTCCAGGGTTTTGGGCCAACTCCACATTCTGATGCGAATCTCTGGGCTGAGGGGATCGTTCGAGCTGACGACGAGCACCGCCTCGTCGTTGGCGTTCGCTTCGGTCGGTGTATAAAACACGTTCACGAGCAAGCTCGCCTCGGGAGCGACCGTCGCTGGCAGTGTGTGTTCGATAACCTCGAACTCGAACTCATCGACGTCCGCGGTCGTGAGCTCGATAGACAACTGCGATACGACTAGGAGCCTGTCGCGCATAGCGCTCCAGGCTCCGCCATTGGCTTTTAGCGA
>CAZDBH010000715.1:0-2634 GCA_964503485.1 uncultured Bradymonadales bacterium | reverse complement strand
TGCATATTCCAGTGATGTTGGACGGTAGTTCCAGCTGATCGTGGACACCCATTCCAGCTGATGGCGATCACTTCATCGGAGCGAAGCGACGCTGGTCGATTTCCGTCTACATGTCTAAGTCTTCCTCGGTCAAGTTGATTTTGTTTCTTCGCATTGATTCGCCCATGAGTTCGAGTCGATGAGACGAATGAACGAGCCTATCCATGATGGCGTCAGCGATGGTCGCATCACCGATTAGCTTGTGCCACTGGTCGACTGGCACCTGTGAGGCGACCAAGGTTGATCGCTTCCCGGACCGGTCGTCGATGACTTCGAGGAGGTCCCGTCGCTCGAGTGCCGCGAGCGGAGCCAGGCCCCAATCGTCGAGTATCAGTAGCTGGACTTTGGCCAGTCGAGCCATCAGTCGAGGCAGGGAGCCATCGGCCCGAGCCGTGTTGAGTTCCTGGAAGAACCGCGGCACTCGACGGTAGATAGCAGTGTATCCTTGCCGACAGGCTTTGTGGGCAAGAGCGCAAGCCAGATAGGTCTTACCGACGCCGGTCGGGCCCGTGATGATGAGATTGTGGTGCTTTGCGACCCATCGGCAGGTCGACAGTCGTTGCATGAGTGTCCGATCAAGATGACGGTCGTGGCGATAGTCGATGTCCTCGACGGAGGCCTGTTCGCGCAACTTGGCTTGCTGCAACCGGCGCGTCAATCGACGATTCTCACGTTCAGTCCACTCTCGGTCGATTAGCATCCCGAGGCGTTCCTCGAAGGCGAGGTCCTTGTACTGATCGTTCTCGAGTTGCTCTTGGAAGGCTCGAACGAAGCCATGCATTTTCATCTGGCTGAGTTTGTCGAAAGTCTCTTCTGTTAGCATGTGTGTCTCCATTGTCAGTGGTAGTAGCCCGGACCACGGATGTTGCCGTGCTCTAGATCCAGATCTTGCTGCGGTGTTGGTATGGGCTGCTTGTCCAGCCCATTTTTGAGTATCGAGTTGATGCTTTTGTAGCTGGGACTGCCAATCGCCAGCGCCCGTGCGCAGGCCCTATCCAGCCGTTCTGCGCCGTATCGTTTGCCCAGTCGGATGATACCCAGACAGCTGCGATAGCCCTGCTCGGGATGAGGCATTCTCTCGAGTATCCGAACCACGACCTTGCCGACTTCGGGCCCGATACTCTCGGCCCATCGGATGATGCGTGACGGGGACCACTCTGCGTATCGTTGATGTGACTTCGGTCGATGCTTGTTGTCGGTTGTAGCGCGGCCGCGTCTATCAGAACGAAGGTGCGAGGACACGCGGCGGCCCTTGTGGAAGCACTCCAAAGTTGAGTCCGTCGCCCTTACGTCGACGCGTTTGCGGGTCAGCTGGTAGGGCACGCTGTAGTAGTGGCCATCGAACTCGATGTGATAGTCGATGTTCACAGCGACATCACTCTTCCAGACAGCCAACAAGTATCGCTTCTTGGGCAGCGGTCGCAGGGCCGGTTTGTCGAGCTCTTCAAAGAGTGAACGGCGGCAACCCGGCAGTTGCTTGAAGGGCCGGTTGTTGAGTTCTTCCAGCTTCTCTTTGATGGCCGCATTGAGGTCGAAGAGGTCAAAGAACGTCTGGTTGCGAAGTGGCGCCAGCACCCGTCGCTCGACCTGCAGAACGGCGTTTTCGACCTTGGCCTTGTCTTTCGGGCGTCTGACTCGCGTCGGGATCACCACAATGTCGTAGTACTTGGCCATCTCTTGGTACGTCGGATTGATGTCGGGCTCGTAGAAGCAGGGTCGCTTCACACCAGCCTTGAGGTTGTCTGGGACGACAACAGCAGGACAGCCGCCAAAATACTCGAAGGCACGGGTATGGCCGCCAACCCAATTGCGGAGATCAGCCGCTCGCTGTGCTTCCACGTAAGTGTAGTTGCTTGCCCCAAACGTCGCCACGAACACGACCATCGCCGTGACTTCCCCTGTCTTGGGGTTGACCAGATCGATGGTCATGCCAGCGTAGTCGACGTACAGCTTCTCACCGGCCTGGTGTTCCTGCCGCATCACCACATCGAGCGTATTGCGATATCGGCGATAGCCGTCACAAAACGCCGAATATTGATAACCATCGACAGGATGTTGGGCCTTGTACTCCTGCCACAGCAGCTCGAGCGTTACGCCCTTGCGCTTCACCTCCTTGTAGACCAACGGAAAATCAGGCGTCGGCCGGGACACCCTCGATGGCGGTGCTGGTGGATACAGCGCCGCTTCAAGAGCAGCGTCATCCAAGTCGTCCGGCAACGGCCAGCTCAGTCCGGCCGCCTTGGCCCGATACAACGTGGTCGCTACCGTGCTCGGCGAAATCTTGCAGCTCAGACCGACCTCTCGGTTTGATCGACCTGCACCCCACTTCAGTCGTAGAATCTCTCTTGTCTTGCGCATAGTCAGCCTATGTGTGGGCAACGGTGTCCTCCTGGGCTTGTTGTGAACCCGGAGGACACCATCCTTCCCTCTTGCTGACCAGCGTCGCTAACTCACTTCACCAACCCCCGTTGGAATCGGTGTCCAAACTCCTCTGGAACAAGTGATCGACTTCCCCTGGAATAGGTGATCGCGATGCTCTGGAATCAGTGATCGCGATGCTCTGGAATGGCTGTCCAACTTCGTGTGGAATATGCA
>CAZDBH010000714.1:0-2642 GCA_964503485.1 uncultured Bradymonadales bacterium | reverse complement strand
TAACGTCGATCCACATACCTGACGACGCGTACTGCTGAAGGTTGTTTTCGCCGGTCCCACCGTTTGGTTCGCCGCTGTCCCAGTTGACGTAGGACCCATCTACGGGGTTCGCGCCCGAGCTGAACTGCATCCCATTCTCGGGCCCGCCCGTCCAAAGCCATGCTCCTTCTGACTCGCCATCGGTACCGCCAATCCAAGCGTCATGGGCTTGCATCAGGCGCAGATACTCGTTTTCTTCTGGGCTCGTAACTGACGCGAGATGGCCAAACTCATCCACGAGACCCAGCAGGAGGCGGGCTTCGGCAGCTGCCCGCGCCTGGGGCCCAGTGAGATCTGCGACGACGTACTCATAGAAATGACCCGTCGCCAGATTGAAGGGCACTCTGTCGCTGCTCAGAACGAGCTGTATGTTCCGTATCCCGCTGGTTAGGTTGAAGGAGTTGTCGTCCCGTCGCTTGTTGCGATAGGTAACTCCCGAAAGGGCCTGCTCCCACTTGTCTGGATCAGGCTCCCCACCTCCCGTCCACGACAACGCCAGGTTGCCTGTGTCGGCGTCGAAGGATCCGGTGATCTCGGTCACATTTCCGTCGTAGTCGAGAAAGTCCTCACCCTTTTGGTAATCCGTCGCCGAGATCGTGATGTCGGCCCGGCTGATGAGGTTGTCGATGTCAGTGAGCTGCGGGTTCGTAAGACCTTGAGGCGAGATGAGGGTCGGATCCTCGTTCTCGAGTCGCCACTCCGTGTCGCCGGATGCCAGTAATCGTGGGGGTAGATTAGCGATGATCGCATCGATAGTCGTGCTGCCTCCACTGACCAGCGAAAGCGTGACGGTGTAGCGATCGTCATCGACATAGGTGTGGTTCTGGCAGAAGACCAGGTTGGTATCGACTGTGATGGGCCCGTCGACGTTGCCGTCACCCCAGTCCCATTCGATGTCCACCGTGTCAGCCTCGCCGTCCTCGACTAGGCCGCAAAGGGTTAGAGGAGATTCCTCGATGCCCTCGACCGTCCCCGTCTCTTGAGGTGGGTCGAAGCCGAAGCAGACCTCTTCGTCTGGATCCAGCTCCAAGCACTGGGCGTCCTGAGGCGTGTCCGGGTCCGTAGGGTCCGTGCAGACCGTGTCGCTGCCATCACCGAAATAGTACTGCCATTGGTTGATGCCCTGCTGCAGATCGATGGACGCGCAGATTTCCCACTGTTCGTCGGCGGGAAGGCCGGCCACGACCCCGCCGTCGGTGTTGTTCGCGAAACGCCAGTCACCACAGAAGTCCACCCCGTTTGGGCATCCCGTGTTTTTGAACTCACCGTTATCATCGGACACGGCGACGCTGGTCCCGCTCGGCATGTTCCAAAGGCTCATTTCTACGTCGGCGGTACCCTGGGTCCCGTTTTCGGTGCGGTCGAAGCACCAATTGACATCGTCGATGCC
The DNA here is from genome assembly GCA_964503485.1 of uncultured Bradymonadales bacterium. Taxonomy (GTDB): domain Bacteria; phylum Myxococcota_A; class Bradymonadia; order JAFGEP01; family JAFGEP01; genus CAZDBH01. The sequence goes on along the minus strand of CAZDBH010000714.1, from coordinate 1,213 downwards.
GTCGGGATCGTTTAGTACGCAATCGAAGTTACAGTGGCTCGTGTCGCTATCGACACCGTGGCCGATCACCAAGTTCAGCTCATCAGGCTGACCTTCGCGAATGTCGCGATGGAGCGTGAAGAAGCTGCGACCGGCTTGCTCAAAACCCGTGTGGGCCGAAGAAGAGCAGTAGTTGAAAAACTCCGTGACTGGGCCCAAGGCTTCCGTGGCGGGAGCCCGACGTCGACTCGGCCAGCTCGGTTGCGAGATCGAGTAGATCTCGTCGCTGATCCGCAGCGTGGGTGCTGCGTCTGATGTGGTTGGGAAGCCGCTTGCGAGGAAGCAAGCGACGGCAAGAGACAACCCGCGAAGAGATACGCGGCGCATAGAACCCCCTAGGCTCAGTGAAGTAGTCCAACAGGAGTACGAATCGGCCGCTGGGGGAATGATCGTTATTTTTTCTCTTTTCGGTGCGCTCAGCGCCTATTTTGTAGTTTTGGGTCGATTTAGCCGTTTTTGCTTGTTGCGTTGATTTTTGCGAAGTGGGGTTGAAGCGCATCAACGGTTACCGAAACCTAGTCTGTGGCCGTGTCGAGAGGTTGGTCCGACTGGATGTAGATGACGGGCTCGTCCATTCGAATCCCGTAGATTCCCTCGACCATTAGGGCGGCTCCCCCTTCGATGGGCCAACAATCGGGTAGGCTCTGGCAGGTATCCCGGTCACAGAAGGCTGGGGATATAGCTGGACTCTCCAACCAGATGGTTCCGGTACTATCAGTCAGCTGCAGACCACCCGTTAGGCAACAGGCTGCTTCGTAGCACTTCATCTGGGTAGTACCGCATACCACCACCGTGTCGAATTCGGCCGCAAGCGACAGCTCTCTGACCGGCACCGCTCTCGGATCGGTGCAGCCAGGGGGCGGTTCCCACTCGATCACATCCGCGGCTGGAGCGTCGGCTCGCGCATCGCCCAAGGCCGTCGATGGCACACGATCTTCGCAACCCGAGAGTACGAGCAACGGGAAGATCCCGATCGAGGAAATGAACAGATATCGCTTTCCGGCCGGTGTCATTGCCGGGATGTTACACCATTCGCGCAGTTTCTTAAGACTGATCCCGCCAGAGTTGCCCGAAACCTCGGCTCCAACCTGTAAACCGCAAGCCCGCGAAACGAGGGATTTGTGGAGTCAACTACATGGGTAACACTTTAGTCTAAGTACATGGGTAACACTTT
>CAZDBH010000713.1:0-2663 GCA_964503485.1 uncultured Bradymonadales bacterium | reverse complement strand
GACGGGGCTCTGCTCCGATTTTCGGATAAACGACTCCAGGCCGATCGCATCGAAAAAACCTTGGGCGACTCCTGCCAGCGCGGTACCCCGAACTCCTTTGAACTTCGGTCGCCATTGCGATAACAGCTCAGAGAACTCGTTGGCGCCCTTGCGCGCCTTTGCCGATACATCGGGCTGATGGGAGAGGGTTTCGAGGACCTCGGTAAAGGGCTTTCCATGGGTCTTCGAGAGTTCCTCGATTCGGCCTATCGCAGCGGGACCAAGGGCCCGCCGAGGTACATTTGCCACGCGGCGGAAGCTCATCTCGTCCTTCGGGTTCACCAGCAGACGAAGATAGGCGATCCAATCACGTACCTCGGCTCGATCGAAGAGTGCGGTACCCCCGATGATTCGGTAGGGCACGCCCTTTGAGCGCAGGGCCTCCTCGAACAGCTTGGCCTGCGGATTGATGCGGTAAAGGATCGCGAACTGATGATAAGGCGTCGATTCCTGTCGATGCCGTCGTTCGATTTCGTTTACGACGAAGGCCGCTTCGTCACGTTCGTGTGCGCAGGACACGTGTCGCACCCGTTCACCCTCGCCGTGGGCGCTCCACAGTCGCTTCACGTGTCGTTTGGTGTTGTTCGCGATGACCCCGTTGGCCGCATCGAGAATCGAGGTAGTCGATCGATAGTTCTGATCGAGGGTGACGGTCTTGGTCCCTGGAAAGTGGCGCTCGAACTCTAGGATGTTGCTGGCCACCGCGCCACGAAAACCATAGATACTCTGATCATCGTCGCCCACTGCGACCAAGTTTGCCCGCTCGCCTACAATTCCCCGCAACAGATCGAGTTGGACAAGGTTCGTATCCTGATATTCGTCGACCATCACGTACTTGTATCGTGACCTGACGGCATTGCGGACCACCTCGAACTCGTCCAGCAGCCTGAGAGGCAGCACGAGGAGGTCATCGAAGTCGACACCGTTGAGCGCCTTCAGGCCATCTTGATAGGACGAGAAGACCCGCTGAGCGTGGGGGAGCAAGGGCGAGAATTTGGCTTCGCGCAGTCCCGCCGGACTGGTTCGCTTCTGCTTTGCCAGACTGATCCAGCGAACGATCTGGTCGGTCTTCATCCCCGTCTTTTTCAGGCCCACATCAAGCAAGCTCGAACGGATGAGACGATTGCGATCGGTCTCGTCGAGAATCGTGAACTGCGACGTGAACCCCAAATGATGAATGTGGCTGCGCAGCATCCTCGCCCCGAAGGCGTGGAAGGTCGACAGAGTCAGATTACTACCCCGCCTCTTGCCAATCATTGCGGTCACGCGCTGCCGCATCTCTGAGGCCGCCTTGTTCGTGAAGGTGACGACGAGGATCTCTTCAGCGGGAATGCCCAGCTCGAGCAGCCTAGCAGCCCGAAAGGTAATAACTCGGGTCTTGCCGGAGCCGGCCCCGGCTAAGACCAACAGGGGACCATCCACGTGTTCGGCCGCTTCGCGCTGGCCAGGATTCAGCTGATTCAGATCAATTGGCACGTATCAGCCCTTCTCACACAACGCGGGGACGACCTCGCCCGCTCTACCCAAGAGCATGGCGTCCATGTCGTCACTGTGGGGCGTCTCTTCTGTGTTGATCACGGCGACAAATCCGCCGTTGTCTTTGGTCAAATAGGCGAGGGAGGCAGCTGGCTGCACGAGCCCACTGGTGCCGATGACAAGTAGGACTTCGGCTCTCGTCGCGGCCTCCGCCGCACGCTCGAGGACAGACTGGTCCAAGCTCTCGCCGAACCAGACCACGCCTGGACGTTCTAGGCCGCCGCAAGTTGCACAATACGGTAGCAGCGGCAGGGGATGGGTCCGGTCGACCCGGGAGGTGCCGCACTCGGTACAGCGAAGGGTCCAAATGTCGCCGTGGATTTCGAGCAGGCTTTCGGAGCCGGCCAAAGAATGGAGGCCGTCGACGTTTTGCGTGATCACCGTGAACTCGGCAGACCGGCCTTCGAGTTGCGCCAGCACATGATGAGCGGCGTTCGGCGCGCACTCACCGATCAACCCGCGGCGCCAGTCATACCACTCCCAGACGAGTTGGGGGTCTCTGCGAAATGCCTGGGGCGTAGCCAGCTCGTGGGGCGAGTAGTTGCGCCATAGGCCGCCGGCGCCGCGGAACGTCGGAACACCGCTCTCAGCAGAGATCCCCGCACCACTCATGACGGCAATCCGGGAGGCGCGAGTCAGCGCATCCTTCGTCCTTTCGAAGGCAGCTCTGTTACAGTTTTGCGGAAAGCTCACCTTGGAATCACGAGCTCCATGCCGGCTCGGAGGCGGTCGGGGTCACCGCCCATCAGGTCGCTGTTGGCTTGGAATAGCTCCTCCCATCGGGAGCCTGCGCCCATCTGATCCTGGGCAATACTCCACAGCGTGTCGCCGTCTCGAACAACGTAAGCGCTTCCCGTTGGAGCGGTACTCCCGGTGTCGGCGGGCTCGGGACTCGAATCGCCGGTCGGTGGGGGGCTCGAGTCGCCCGGCGCTATGACGGGAGTGGTTCCGGAGTCGTCAATCGGTGGTTGAAGTTGGTGATTTGATTGAAATTTCTATCCATGATCAATTTAATCAACAGGTTGGTATTATCAAACATCATGTTTCCCAAAGCGACATTAATCAAGCCTATGTTGAGGTTGAAGTTA
>CAZDBH010000712.1:0-2669 GCA_964503485.1 uncultured Bradymonadales bacterium | reverse complement strand
CCGATGGTGAGGGCAATCCAGCCACCATGACGCTACCGGTGACCGTAGCGGACTGGGCAGCCTCAGAAGGCCGATTCAGGAAGCACTTCCGAAGCGCACGCGGGGTTTCTGACAAACAAATTCCGTTCCACGAACTGCTCGATATGACGCCCGAAGAGCGAGAAGGGAACGTTCCGTTTATCTATACGGTCGATTCAAAGAACAGGCTCGCACGAATCCTGTGCTCGAAAGAGATGGTCGAGCTCGCTGAGCAGCGCCTCGAGTACTACAACGCGCTGCGCGAGATGGCCGGTATCGAGATCGCTCCCATGGTCCGCGACCAAGTATCGGACGAACTGGACGCCGAACTTCAGCAAAAGCTCGACGCGCTAAAGGCCGAGTACGAGGCGAAGATTGCCGAACTGAAGGCAACCTATCCGCAGCTCGTTGCCGGACGCATGGCAGAAGCGCTCTTGGGAGCCGGTACAGCGGGGGACCTACTATCGGCATTCACCGCCGGTGCCCCCGCGCCAGTGGCCGCAGTGCCCGCTTCGGAGCCGACCAACGGCGCCAGCGAGCCCGAAGAGGCCTTTCTTGGCGAAGTCGCGTACATCAACAAGGCCCTCTGCACTGCCTGCGACGAATGCACCAACCTGAACTCACGGCTCTTCGCCTACGACGAAAACAAGAAGGCCTACGTGAAGGACCCAACCGGTGGCCCGTACGCCGACATCGTCAAAGCGGCCGAACGCTGCCCAGCCGAGTGCATTCATGTCGGAGACCCCCAAAATCCAAAGGAACGCAGTCTCGACGAGTGGGTCGAACGAGCCGCCGCCTTTCGGTAAGGCGAACGCTCCGCCGGCCCCGCAAGGGAACCACTCTTCACTAGCGTTCTGGCCAAGGGTAGACTCATCTTTGATCTAGCGAGTCTTACGGGGAACCTGTGCGCAAAACCACAACGTCATTCGACCAGCCCGTCGCTCGGGCCAGGGTTGCCCTCACCGTGGCAGTGGTCCTTCTGCTCTCTTGTGACAAGACTGAGGATGATTCCGAGGCCGCCGATGTTCCGGCAGACACCAACACCGAGGTTTCCACCGACTCAGTCTCGGCCGACACCGTCTTCTCAGACGGGGCGCCCGATCGACTGGTCGATGCGCCCGAGCCTTCGCTACAGGTCACCACCAGTTCACAGCGTGCCCCCCAGCCAGCCCACCTCCTTTTTCTGAGGCTGGATGGTGACGACCTGGGCCAGTCGATTCACGTTCAGGGCATACTCCGTGAGACTGAACTTTGGGTCGATGTTGACGGAACCGACGACCAGTTTCCCTTCTGGGTCCAGCTCTACGACGAAGACTCAGAGCTCCTCTTTCAGTCCACTCACCGCGAGCCAATTCAGATCCGCGAGTATCTCCACGCCCTCGGCGTCTTCCCCGAAGGCGCCAACGTATTCGACCTTTTTCCAGAGCTTGCTGGTTTTGCAGTCAGAGTTCCCGCCGACGACCGCATCGCAAGAGCCGTGTTCTCTCGCCGCGAGGCCGATGGAAGCCTCACCGAGTTGAGTACGGCGACCTGGTCCGCGTTGGACGAGGTGGAGCCATACGAGGCGGCCGCCGAGTACGTACACGGTTCTGCGCTTCCCTCTGAAGCCGTGGATATCACCTTTCTGGCGGACGGATACACGGCTGATGAGCTGGATGAGTTTGCCGCCCATGTCGACATCGCGATTTCTGGCTTCCTCGAAGAGGAGCCCTATGCCTCGTACGCGGACCGAATCAACTTCCACCGCGTCGACGCGGTCAGCGTCGAGAGTGGAGCTGGGTACGATTGCTCTGACGAGGAGGACATCCCAGGGTGTGCCGATCGTCTCAAGGACACCGCGTTTGGTAGCTTCTTTCCGGTGAGGATTGGGCGGGCCTTGGTTGAGGGCACTGACTGGGTGATGTTTCAGCGCGAGCAAGCAGAGGTCTGGCGTGCGGCAGCCCTTACGCCCTTCGACGCGGTCGTCGTTCTGGTCAACACCCCAAAGACGGGAGGATTCGGGCTCTGGGTGACGTCACTGAATGGCCAGAACGAGCGCCTCAAAGACGGTGTGGTGCATGAATTCGGGCATTCGTTTGGCCTACTCGCAGACGAATATCTCAACGGGACCGATCCCTGCCAACAGTTCGTGCTTACGCCCGACTTCCCTAATCTCAGCGAACACGCCGAGACGCCGAATGAGGTGAAGTGGTCGTATTGGCTGACGCCGGAGGTTCCCTTGCCAACGCCCGAGGATGCCCCCGAATGGGAGGACAGTGTGGGGCTGTTCAGAGGAGTTGGTGGCGGTTGCGCCGATTTGTACCGCCCCGTGAAGCGGTGTTTGATGCGGAGCTGGTCAGGCCACCTGTGCCCTGTGTGTACGGAGCAGACCATTCGCCGCATCTACCAGAACATCGACCTACTGGGCGACCCTGGGGTTACAGTCGTCGAAGGCCAACTGCGGGCCGAACTTCTTTCCGCGAGTACAGAAGGGGAGTGGTGGTTGGATGGCGAACTTGCCGGCCAGGCCCGCGACGGACTTACGATTCCCGAATCAGTCGAAACCGCGCCGCTAGAGGTGACGCTACGAGTTTGGGATCCGACCGAGTGGGTGCAACCCGACACGCCTGAGGTCAGGGAAGAAGTTCAGTTTATGGTGGAGTGGCGCTAGG
>CAZDBH010000711.1:0-2684 GCA_964503485.1 uncultured Bradymonadales bacterium | reverse complement strand
GATCAGATTCTCGGTTCTTTCTGACCCGACAGGAGCAGACGTAGCCTTGGATGGCGAGGTTTTGTGCCAAACGCCGTGTGACGAGGTCCTCTTGAGTTCAGATCGCGAGGCCGAGGTCACAATCACGAAGCGACGCCATCACGATGTGGTCGAAAGTGTGCGGTTGGATCAGGACATCGAATTGGACCGGTCACTCGAGCGTCGCCGCCGGTCGGCCCAGTCCCGGCCACCGGACCGGGACTCGGAGGGTTCCAGTGATGATGGGGGAGGTCGAACTCAAGGTGAGGAGGACAGCGGGAGCTTAGCGGTGCCCACTAACTTTTGATGCTTCGTTACTCACCAATAGTGCTCGTGGTGCTTCTTACGCCCTCACTCGTGTCGGCTCAGGAGTATTGTGTCGAGCCGGCCGACGCGGCCTACGGAGAACGCATGGCCGCAACTCGGGCGGCGATCGAGGCGGGTGACTTCGAACTGGCTCTCGAGCATCTCTCGTGGGCACGGGAACATTTCGACTTTGCTGTCATCGAGTTCGCCACCGCGCGAGCCTATCATCGCCTCGAGCGCTTCGAAGAAGCCGAGCAGATGTACACCCAATTCATGCGGCACTTTGAAGGTTGTTCGAACGAGAGCGGCCTACGTGAAACGGCGCAGCAGTACCACGCCCTGGCTCTCCAGCAGTACTTGACTGCGCTCGCCGAGGCATCTCCGCCTTCCCAGGGACCGGACCCAGCAACTGTAGCACAGGCCGAGGACTTCGGCGGGGCCACGGCGCTACAGGTCACGACTCAAGCCTCCCGTACCGCTTCAACTCTAACCGATTCGGTCGAGCCGGTGGATGAAGGGATTCATCCAGCTTGGTGGATTGTCAGCGCGGGAGGTGCCCTAGTACTCGGCGGTTTGGTCTACGACCTCGCAAACGCCAGCGTTCTCGACGAGCGCGACGCCGCCGCAGCGGCTGGCGACCACACGCGCGTTGCTGAACTCAACGACGAGGTGAAGACCATCAGGCTCGTCGATGGTTTGGTCATCGGAACGGGTCTGGTCGTCGCGATAGGTGGGGTGGTTTACTACTTCCTCGATACCGGCGATGAGGCTCCCACAGAGAGCATTGGAATCACACCGGAGGTGGGTGGAGCACAGGTATGGTGGGGGCACCAGTTTTGACGAACGGTCTCAACACCAGTCTGTTCGCCCTGTTCCTAAGCATGCTGTTGACCTCGTGCGTGTTCTTCTCGACGGAACCCGACGTGGCGGATCTCGGGAACTCGCCAGACCAGACGATCGACACGGCGGGCGATTCATCGCCGCTAGACACAGTGGCGGGGGATACTGAAGATATCGAAGATACCGAATCCGACGAGAACAGTGACGGTATCGGTTTATCCGACCAACCAGACGTAGAGGATGACTCGTCAGATTTGGTCCCAGACGGTGTGTCCGATTCTGATGTACCAGACGAAACAGTCGATTCCGCGCCGGACGAGGGGCACGACAGCAGGTTTGATGTCGAGGCGGTCGACTCAAATGACGCGAACGTCGATGCCGACCAGCCCGAGGCGGACCAGAATGATGCCGATCTCGATAGCGACGGGCTGCCCGATGCCGACGTGCCGAGTTTTCTGTGCGCCCCTGACGAGCTGGCCTGTGTGGAAGGGACTCCGGCGACTTGCTCCGAGGATAGGCATTCCTGGGTCCTCGGCGAGGCTTGTGCTGAAGGTCACGTATGTGCCGACGGGGCTTGTAGACCGTACCTCTGCGGACTCGATGAGCTCACTTGCCTCGATGGCGACCCGGCAGTTTGTAGTGACGACCGACTTTCATGGCTGTTCCTTCCCGAGTGTGATGAAGAGCTGTTTTGCCGAGAGGGACTCTGCGACGAGTTCCTGTGCGACGAGGCTCAGCGAACATGCGTCGAGAGCGACTCATCTGATGACACTGTGCCGGCCATTTGTTCCGACGATAAGCGTTCATGGACACCCGAGGAACCGTGCAGCGAAGGCGACGTCTGCAGTGAGGGAGTCTGCGAGACCGCGGTGTGCGCCGCCGAGGAGAGGACCTGCCTCGAAGGCGTGCCAGCAATCTGCGCCGAAGATCGCCTGTCGTGGTTGTCCTCGGAACCATGCGGGGAGTTCGAAGCCTGTGTGGATGGCCTCTGCGAGGTCACGTTGTGCGAGGTCGACGAAACGGCCTGCGTAGACGATATACCGGCGACATGCTCGGAAGACCTCCGCTCGTGGTTGGTCCTGGAACCTTGCCTAGCGGAGGAAGTGTGCGGGTTAGGGAGCTGTACAGCCGTCCCAAGTGGGTATGGGTCGTGGTGCAACAGCTCCCAACCGTGTTCGGGTGAGCTGAGCTGCTGGTTGGGAATCTGTCTGACAACCGCTCCGGGCGATTTGGACGACGCCTGCGTAGACGATCTGGAATGCAGTTCGGGGCTATGGTGTGCCGACGGCGCGTGCAGTGACGGCTCAGCCGACCAGGCCTGCGACTCGAACGATGATTGCAACGAAACAACGCCAGTCTGTGGTCTCGATCGAACGTGTGGGTCCGGTGAAGTCGGGTCTCCGTGCACGCAATTCGAACACTGCGGGCCGCGACTTCTCTGTGGTCCCGATGATCGCTGCACTGCAGGATTGTCAGGTGACTCGTGCCGCGATGTCCTCGATTGCAGCGCATCTGCTCCG
>CAZDBH010000710.1:0-2684 GCA_964503485.1 uncultured Bradymonadales bacterium | reverse complement strand
GTGCTCGTGCTTCTCGATGGCGTACCGCTCAGTTCAGGCTCCGAATCAATCGTCGATATCGACGTGATTCCGGCTGACTTTCTGGACCGTATTGAGGTCTTTCGCAGCGGCGCACCCATCTGGCTGGGAGCGCCACCGATGGGCGGAGTGGTTCATTTGGTCACCCGTCGAGCGCGGGACTTTGGAGCGGTTGTTAGCCTCTCAGGTGGTTCGTTTTGGACTCGAAAGGCAACAGCGGTGGTCAATGGAACAGTCGCGGCCGATTCGGACGTCCCCATCGAACTTCTGGCAGGATTCAGCTACCTGGGCAGTGAGGGCGACTTCACCTTCCACGACGACCTGGGAACGCCTTACAACGTCGACGACGACCGCGAAACGGAGCGGATCAACAATCGATTCGACCGAGGCTCGATGCTACTGCGAGCGGCCATTCGTCCCTCTTCGACCACTCGCCTCACACTCCTCGAAACCGCACTTCTGGAAGACCGCGGTGTACCGGGCCTGGGCCAGTTTCAGAGCGATAGCACCCACCTCGATCGATGGCGCAGCCTCACGCAGATCGGTATCGAGGGGCTGGCCTTCCCCGTCGACTGGCTCGATTCCAGAGCGCGCCTTTACGTCGATGTGTCGGCCCAGGACTTCGATGATAGGGAGGGCGATACCGGACTCGGAAGGCGGCGAATCGAGACCGACAAACGCACAGCGGGGGGCAACATCCATCTGGCTGCTTTCCCGGTCGATTGGTTCGAGTCCCATGCCTCGTTCGAGGGGAGAGGCGAGGCATTCAGCTCCAGCGATCGAGTCTCGGGGCAGGGGGTGGAGGCGACCCGAACGACGATTTCCTCCTCGGTCCAGACCCTGCTGACAGCTGATTTCGGGTTGGCATTCACGGCGGGAGGGCGAGCTGACTGGTCGACGAGCGGTCAAGCCGTCGCGAGTGGCGACGAGTTGCTGCTCACCGGCCAACTTGGGCTAAAACTGACTCGTCCCATGGGGGCCACTGACATCACACTCTGGACCACGGGAGGCCGGTTCTCTCGACTTCCGACCTTCCTAGAGATGTTCGGTGACAACGGCGCCATCGCCGGCAACGACTCCCTGACCACCGAGAACGCCCTGGGACTGGATGGGGGACTCACCGTGGGCTGGCGGGGAGAGGTTGCAACGCTCGAATGGACCGCATCGGCGTTCCTCTATCGATACGAGGACCTCATTCAATTCGTTCAAAACAGCCAGCGTGTCGCTCGGCCCGAGAATATCGCTTCGGCGGAGGTGATAGGCGCCGAGTCCTCCGTGACCCTGGGGCTATGGTCAGCCGTTTGGCTTTCCGCCTCCTATACACTCACCGATGCGGTGGACACGAGTGGGGTGGCCGGCCAACAGGGCAACCAGTTACCTGGTCGACCGAAGCACACTCTGAACACGGGTTTGAGCGGTCATTGGCGCAGCCTCGAAGCCGGCTACAGGCTCGACTTCGAGTCGTCCAACTCGCTCGACCGGGCTGGATTCGAGCTCGTACCCGAGCGGCTCTACCACAGCGCCCACTTGGCATACTCCCCCAGCTGGGCAACAGGTTGGTCGCTCACTGGCGAGCTTCGAAACATGACGGACAATCGGGTCGAAGTCGTCCCCGTGTTACCTCAGCCCGCCGGGGTCGAGGTGACCACTCCGCGGGCGATCTCCGACTATCTCGGTTTCCCCCTGCCGGGGCGCACCTTCTTCCTCACACTCAAATGGCAGTATCCATGAACCGGTTCATCCCACTTATCTACGTCGTGGTTCTCTCAGCCTGTGGCGCTGATATCGAGCCGTCTGGGAACGCGATCGATGTGCCTGACGACTACCTAATCGTGTCCACCGCCTCCGTCGACTTTCAAACGGCGACCTACGGCCTGCTGGATGTCGAGTCGTTGGAGGCCTTTGAAGACTACTCATCTCTGCAGGCTGACAGCGTGGTGACGATAAGCCGAGGCCTGCTTTTTGGCATCAACCGCATGGGGGCGGACAACATTCAGCGGATCGATCCCGAAACGGCGTTGACGATGTGGCAGTACTCGACAGGGGCAGGGTCCAACCCTCAACACATCGAAGTCGTTTCTGATGAGAAGGCATATGTCACCCTCTACGAGCAGAACGAACTGCTGATCGTGAATCCCGACGCCAGGTCACAGAGCAACTTCATTCAAGGTTCGGTGGACCTGTCCGCCTTCGCGGACGCCGATCAGATCGTCGAGGCCCATTCGATGGCGATCGTCGAGGATCGAATCTTCGTGGCTCTTCAAAGAGTGGATCGCGACGATGGATTTCGAGCCAATAATGCGAGCTACCTAGTTGCGCTCGACACGACGACTGACGCGCTCGTCGACCTCGCTGCTGACTCGACCGAGTTCGTTTTGCCCTTCGCTAACCCCCAGGCCCTCGAGTTCGATGGGAGTGACCTCTGGGTGCTGTGCATCGGTCAGTACGCACAGCAAGATGGTGCGCTGATACGGGTTGATCCGGCCGACATGTCTCATGAGGTCGTCGTCCTCGAGTCCCAGGCAGGCGGCGACATCAACATCTTTGACGGCTTCGGCCCCACCTTTCTATTGGTCTACGACGGTGAACTCGAGACCTCGCTCAAGAGTTACGACCAGTCGACAGGCGAAATGGTGTCGATTGCAGAGGACCTCGGGTTCGTCGTT
>CAZDBH010000709.1:0-2687 GCA_964503485.1 uncultured Bradymonadales bacterium | reverse complement strand
CTAAAAGCTAACGGCTGGAGTCCGGGGCGTTATACGCGACGGGCTCCTAGTCCTTTTCCTTGTCTCTGCCGAGCAGCTTCCGCAGCAGTTTTCGGCGTTTCTTTGGCACCTTTACGTCGACACCTCCCATAACCGAGAGGCCCGTGACTCGAATCCAGGGGGCGTCTGTCTTGTCGGGAAGCGGATGGCCTCGCCGGTGGTAGTCGAAGCCGCCCATCACACCAGTACCCTCGACCTCGACATACATGTCTGGCGGCACGATGATCGAGATACCGCCGAACAGGGCCTTGCATTTGACCTCGGTCACGCCAGGTTGAAGTTGGGCTTCGCGGAAGTCCAGGTCGACGCCACCGAAGACCGCGGTGGCCTTGATTTCCCTGGCTGGCCTCCACACACCGCGTCGGGTGGGACCACTGAAAAAGCCGATGAGCCGCTGACTTTCGCGCCCCTGAGGAGCCAACGCGGTTGGGGCCGGCGCCACCAAGGCTTGTTCGGGCTGGATTGGTTCCGGCGTGTCGACAATTGGCGGTGCAACGACCTGCTCTTCGGTTGCCCGGAGCGCCGGCAGGTCCTCGATGATCGCCTCGAGTTGGGCTGGCGATTCGGCGTGAGCTGCTAGCTCAGTGCGCCTGTCCAGCTCGACCATGTTGATCCGATTGTGAGCAAAGTGGTCTTGAATAACGTGCAGGGTGCGGTTTCGGTGGTCTGAGAGAGTCAAGTCGCCGACCCGCTCAATCTTCGGCGATTTCTTGGGCTTGGAAGTCCGTTTGCCGGGCTCCGGACTCTCTTCATTAGGGTGATGGAGTTCCCACCAACGCTTCGCTCTGGTGTGAGACCAGGGCTGGTCGAAAGTGCACTCGTCGAGTCGCTCCAATACCTCGCTCGCTGACACCGGGCGCGCTTCCCTGTCTTTCTTCAAGCAGTCGAGAATCAACCGATCGAGGGCCTCTGGAATCGGCAATTCTGTTCGTTGCGACGGGGCAGTTGGCTCCTGTTCAAGATGAGCCAACACCACTTGAATCGCGGTGTCGCCCTCGAACACGAGCTCGCCGGACACCATCCAATAAGCTACGCAAGCCAGCCCGTAGATGTCGACTCGCCCGTCGAGTTCATAGCCGCCGCGGGCCACTTCAGGCGCCATGTACGCGGGTGAGCCGGGCACGCTGCCCTCATTTGTGAGCTCCGTGGACTCCAGAGCGCCGTCGATTGCTTTGACGAGCCCGAAGTCGAGCACTTTGGCCACGTCGTATTTGAGCCCCACTTTACCCACGAAGATGTTGGCGGGTTTGATATCTCGATGGATCAAACCGTTGTGATGCGCTTCTTCGAGGGATTCACAGACCTGACGCAAAAGGAAAACAGCACGATCGGCGGGCATTGGGCCGAAGCGATCCACGAAAGACTGTAGATCGAGTCCGTTGAGCAGCTCCATCGCATAGAAGAAGCTGCCGTCGGAGATTCCGAAGTCGTAGACCCGAACCGTGTGTGGTGATTCCAAGCCGGCTGTAGCCTGGGCCTCGCGCTCGAAGCGGCGCAGCAGTCGGAGAGGTGGTTCCGGCCCGTCGTCTTCGGAGTCGACACGAATCAGTTTTACCGCGGCGTTGCGGTTCAGTAGCTCGTGGTGGGCTCGCCAGACCTCGCCCATCCCGCCACTTCCCAGCTGCTCGATGAGTTGGTAGCCACCGTATAGCTTCTGCTGGTCTACAGCCATGGTCAGAAGCTAGTTGGCGAGCTATTGAGGTCAGGTACCGACGGCCGCACGGCCTCAAAGGTGAGGGTACCCAGTTCGCATCCATCTTCCATCGCCACCTCGACTGTCCAGGTCCCGACGCGTCGACTATTCAACCGATGGCGAACCCAGGTTCGCCAGTTCGGGCTGCTGCCGATGTCCATACTCTGAGAGTGTTCATGTTCGGATGCCGCGTGCTGCCAGGTGATGAGTGCTTGATGATCGGGACCACCCCGATTGTTTAGGTCCATGTAGACGTACAAGGCATCATCGCTACTCGCCTCAAAGGGCGCTTCCGTGCCAGCTGGCTCCCGGTCTTCAATCCGCCGGGCAAGAAGCAGGCGATTAAGGCTCATCGGACAGCCCTCGTTAATGGTTACAGCCACCTCTTCAACCGCCGAAGCTGTCGGTTCTTCTGGTTCGTCATCGGGTGCCAAGGGTTCCGAGGGCTCGTCGCTCCCCAAGATATCGCCGAGTACCGAGCCTTCTTCTGGGGCCTCGGTCGGTTGTTCGCCGCTCGGATCGGGGGGAGCGGTCTCGACGATCGGACCGAACTCGGCCCATAGGAGGCCAATCTCATCCGCCGGGAGCGAGCTGAGATAACTGATGACATCGTCCCGACTGCAAGAACACTCTCCGGCCTCTACGGTCATTTCTTCTGAGTTGCATGCGGTGAAAGCGGTAGCGCACAGGGCAATGGCGCCGAACACGTGTAACCAGCTCGAGTGTGTAGCCATAATGAGCCTCCTTGGAAGCGAACCGAGCCCGAATAAAGCTCATAAAGTCGGCGTAGGCAAGGAGTTCAACCCGCGTGTGAACTCTGGGAGCGGCAAACGCAGGTGCCGGCTAGGGTACTCTTGGCGGAAGCAGTGACGTATCGAAATCAGTGTAGATTCCGTGGACGTCGTTGGCGAGTAAGACCTCGATTACGGCGGGTCTGTTGACCGTGTGGACGTAG
>CAZDBH010000708.1:0-2689 GCA_964503485.1 uncultured Bradymonadales bacterium | reverse complement strand
CGCTAAAAGCTAACGGCTGGAGTCCGGGGCGTTATACGCGACGGGCTCCTAGTCTCCTCGACCTCGATACTCGCCCGAAGCTCTGGTGATTGTTGTCCGATTGATGGATTCGAAAAGTGTTTTCAGTACGGTGTCGGAACGCATGGGGCCTGAGGCCCAAGACCCAAGCGACGCCAACGCTTTTCACCTGTCCTACCAACAGGTATGTTCAGCCCCGCAACTCGCGAGAAACCGAAAAACACCAAGGAGTGGAAAGTGGCCAGACCGTTGACACTTGGCTTCGCCGTCGCGCTGACGACAGCGATTGCCCTCGCACCCGGCTGCGGTGACGAAGACGAGCCGATCGAGACCGATGTGACCAGCGACGAGAGTTCGACGGACGATGGTTCGACGGACGATGGCTCGACCGAGGTCGTGGATGATACTGTCGCCGACACGAGCGATGTCGACGGCCTAAGTGATCTCGAGGAGGACACCGGCGCCGCCGGCTGCTTCGAGTTGGCCGACGGAAGCTGTGTACGAGAGACGTTCAGCAACCCGCCCGTTTTGGAGCCGGACTCCGATGGGGTTCACAATCTCTCGATTGGCCCAACAGAGACTACGATCGCGGGTCAACGCCACTGTGTGCGGGCCTACAACAGTAACTACACCGCCCCGACGATCGACACCGCGGCCCGCGTGGGTGACACACAGCGCCAGATACGCATCAACATGACCAACCGCCACAGCGAGAACGACTTCCGAAGTCTCGAAGGTGACGATTGCTCATGCCAGACGGCCGCTGGCGAGGCCTGCATGCCAGGTCACCTCCACGACATGTGCGGCGCCCACACAACCGATTGCACTTGCACGACCACCGAGGGCGATAGTTGCGAGCATATGTTCAACTTCAACGTGACCAACCTTCACGCCCACGGCAGTCACGTGCGGCCCGACTACTCCCGGGGCGGCGAGCCCTGCGAGCCGGTCGAAGTCGATGGCATCACGGTCGCCTGTCGGGAATGCGGCAACGACATTTGCGACGACGACACCAGCGACGACACCTGTTACAACGCCGATAACGTCATCAATTCGGTCCACCCCCAGGAAGGGGCGCAGTACCGCTGGGACATCGACGAAGACGGCACTCATCACACTGGCTTGCAGTGGTATCACCCACATATCCACGGAACGACCGCGATCCAGGTCGCCTCAGGCGCCGCCGGTGCCTGGATCG
Organism: uncultured Bradymonadales bacterium; assembly: GCA_964503485.1. Lineage (GTDB taxonomy): Bacteria > Myxococcota_A > Bradymonadia > JAFGEP01 > JAFGEP01 > CAZDBH01. The sequence goes on along the minus strand of CAZDBH010000708.1, from coordinate 1,473 downwards.
TACGGGGCGCGCTCGACGAGTTGGACGGGATTGCGAATGCCCGCGAACGGGTCATGATTTTCTCCACCCCGTCGATCGCCGAGAATGGCTTCGAGCCCCTCGCTGAGGGCGAGACCTGCAGTGACGACACCATAACCTTCAACGATTTCTCGATCTTGAGCGCTACCAGTTCCACGCAGCTCAATGTGCTGAACGGAGTGCATCGACCCAGGTTGGTGACGGCTCCCGGACAAGTCGAGCGTTGGCGAATCGTGCATGCCGGCTTCCTCGATGAGGTCTTCCTCGGCCTACTGCGCGGTAGCGATAGCGACTGTTCGGAGTGGAGCACCGACGACGGGGACATCATTCAGCTAACACAAATCGGTCGGGACGGGCTGATCATGCCGCAGCAGTTCGAGCACGACAACATCTTCATGTCTCCAGGCTACCGCGTAGAGGCCATGGTTGGTGGTGAGGACTTCGCCGATGGGGACACCTGGTGTCTAGTTGCCTCTCGCTTTCTGCAGCCAGCGAACACTGACGAGTTTGGGGAGTTCGGAGGCCAGCCGATGTCACCCGACGAGGCGCCGACTGCCAGCGACATCTTGACCCGGTTCGAGACCGCGGGGGACCTGGTCGCAATCGTGAACGTCGCGCAAAGCGCTGGTACGCCGACCGAGACCGACTTCCCCGACTACGAGGTGATCGGGGCCCTAGCACCCAGCATGGAACTCGACGGAGTCTCGATCGCGGACCGGTGTGCGGCGGCCCAGGACGTGACTGAGCCCTCTGACATCGACCAGGCGGCGGTCCTCCAGGTCGGGGCCTTCACAGCGGACGATCCAGATCCGTGCGACTGCAAAGCTTACAACGTCAACTGCAACAACTTCGAAGACACTGATCGCCATCGCTACGCCTTTGACCGCGACATGGAGCTGGGCGCGGTCGAGCACTGGCGCGTGGCCGCCTCGGTAGACGGCCACCCGTTCCACATTCACATCAACCCGTTCGTGGTGTGTCCCGAAGAAAATGTCTTCGATCCGATGCCGTTTCCGCACTGGCGCGACACCTACCTGGTCAATCTCGACCGCAAAATCGATGTGATCACCGAGAATCGCAGCTACACCGGACCCTTCGTCTTCCACTGTCACAAGCTGACCCACGAAGACCACGGTATGATGGAGCTCATTCGAGTCTGTGACCCCGAGACTGACAGCACCTGCGGTGACTACGCTTGGCGAAAATGCGACGACGACGACCTCTCATGCCACCAAGCACTGGCTGCGACCGACTGTGTGCTGGCGGCACCCAACGACGCCGCCGAGGCCGCCTGCGTTGTGGCGCTCGGCGGAGCGGGCCAAGTATGTGGTCCCGGTTCTTGTCGGGCCAACACCGACTGCCCGAATACACACAGCTGCGGCGATGCCGAACAGTGTGAGCTAGCACCTTGCGGCGCTCCCTGTGGCCCCGGCGAGAGCTGCATCCACGGCACCT
>CAZDBH010000707.1:0-2692 GCA_964503485.1 uncultured Bradymonadales bacterium | reverse complement strand
AGGGAAATCTAGCGACCGAGGCGGCGAGCGAGGATTTCGACACCTTTGCGAACCTCGTCTGGATGGGCCGAAGTGAAGCAGACTCTGACAAAGTCCGCATAGGCCGCTCCGAAGATCTCTCCAGGCGAGATGATCAAGCCGTCTTCGAGGACATCTTCGCACAGGCCCAAGGTCCCGCGTTCGTCGGTGTGTTCGGACACCTTCACGAAGAGGAAGGTCCCCCCTCGTGGCATGGGTTCGCCGAGCCGTATTGCGGTTTCTCGCCCGGCAGCTTCGTAGCGCTGCCTGGCGTCTGCAAGCCACGAATCACCGTTCCGTAGGACTTCCAACGCGCAGCGCTGCCCTCCGGTGGAAACCGAATAGACGAGATAGGTCGTCAACTGCTCGATGCGACGCACGACGTCGGCTGAACTGATGAGGTATCCGACACGATTGCCGGCCATCCCGTAGGCCTTCGAGAAACTGAAGGTCCGAATCAACCGCCCGTCGAGCTCAGCGTAAGCAGCCAGATTCGGAGAAGGCCCGTCGAAGACCAGTTCTTCGTAGACTTCGTCCGAGAAGACCCACAGGTCCTTCTCTAGAGCAAACTCGACGATCGCGTCGGCAACCTCTCGCGATGGAATCAACCCGCTCGGGTTGTTTGGCCAGTTCAAGTAGATGGCACCACTTTTCTCAGTCGTAGCCGCACTGAGCAACTCGCGCACCGACTCAGCCGACGTAATCCGGTCGTAGAACGGAACCTCTTTGTAGCTGAGGCCGTGGCTGATGCTCATACCCCGGATAAGCGGCCAGTAGGGAGCCAGTATCAGTATCTCTTGGCCGGGAGCCAACAGGGCCCGGACTGTTGCCGAAAGAGCTCCGGTGACTCCGGTCGTGACCAGCACCTGTTCGGCGGTCAGGTTTTCGTCGCCAGGTCGAGCGCGACGCCGATCGACGATGGCCTGGATGAGCTCTCGGTCGCCACGGGGACTGGCATACTTGTGCACCCCCGGAAAGACCGATTCGGTTTGATCGGCGAGATGGGCACCAACCGCCGGCTGAAGGTACGTGTCGCCAACATGGAGGCGGTAGATTGGTCCGGTCAGCTCTTTGATTCGGGGTGCCAGTTTGGAGAAGACAGAGCGCTGAAGAGAGGCGATTGCAGGATTACCGTTCTCGAGTCGCCCCATTACTCCTCCGACCCTGCTTCGATGTCGTCTGGTTCGAGGATGTGTCCCCAGGCCCGCTTCGCACTCAGATAGCGCCGGTTGAACTCGCTCACGCCGGCGACGTGCTTTTCGGGCTCGAACTCGGTCAGGCCGCGGGCTCGCAGATCAGTGTGCTTCTTCGGATTGTTGCTCAGCAGTGTAAACGGCCGATTGCCGCCCAACAGGAAGAACAGCATCGCAGCCGCGTCCGTGAAGTCCCGACTGTCGGCTGGTAGGCCCAGCGATTCATTGGCTTGGTATGTGTCCTGACCCGAGTCCTGCAGGAGATAGGTGATCGCCTTCCCCCAGAGTCCGATTCCGCGCCCCTCATGGCCCGACATGTAGATCACGGCGCCTGACTCGGCTTGCGTGATTCGGTCGAGAGCGTGCTCGAATTGAGGGCCGCATTCACACCGTTTTGAGCCGAACACGTCGCCGGTCATACAACAGGAGTGGACTCGCACCAGCGGCTTGTCGTCGTCGCGCAGATCGCCGTGTACTAGCGCGCTGTTCACCGCCATGTGGGCCGAAAGCAGGGGCAGCAAGCGGTGGTCGCCGCGCTTCCGCACGCTATCTGCGATCTCCTCCGCGATAGCCAGCTCAGTGTGTCGAACAAAGGCGTACCAGCTGACGGTTTTCCGCTTCTCGCCGATGTCGACTGGCATTGGAATCGGACCGAGCACGTTGAGCGTGATGTCATCCTCAACGGGCAAGCCGTCCACTTCGATCTGTTGACCCTTGCCGTTGATTCGAATCAACTGACCGGTCTCGATCAACTGCTCTCTGACTTTTGGATCGATGTAACCAAACATGGCGGCGGACCCTAGCCCAACAGGTGCGGAGGCGCAAGCGGAGATTGGATTGAGCGGCTCGCCTAGAGGTTGACCTCACTGGAAGCCGCCCCAAACAAACTCACATCGGTGACCCGTTTGATTCCCCGTTGGTCGAGAACGATTCGGATGCGTTCGAGCTCGGTGGTAGCGCTTTGTCCAACCCCAGTGGTGAAGCGCAAAACGAGGTTCACGTGGTAGACCCGAGCGCAGTCGACGGCGAGGACTTCAGGCGTGCTGGGTTCGATGATTGTGTGAGTCTCGTATGGGGCGTCCATCCGGCCGCGCATTCGACCGAGATTCAGCCGAATTATGTCATTGAGACCCTGGATACCACCAATGCGGGCTTCAAGTGCCGACGAGACGAGTGACATCTGCTTGGTGTAGCGAATGACTGTCTCGGGGCGTCCCGACTGTGCTGCTGCGGTGTCGTGGTCGATGTGGCGCAGGCGGCGGATCACTGAGTCGACCTTTTTCGCTTTGAGTATCGAAACGGTCTCGCGACAGGTCCCGACCAGGGCATTGTTGAACTGATCGCGAATCTCGGCTGTCCGGTCGGGCAGAAAGCGGGCTACTGACTCGCACCGGGAGCTCCACCTTCATGTGGACCGACGTAGAGCTCCTCTAGGAGCCTGTCGCGCATAGCGCTCCAGGCTCCGCCATTGGCTTTTAGCG
>CAZDBH010000706.1:0-2718 GCA_964503485.1 uncultured Bradymonadales bacterium | reverse complement strand
TGCTTCTGTCTTCTGGGCCATGTGGTCCTCCTAGGAGGTTATACCCAGTCGAACTCCTCCGCGTCCCACACCTTCCACTCGTCATCGATCATTCGGTGGAGGTCAGAGGAGCCGGCGTCGACTTTGAAGCGCTCCACCTCGAACTCGTCGTCGAGCACATCCGCCTCTTTTTCGCTCGCCACATGGCGTGCTTCGATTGCGTGGTAGTCCACCTCCATCGTGCTGGCGCTGAGCCTCACGATGGCGAACCCGTGACGGGTGATGTCAGCGTAGCCGAGGTTTGGGTTGGGTTTCGCGTTGGGATCAGTCAGAAACTCGCCGGCTCCGGCAGCGAGAGCGGCTGCACCTGCGTCTCGGAGTGTCGGGTTGGAAACCGCGACGTTGGTCAACAGCTGCTGGTAGGTGCCCGAGGAGATCGAGGATGTTACGAACTCAACGATTTTCTTGCTGTTATCAGTGCTTACCCACGGCGTACCGGCAAAGAATGCGTGAATATCGCCCGTAATCGCGACAACATTGTCGACCTCAGCGAGTCGGGTCAACAGCAGATCACGTCGGTTTGGCATCCCGTCCCAGTCTTCTGCAGACAGTAGGAACTTGTTGCGAAATGCTTCCGGCAGGAAGTCGATAGCCGTCAGGTCGATCGAGCGGGGAATCAGACAGAACTCGTTGCCCCACACCTTCCAGGTCTTGGTCGATTCCTCGATGGTCTCGAGGAACCATGCCTCCTGGTCGGCGCCCATTGCGTCCTCGCTGGCACCTGAGGTCTCGGCCCATCTCTTGGCCGCATACAGTGACCAGGGGTCTTTGACCACAAAGTAACGCGAACCCAGCTGACCGTATTGGTCGATCTTCAGGAAATGCATGAAGGCAAAACCACGGGGTAGGTCGGCGACAGCATCGCCCTCGAGCAGCGGAATCTGATCAGCTTCAGGATCGGCCTCGTTCACATTGGCGACGACTTGGTTGATAAAATCAACCGAAACAAGACCGTTCACGTTCTCGAAGTCGTACTCACCCGCTTCGGCAGCGGCCTGTAGGACAGTCTGGTAGAGACCGTCTTGAAATGTCTCGATGTCGACATATCCAGGTGCGCTGTCGGGCGCGGCACCTAGAATACCAACGAGGTCTTCTTCAGTGAGAGCAACGTGGCCCGGGAAGGCGTCCTCGGGAACCAAGTGGTCAGAGCGGTACGTCCGCAGGTCGGTCATCACGAGGTGGAGGTTGCCTCCGTACTCAATGTCCCGATAGATCGTCAGGTCGTCGGGGAAGTTGACGTCTGCGTCGTAGCGAAAGTCCTGTGCTCCGCGATAGTCGACCGGCATGTACTCGAACCACGCTTTGTTTGCGTTTTGCTTCCGTTCCACGTCCAGTTCGTCGGCCGCGCCGTCGAAATAGGTTCCGTGTGCGCCGTGGCTGTCATCAGAAAACTCGTGGTCGTCCCAGATGCAAATCATCGGAAACTGTTCATGGACCTTCTGCAACTGTTTGTCAGACCGGTGAATTTTGTATAACTCACGGTAGTTGCTCAACGATTTCGCCGCGAAAAACTCATCGTCGGTGCCAACGTTGAAGCCGATTGCTCCGTCGGTATCGGTGAACGCAACACCGCGCCCGGTCGTCGTTTGAAACTGTGGGTCACCCGTCGTCTCGTAGACGTAGTCTCCCAGATGGACAACGAAATCGACTTCGGTCTTCAACAACTGTTTGTAGGTGTTGTAATAGCGCCCATTGAAGTCCTGGCACGAGACGAATGCGAACGTCACATCGACGTCTGCATCGGATGCTGGTGCGGTCTTGGTGCGACCGGTGTTGGATGCATACTCGACGTCATCGGAAGTATGGATAAACCGATAGTAGTAGGTCGTAGCGGGATCGAGATTCGCCAAACGGATTTTCACGCAGTGGTCGAAGTCAGCTTCCGCAGTGACGGACAGCTCAGGCGATCCGTCGAGCTCGATGAGACTCGTGAACGCCTCGTCGAGGGCCACATGCAATACGAGATCGATATCAGCGTCAGGGGACGCCTCGTCTTCGACTCGAGTCCACAGGATGACGGAACTTTCCTTTGGGTCGCCAGAAGCCAGCGAAGTGGGAAAGAACGCCTCGCCGGACTCGTAGGTCGGTCCCGCATCGGTCGTGGCGTCGCCCATTCCATCTGGCGTTACGTCGGCGTCTCCGCCTGCGTCGACGCCGGTATCGGCTGCCGGAGTATCATCGTCGCCGCATGCGCCCAAGGCGACTCCACCGGCGGTTACAAGTGTGGTTCTGAGAAAGCTGCGTCGATCCATTTTGGCCTTCCGAATTGTCGAGTTGCGTTGAAATCTGTTGGGCGAAAGAGAGCACAAACTCGTGTTTGGCTCAAGCTGGGAGTTGAGAAAATCTAGGGTGTGGTGGCTGTGTCGCGCGCGAGTCGCTCCACCTGCTGTTGAACCGACGCTTCGAGCGAAAACTGCTCGAGCGCGATCGAGTCGAGGATGGTCAGTCGTTGTGGGGAATCAAAGCGTTCGACTGCTCTCAAGGCTGCGCGCTGCAATTCGAGTGACTCTTGCGCAAAGAAGGCGATGACGAGTTCGTTCAGCTCTGTGGTTTCTCCGTGGGGCACCAACTCGGTCGCCATGAACAGCGCGGCGATCCGGACTTCTTCCAACTCGGCCTCCTGCCGCGCGATGTCGGCAACAATCAGGTAGTTCCCTCTGCTCGTGAAGTAGCCAAGCA
>CAZDBH010000705.1:0-2739 GCA_964503485.1 uncultured Bradymonadales bacterium | reverse complement strand
GTGTCGGGATCGCTCGCGTCCTCGTCGCCATCGCCTTCATCTGAGTTGTTCGAATCAGAATCGGAGGCTTCGTCCGGGTCGTTTGAATCGCCCACCTCAGAATCGCCCTCTAAATCTGCGGGGTCGGTCGGATCTTGATCGCCACTGGCTTCGTCGACCGGTGTATCCGCGACCGTATCTCCTTGGGTATCGGAATCGGGGACAACGTCCGGCAGGCTCGTACCGCCGCTTTTACTTCCGCAGGCAGCGAAGAAAAGCACCGCGGTGATGCTCAATAGCGTCCTCTGGCTGCAAGATCGCAACATGGGTTGGCTCCTCAAAATATGAATCGGGCGCACGGCATCGCCAGCTCACTCAGCGCTGGTGGAGCATATGCTAGCACCATCCGAGGTTGACGAAAAGGGGGCCAACCGCTCAGGTCACAACAGCAGCGAGACAAATCCATTTGTATTTGGACTCAGTCTGACTACACTAGGTGACCAGCACCATGTGCTAGAATCCGTACGTCATCGAAAGTCCTCGCCCAGAAGGGGTACAACATGAAGTCAATCATCCTGGTCGCGACCGCCACGTTGTTCGTGTGGGGGTGCTCGGAATCGAGTCCGTCAGACGAATCCTCTGCCGAGGGAGCCATGCCTGGCCAGGTGGCGGCATTGAGTCTCGATACCGTTCTGAGCCCTGAGGCTGAGGCGGGCATGTGGTTCGAGCTGAGCGACGCAGTTCGCTCGGAAGTCGAGCCAACTTGGACCATCCCTCTCTATCTGGCGAACCGGGGACCGGTTGCCGGATTTCAGTTCAAGGTGACAGGGGGAAGAATCGTTAGCGCTGAGGGCGGTCAGGCTGGAGAGCAGGGCTTTCAGGTGATGGCCCACGAAAATGGGAACGTACTAGGCGTCTCCCTGGACGGCGCGACGCTCGACGTCGGTGCCCGCCCGGTGACCTACCTCGTCGTCGAAGCGACCTCCGGCGAGTTCTGCATTGAGGGACTCATTGTCGGTAATCCGGAGGGCGAGAGCCTGTCTCTGGAAACGTCCACAACTACTTGTATTCCTCTCCAATAATGATTCGGGGTAACCCATGAAAACTGCGGACGGTCTCTATGGCCTGTTCCTCAAACTGCTCGTGGTATCAACCGCGTGCTCGTTGTTTGCCTGTGGCGAGGACGGTCCTGCTGAGACGGACACTGGATCAACCTCGCGCTGCATCATCCCGTGTACCGCCGACCAGGTGTGCGATGAGGTGTTGGGCATCTGTGTGTCCAATCGGGACGGCGAGGAGGATGTCGATCCTGGTGACGTTACCGAGGAGACCGAGGACACTGAGATCGATACCCCTGAGGAAGATGTCGAGCTCGACGAGGAGGTGGTCGAGGATTCCGACCCGGTCGACGATCCCGATGTGGTTGAAAACGACCCAGATGTCGAGCCAGACCCGGACGTTGAGGTCGGTGACCTGGACGTTGAGGTGAGCGACCCAGACGTCGAAGTGACCGACTTGGATGCCGATCAGAGCGACGCTGATAGCGAGGTTGGCGATCCAGATGTAACTGATGTTTCGGACGAGTCAGATGCTGGCGATGTAAACGAGATCCTGGTGAGCAAGGTCAACACGATGGGTGTCGATCTGTTCCTACCCGAAGACTTCGTGATCACGTGGGCCCATACGGTAGAAACCGGAACAACGCCGCCCTCGGGCTTTTTGGTTCGTTGGGGAGACGGATTCGAGACGCAGTACCCTTCCGACTTCACATCCACCTCACGGGAATCCGGACTCATACCCGGTGAGACCTACTCCTTCGAGATCTTCGCCTACGTCGGCGAGAACGCAGAGGATCGCACCCTGTCGGAGGGTGTGAGCGAAACCCTCACCGTGCCGATTCCCACTGGGATTGCGTTGCATCCGGTGTCATCAGTTCTCGGATCGTATGGAGAAGAACCGGTGCTTGGCGAAGTGGGGCAGAGTTTGAAGCTCACAGCGGCGTTGACCTACCCGGGGCGCGATCCGGTCACGATTGCGAGTCGAGCCGAATTCGAGGTCGTCGATGAGAACACCCACACGGCAATGGCTCAGGTCAGTAGCAACGGTCTCGTCGAAGCTTTGGCTCCTGGCCACGGTCACGTCGGCGTCAGCTACGGCTGGGATGACATCGTTTTGTCAGCAGAAGCTCAGCTCGAGGTCGCTCCGATTTATGGTGACACAGGTAGCGTTACCGTGCTCATCGATACCGGCGACAGTAATCCGGAGATCGAAGTCGAGGTGTTCGGCACGGGAAAACCGGGCGCTGAGAGCCGTCCGTTCGATGTGTCTATGACCGGCAACACACCCAGTTTGATCGATGACCTACGACCTGGCCGACACCACTTCAGGATCGAGGCTGACGACTACGTTCCGTTCGACGTGGTTGTCAACCTGCGGGCCGGAGAGGACCTGGAGCTGAATCGCATCATGCTTCCATTCGATAGCTGCGAACGTATCGAAGCCGGAGGCGGCACGATCACAGCCTCGGACGGCGCAACCTTGACAGTACCGGAGTACGTCACGGGAGCGGTTGACGTCTGTGTGACTGCTCTGCCGGCAGATGCAGGGCCGTGGAGTGGACCAGGCGCCATTGCGGACCTGCTGTGGCCGACTCAATACCACGTGACACTCAATCCTATTCCCGACACCGCCCTACCGCTCGAACTGCTGATTCCTATTGAGGATGACGTGGCAGATTGGATCGCGAACGACCTCAGCACC
>CAZDBH010000704.1:0-2775 GCA_964503485.1 uncultured Bradymonadales bacterium | reverse complement strand
GTGGTCTATGCAACCCGATGAAAGCCTTCACCCGAACAGAACTCGACGCCAGTTTCAATCCCCTCTAAAGCGGGGTGGTCTATGCAACTCGTTAGCAGGGTCCAGAATAGCTGTAAAATCAGCAGCCTGCAATGCACTTTCGACGAACCCCCCCTGATCGAGCGAGTATAACTGAGACCCCCTCCCCCCCTGAAAAATGGCGAATTAGAAATAGTGTATAAAATACAATAAGTTGCTGGGTTGCCGCCGCCCGACGACCCTCCACGAGATTTCGCATACTTACAGAACACGCCGAGGTTCGTCGGACGGTTGGGACTATGGAGGCCCCTGTCCATTAAAGTTCCAGCGCAAATTTTGGCGGATGCCTCGAGAGGCGGACTAAGACCCCGGCTGGGGTGTCGACGCGATCGAGTTGGGCTTCGTCGAAGGCATCGGAGAGTGAGCGACCGAGCAACTCCAGTTCGCCAACCAGTTTTCGATGCGCTTCCTTGAGCGAGATGAACTTCTTCGTGAGTACCTGGATTCCAGCAGTGTCGCTCGGCGGGCCTTCTTCGGGTCCGCACACACTTTCCTCCTCTGCGCAGACGTCATTTCGATCGTCGATGGGCAAGTGAACTGAGCGGTCCGGGTTGGTCTCGAGGACGCCGGGTGAGCCGTTTGCGTGCGCTCGTGCACGCGAGGCTCGCTTGGCTCTTACCTTGGCCCTTCTCTGCCGAAACTCCAGAATTTCTTCGGGTTTGAGGCAGTGGAGGACCGGGGTTGGATATACTCCTCCCCAGAGACGAAGGAAGCGACACGAGCACCCGACTCTCGCAGTTAGCCCTGGGTGTCTGCGACGGATGCCTGCGCAGCTGATCGGGCAATCATGCAATAGCCGAAGGCGCCGCTCGAGATCCGATGTGTTGGATCGACCTGCGGGTTCGACGAGCCATCGAACAGACGGCAAGCGGACGTCGGTGGGCAGGTGACCCAAGGCTTCGATGACGGTCTGTCGCTCGGCGCCCTCGAGATAACGCAGTCCGTGGGCCTTCTCGGCAAACGAGCGCAGGATGGCACACCCGTCGAATACGGCCTTCAGGTGAGACAAGTCTGAAGGTACATCTAAGGGGCTCGGACCCTTGCAGTTGTCGCTGCGGAGGCTGCCGATTCGAAGGGTCCGCAAAAGTTTCTGAGTGACACACAGGGACCCTTTTAACGATGTTTCGAGTTTCTGAGTGATCGCCCGCCCACCTCTGTCGACGAAGCGACTGCGGTGCTTTGTTCGAGGGTGAAGACCGAGCGGTATGATGAGCTGATGCCCAGGTGGTTTAGGGAGGCGATCGGAACGTGGCCAGCTCACCACCGCGAGTATTTTTGGAATTTCGCCGGCTTCCGAGACAACTCGACCCAAGAGAATGCGGGCGTGATGAAGGCGCAGGGGCGAATCGAACCGAAACCAGACACGGCGAGATCGCGCGTCGGGTTCCTCGAGTATCGATGGGACGCCCAACTTTTCAGCGATGCGGGTGAGGTGAACTGCCCAATCATGGGCTCGGCCGACGAGCACCTCCCAGGCCACGGCGGCCGCACCATCCCACAGCGCGTCGCTGATGCCGATACGGTGCTTCTTCTTCACAGTGATGTCGATGGTCGCAAATCGAAGTCGTCTGTCGGAACCGACCAACGACATGCCGCGGCGCTTGCCGTCTCCCAAATGAGCGACAATGTCCGCGACAGAAAGGGGGCGGTCCAAGACGACCTGCTTTCGGTGTCCTCGCTTGTCGAGTCCCTCTACCGAGTGAACATTGGGCAACTGTCCGCAGAAGTGGACAAGGCAGGTAGCCAATCGGTGCCTCTCGTCCGATGGCAATATTGGGGTCGACACCGAGGGCGGCTCGCCACTCGACGTTAATCGTCTGGCAGCGTCCGCCAAACAGGAGCGCCCAGCATTGCCGAGGCGGACCGCCATGTCAGACAGAGAGATGACGTCCTCGAGCGTTCCCTCAGCCACCCCGAGCAATCGGCCCATCTCACGTCGGTGATCTGATGTGGCCAGCGGATGCGTCCTCAAGGCCTCGATTTCAAGAACCGTCGCGATGGAGAACTCGAGACCAGCGGCGACCGTCCAGAGACGAGCGAGCTCCAGGAAAAAAGATGGTGGGGCAGACCAACTGTTGTTGGGGATTTCGGCGCGCCGACGCGCCCACGCTGATAGGATCTTGGGCTGTTGTTCTTCTTGAAACGCAGCCAAGGCGCACGCAGCCAAGGTCCCTAGCGATGTCACGGCATGTGGTCGCGGAGCCCCATACCAATCAGACCAACGAGAAACGACCGGTACGGACGGCGCGAGATCACCGTCAGAGTCCGATAGGGCCCGGTGTACCGCCTCTTCAAGTGCGACATACGCCGAGCTCGCATACCCAACCCCTGCCGAGTCGATTCTGCTCCCGAGAAAGCTGAAGCCTTGGCCCACATGGCCGCGCCAGGTCTTGCGCTGGTTCAGCTGCAAGTTCAGTGCAGACACCTCATCGCCCAGTAGTGCTAAGCCGTCGGCAGCCTCGACCGATGTTCTCGCCAGCAGCAGAATATCGTCTCCATAGCGGACGTAGCCGTAGCCAGCGTCGGTCATCGCAGCGTCGAGACCTGAGAGGTAGAGGTTGGACAGCAGTGGTGACAACGGCGAACCCTGAGGTACACCCACTCCCGATTCAGACCAGTATAATCCGTCTATTGTACCGGCGCGCAGGAGCTTCCTGATCAAAACGATGAGCGACTCATCAATCTCAGCCGAGCGCA
>CAZDBH010000703.1:0-2786 GCA_964503485.1 uncultured Bradymonadales bacterium | reverse complement strand
CGCTAAAAGCTAACGGCTGGAGTCCGGGGCGTTATACGCGACGGGCTCCTAGGTCACATCCAGAAGAGGGCCCAAGCTATCCAGAAAGACCCGCCAGATGTCCTCATGCACTTCCGGGACAGGTCGCTCCGTATCGACCAACGGCCAGCCATTCTCTTCGGCCACTTGGGCGAACTCCTGAGCCAACCTCGATTGATACTTGAGGAAGGAGCGAGTCGGGGACTTGGCGAAGTTCAAGTCGACCCCTGCCTCGAAACGACTTAGGGCGTTCAGACCGGAGTCGCGCAGTAGCCGATCGAGTTGTCGCCGGGGGCTAGCCTTGAGCACAACGACTTGATCGGGCTTGGGCATCTGGGCACCCAGGTGGGCAAGCCACGACCGCTTTCCCTTTCGCACCGATTCGCGGATCGCGACCGACCAGTGATAGCGGTCAGCAATGACTACGTAGCCGGCCTCCAGTGCCGGCTTCACGCTGTTCTCGAGCTGGTCGTGAAGATCGGTGGCGAACAAGAGCGCCCGGGTTCGCCCTCCGAAGTCTTGCACTTCGTGGCCGTGTTCCGAGAGCAGGCTTCCAAGCAGCTTGCTGCGCCCCAGTCCAAGTGTAACCACTGCGAGACCATGAGCCTCGAGCCGCTCGGACAGGATCCGAACGTGCGTGGTTCGCCCAACGAAGTCTGGGCCTTCCAGCACCAATAGGCGACCGCCTTTACCCTGTCTCATTGGTCGCCTCCCTGAGCCTGCTCGTGGTCAAGTTGCCAACTCCAGTGCCTGGCGAATCGGTCCTGAGGATCCAGCCTGTGAAGTGAATCGAGGTCAATTCGGCTCGTGACAAGCTCACGAACCCGCTTCTGAACCTCGCTGACCGGGCCCCGTGCGTTGACACGTGTCAGCCTGCCGTCTTCTGCCAGCCCGTTGTAGATTTCGTACATCTTGCCCTGCAGGATTTTGAAACTCTCGTATGGGTCGAAAGACCATCCCATATCGAGACCTGCCTCGTAGTACTTCAGCTCCGGCCGGCCCTTCAGGATTCGATCGAGCGTGACCTCGGGCGGCGCATCAAAGAAGAGCGCCAAATCAGGCGTTCGGGCGAAAGAGTAGACGGCCTCGATGTCGTCCAAATCAAGACCGCGCGCACCATCTCGTGCCATCGCAGTGTAGATGTAGCGATCAGCCACGACGATACCGCCGACAGCGAGCATCGGTTCGATCTGGCGCTCGAATCGGTCGGAGAAATCAGCGGCATGAATGTAGTGGAAGGTCGTCGGAACAAGTTGATGGCTTCGCTTACCCGCCCTGGTTGCACTAGAGACGAGCGGACTCGAGTTCCACTCAGTGTGGTGCACTGGAATCAAGAGTGCCCTCAGCCACTGCACGAGTAGATGAGCCTGGGTCGACTTGCCACTGCCATCAAGTCCTTCAACGACAATCAGTATCCCTTTTTGCGGTTTGTCTTGCTCCATTCAACCTCTCAATCCCGCCTGCAGATTTCAGTTGGGTAACCCTGAACTCCCAACAATCGACTCTAAACTCTGAACTCTCAACTCCCTACTGCGCCTGACACGCTTCCGGCACCTCATCCCGGTCAATGAAACCATTCACGGCGCGAACTTGGGCGCACCATCCTTCGAGTTCAGGACTTCCAGGATAGGTTTCCAGTAGAAACTCGAGCAGCTGATCGAATTCAGCGACCTGGCCGGTGTCGGTATAGAGCGAGAGTAGCATCGAAAGATGGGCGGGTCGGTCGCCGAAAGTCTCGGTCGCGATCGTTACGCCGTCATCTAGTTGTGCCATCGCCAGGAGCATATCGCGCTCCGTCGTCTCGAGCATGTCGCGCGCTGGCGAGCCGCTACGAACCAGTTCAAAAGCGTCCAGTGCGGCCTGATATTCGTTCAGATTGTAGTGAATCCAGCCCATAACGTAGTTGGCATAGTTGGCCACGGGTCGATCGTATGAATCCCTGGCACAGCTCATATGCTCGGTTGCAGTGGAAAAGGCCTGTTGATGAAACGCTTGCTCGCCGAGATGCAGACAGGCCTCGAATACTTCTGGGGAGGTCGGGTACTCGTAAATGATGCGCTGGAAGACGTGACCGGAGTCCTCTCGGCCCGCTTCTGCAAGCAGCAACCCGGCCTGCAAGAGCGCGTTTGGCGCCTGTTCGGCCATGGGGTTCTCGGCGACCAACTGCAGATAGAGATCGATGACTTCGGAATAGTCCGGCAGGACGTCGGTATGCACAGGACCCTCGGAGCCAGTGGCCGGCTGCGAGCGGCCGAAAATCAGCAGCTCGAGGTCTTCGGCGAGCTCGACGATCAAGCCCGTCCGCCCTGGATCGGCTGGCTGTGTCGCCGCGAGTTGCGTCCGCAAGCCTTCGACCCGTTGCTCTAGGACCACCAACTCGGGATTGGCTGGGATTTCGACGAAATACACCGGAGCTGCGTTGTTTGATGATCCACCGCAGGCGGCACTGAAGGTCAATGCAACGCCGAGTAGGACCAGTAGATTTGTAGAGCGTGTCTTCATGGTGGTTGGACAATAACCACCGCGTTCTGTTCCAGGCAACCTCCATACAGACCGCTGAACTGTCGAACTCAGGGTTTCTTCGATCCAACTCAGGGTTTTCGGAACTCTCTAAGTGGCGGCCTGCTCCAACGCGCCCTGCAGTTTCTGCCGATGTCGCTCTGAATGCGAATGACCAGTAAATGACCCTGACACGGAGAAAAATGAGACCGACACAAGGCCCCCGACAAACCTGGTGCCCATTGTCGAACAGGTGAAGAACAATTGTG
>CAZDBH010000702.1:0-2793 GCA_964503485.1 uncultured Bradymonadales bacterium | reverse complement strand
TCGCAGAGCGAGAAGCCGTCGCCGTCGGCGTCCAAGGGCTCAAGGGTAGCGTCGTTGTCGTCGCAGTCGTCCTGGCAGGTGGAGACGCCATCTCCGTCGAAGTCGGAGCACTCGATGTCAACGCAACTTTGCGCGAACAGCGCCGCATTGGCGAACAGTGCGAGTGTGATGAATCCTCGTCCCATGAGCGCATGCTAGGGCGGCAAATCCTCTCAATCCAACAATCTCGCCCACTCGGGCTGCCGTGGTTCTCGTCTCGAAAGAGCGCCTAGTAGGCAGGCGATGTCGCTTGGTGGCAGGCCGACTCTCGTATTGAACTCCGTGGAGCGGGCCCCGCTATCGCTGAGCGGCTTGCCCGTCTTTGCGACGAAATACCGGACCGCGCTCGCGCGGGACGGTGTGCCCGAGCGGCTTGATCGCCGGGACGGCATGCCGCAGAACACGTCCCGGATAAACGCTGTGGCCCCCGCCGCGGGGGACATGGCGGTTATCCAGTGTTAGGCGGAGTTCCGGCCGTGTTTGATGAGAGGGGGCCCAGGACGGGCCCCCGTACCGAAGGCTGTCGCGTGTGGCCCGGTCTCCGCGCTCTTGACGGTTGAGCGTCGCGGCCCTCGCAGTGTTCCTGTAATATCGAAAGCGATGTTTTCGAATGAGCAGAAATTCCGATGGCTGTCCACCCAGCTTCCCGACTCTGGCGAGCGGAGGCTGGTCGTTCTGACGGGGGCCCGCCAAACGGGCAAGACCACACTCGCCCGGGTTCAGTACCCGGACCGGCCCTATCTCAACCTCGACGAGCTTGAACTTCGCGACCAACTCCGTGAGTTGCCGACGCGTAGGTGGGGAGACGTCGTAGGCGATGCGGTACTGGACGAGGCCCAGAAGGAGCCAACGGTCTTCGACAAGGTCAAGTTCGCGTACGACTCTGGCCACATCCGCTTCACTCTCCTTCTGGGTTCGTCCCGCATCATGCTTATGAAGCGAGTGACGGAGACGTTGGCAGGACGGGCTTTCATCTTCGAGCTGTGGCCTCTGATGCCGAGCGAGCTGCTGCAGCCAGCTGAGTCGGGCCCGCCTGAGAGGCCGCTCCTGGACCGACTGCTGGATGCTGACCCGAACACAGTTCTCGATTCAGAGGCGCCGCTGCTCCTCGGTGAGGCGGATCTGGGCCGTCGCGAGGCGATCGAGCATCTGGGTCGATGGGGCGGGATGCCCGAACTCTTGCGTCTTGATGAGTCGGACCGGCAAAGGTGGCTTCTCAGCTACCAGCAAGCCTGGATCGAGCGCGACCTTCGTGACCTCGCTCGGTTGCCTGACGTTGAGGCATTTCGGCGGCTCCAGCGGGTGGCGATGCTGCGTTGTGGAGGTCTCCTGAACCACGCCGAGCTCGCTCGCGACGCGCGCGTGTCGGCGCCAACGGCAAAGAGCTATCTCGGGTGGCTCTACCTGGGGTTCCAGGTGATCGAGTTGCAGCCGTTCGCGCGCAACCTCACTAGCAGTGTGGTCAAGACGCCGAAGCTGTACTGGACGGATCTCGGCCTGCTTCGTGAGGCGACTGGCCAGCGAGGACCGCTGAACGGTGAACTGTTCGAGACCCTCGTGGTCTGTGAGGTCCACAAGTGGCTCCGGACGATGGGTCGGACCGATCAGATGCGTTTCTACCGAACCCGATCAGGCCTGGAACTCGACCTGCTGCTCGGAAGTGACGAGGCTGGATGGCTGGGCATGGAGTGCAAGATGCGCGACCGAGCTCACAGCTCGGACCTGCGGGCGATGCGAAAGGTCGCTGACGCACTCGGAGTCGCCTGGCGGGGTGGGCTGCTCGTCCACCAAGGAACGACCATCGAGTTGCTGGATTCCGACCGGAGCATCTGGGGCGTTCCAGTTCATCGGCTGTTCTGAGGGAGCGGAGAACGCCGTGCTGCTGATAGGCGGCGGGGGGCCGGAGATGGTTCAATCTTGACGATTGCGATTGAGGAGACGAACAGGTGGTTGAGGTGCCAAAGGGAGTTTGCGCGCGGTGCAGCAGGGAGTACAGCTCCCGAGGTATGACCCGCCACCTAGGGAAGTGTGCTGGTTCCGGCAGGAACATTCATCTCCGATTCGTCGCAAAAGGGAGCCCCCTGTGGTGGCTGCACGTTGCTGTTGCTCCGACAGCCACCCTCGCTGACATCGACGACTTCTTGCGGGACCTTTGGCTTGAGTGCTGTGGCCACCTCTCTACGTTCACGATCAAGAGAGTCCGCTACGACGTCACGCCCGACCCGTACGGTTGGGGGGCGCCAGCGAGGTCGATGACCGCACGCGCCTCCCTCGTTATCAAGGAAGGCAGCTCGTTCGAGTACGAATACGACTACGGGAGCACCACGCATTTGGGCGTCCGCCACCTCGGCTCTGTCAGAGGTGGTCGTCAGAAGGTCGAGCTACTGGCGAGGAATAACGATGTCGGCTGGATGTGCGGCTGCGAGGTCAGTGCCACGAGCATCTGTGCCTATTGCGGCAAGGTTGCCTGCGATGCGTGTGTGCTGGACGAGGGCGAATGCTCTGGATGTGGAGCGAGCTTCGAAGAGTGCGCTCTGCCGCTTGTGAACTCTCCAAGAACAGGGGTTTGTGGGTATGTGGGGCCCCAGAGCCGCTCTTGATGCGTGACCGGCGCCGGGTGCCGCACTGACCGGCTCGATGCGAGCCGTCCCGGACGGACCGGCGACGCTGAGCTCAATGTTCCGGCCGGAATTCCGCCTAACACGTCCCCTACAAACGAAGTCGCCGACGCACCGGCGCCGAGGGTCTGCCTGC
>CAZDBH010000701.1:0-2796 GCA_964503485.1 uncultured Bradymonadales bacterium | reverse complement strand
ACCAACTCTTTTTCCTGAAGAATTCACAGTACCTGCCACTCGACCACGCGGCCTTCCAGCGTTTGGTTCGAGGCGAGGAGATAGGCCGATGAAGGGAGCGCTGAGACCAATCTGGGCGGGGGTCGGGCTTGCGCTGGGGAGTGCCGGTGCCATGACTGTGAGGGCGCTGGAACGCTTGCGACCGGCGGAGCAAGAGAGCCCCTCGGCACCCAGGGCCAGGAGCAGGTCGGCCAGCGGCGGCTTCGCCGTGGCACGTCAGTTCGGTGGGGCAGTCGACAGTCTAGCCTTGGCCGGAATGAAGACCCCAAACCGATTTCCCTCAGTTGCGGACTATCACCGACTCCAGTCCGAGATCGAGGACCTTCACGCGCTTTACTCGAAGCTGGGATACATCGACGACCCGGCGTCGTTTCACAAGGCGCCTCCCCCCGACGTCGAGCCGACCATACGGACGGCTTGGTACCCCAAGATGCGGTACGAGTGTTTGTCGTTTGAAAGTGGCTACAGACCGGTACCCGAAGACGCGGCTGGGAAGCGATGGCAGCGCCACCACAGCAATCGAACAGCTCACGCCTGGGTTGTGCGCCACCCAGAACCGGACCGGCCTTGGCTAATGTGCCTACACGGGTTGGGAACGGGAACGCCCTGGTTGGACTTTCCGAGTTTTCGGGCGTTCCACTATCACAAAGAGCTAGGCTTCAACCTGATCTTCCCGGTTCTGCCGCTTCATGGGCCGAGACGCGACCCCGGAATGCTTCACGGATCGCTGCTCTCGTTCGACATGACGGAGACGATTCACGGCATGGCTCAGGCAGTATGGGACATCCGCCAACTCTACGGGTGGATGCGGAAGCAAGGTGCCAAGACCATCGCTCTGCATGGCATCTCGATGGGCGCCTACGCAGCCGCGCTGACGGCGTCGCACGAGGACTTCGATCTCATCGTTGCGGGAATTCCTCTGTGTGACGTACCTCGGCTCTTTACGCGCCACAGTCCCCGCCAGCACCTCGAGACTGCCGCCCGCCACGACACGCTGGGTCAGCGTTTGCACGACCTCTACCGATTGGTCACTCCGCTTGGCAGCGTTCCGCGGGTACCTCGCGATAAGCGCTTCATTTACGCCGGCCTCGCCGACCGCGTGTCGACACCGTTTCAGGCTGAGCTACTCTGGGAGTCCTGGGAGGAGCCTGAGATCTGCTGGTACAACGGAGGTCACGTCAGTTTCTTCTGGTCGCGGCAGGTCGATCGGTTTGTCGAGAGAGCGCTGACACCCTTGGCGATAGGCAGTCGCTCATGAATCGTCTGTCGGGCCTAGACGCGACGTTTCTGTACTCGGAAACACCGACTGTCTTCATGCACACACTGAAGATCGCGTTGCTCCGTGTGCCCGAAGAGGAAGGAAAGACCACGTTTCAGCGTTTTCGCGAAGTGATGTCGAACCTCCTCGACCGTCTGCCGGCGTTCCGGCAGAGGGCGTTGGGGGTACCCTTAGGAATGCACCACCCAAGCTGGGTGGAAGACCCGAATTTCGATCTCGATAACCACGTCGAACACGTCCTGCTCGAGGCACCCGGCAGTCGGGTGCAGATGGATGAAGCCATCGCACGAGTCGCCAGCCAACCTCTGAACCGCAGCCGACCGCTGTGGACCATTACGGTGATTGAGGGTCTCGCAGACGGTCGGGTCGTATTCGTCGCAAAAATCCACCACGCCGTTGCCGACGGTATTGCCAGCGCAGCATTGCTCTCGGCGGTTATGACGAACGACCCAGATGCCGGGGTCAACGAAATCGCCCAACGAAAGGTCCGCCGCCTGCCATCACGATTGCGAATGACCTGGGATGCCTTGCTTGATCAGCCGCGACGGATCGGCAACCTTGCGCCCTTGGTCGTTCGCACCCTGATGGCTGGCCGCAACCTCTTCGCCGCTGATCCCCGGAAGGAAGGCTACACAAAGCCCTTCAATACCCCGAAGACGGTCTTCAACGGGGCACTGTCGCCGACTCGTTCTTTCGCCAGCACCAGTCTGGATTTCTCGCAGATTCGGCGTATCAAGAG
The DNA here is from genome assembly GCA_964503485.1 of uncultured Bradymonadales bacterium. GTDB lineage: Bacteria > Myxococcota_A > Bradymonadia > JAFGEP01 > JAFGEP01 > CAZDBH01. The sequence goes on along the minus strand of CAZDBH010000701.1, from coordinate 739 downwards.
TGCTCTCGGCGTCTCTGTGAACGACGTCATCCTCAGTATCGCCGGTCAGGCAGTGCGTCACTATCTGGCGGATCGTGGCGAGGAGCCAGACCAATCGCTCGTCGCAACCGTCCCGGTATCCTCGACGGCAGCGGGCCTTAGGTACGTCAGAGGCAACCGCCTATCGAATATGTTCACGTCGTTGTGCAGTGATGAACCCGATCCGGCCAAACGCGTTCGCTCGGTTCACGAGGCTGCAAAGGCCAGCAAAGCGGCACATGGCGCGATGGGCAGCAAAGTAATGGCACAATGGGCGGAGTACACCCCCGCAATCCCCTATCAACTCGGCTTCAAACTCTACTCGAAGCTGCGAATCGCTGAGCTGCACCGGCCGGCTGCCAACCTTGTGGTATCGAATGTGCGGGGACCGGCTCAAAAACTCTTCGTAGCCGGCGCGGAGTTGACCGAACTGATTTCGGTCGGTCCGATCTTACCCGGTATTGGCCTCAACATGACCGCTTGGTCCTATGATGGGCAGGTTGGCGTCGCGGTTTTGGCTGACGGCGTGGCTGTCCCCAATGCCCAACTCATTATCGAGCGGCTGCAGCCCGCGCTGGATGAGCTGACCAGTTGCCTGGGTCCCAAGAGAACAAGGAAAAAGGCGGCTTCCTGATACTCTTGTCGGGACCACTCGCAAACCATCGTGCGGCCTAGGAGCCCGTCGCGTATAACGCCCCGGACTCCAGCCGTTAGCTTTTAG
>CAZDBH010000700.1:0-2804 GCA_964503485.1 uncultured Bradymonadales bacterium | reverse complement strand
GCCTCCGCGTTCCTGGCCTCGGTTCTACCAGTCTGGGTACTACTTCAATCTCGCGACTTCCTGAACTCGCTGCTCCTCTACCTCGGCCTGGGCCTGGCTTACATCGGGCTGATGGTGGGCAATCCGGAGTTTGCGGCTCCAGCTTTCGACCCACACCCAGAAGGCGCCCCAAGTCTGTTCCCATTTGTCTTCATCGTGATTGCCTGTGGGGCGGCAAGTGGATTCCACGGCCTGGTCTCTTCAGGCACGACAGCCAAACAACTCGACAAAGAGAGTCATGCTCGGCCTATCGGCTATGGAGGTATGATCGGCGAAAGCCTCTTGGGCCTCCTCGCGGTTCTGGCGTGTACTGCGGGATTCGCCTCGAGGGATGTGTGGCACGAGCACTACGCATCTTGGGGCTCAGCTGGCTCGTTGGCAGCCAAAATCGACGCCTTTATCCAGGGCGCCACCCACTTCGTGACCGAACTCGGTGTCTCGCACGGTCTCGCCAGCGCTCTGATCGCGATGGTCGTCGTATCATTCGCCCTGACCACGCTCGACTCTGCCACCCGCTTGCTGCGGTTCAATATCGAAGAGATCGGTAAGACGCTTCGGTTGCCGTTTACAAAGAACAGGTACGTGTCCTCACTCCTGGCCTGCTCTGCAATCGCGTTTTTTGCGTTCTACAAGGTCGAGGGTGCCGGTGGGACGAGCAAATCAGCCGCTTTGGCGCTCTGGCAACTGTTCGGCACGACTAATCAATTGTTGGCCGGTCTTACGTTGATTCTAGTCACGCTCTATCTGCGGCACCGTCGCTGGCCCATCTGGCCGACGGCGCTGCCCGCGATTTTCATGATGGGTAGCACGGTCGTCGCGATGGTCGGAAACCTGAGGCGTTTCGGGGCCCAGGAAGGCGGCGACAAACTGCTCTTCGTGGTGGGCGGCATCCTCTTGATCCTAGCAGTCTGGTTGGTGGTCGAGGCTGTATTGGCGCTGGTTCAAGATCGCCGGACGGATGATCCCGAGATACAGTGCTAACTGTGCGCCTTGGATACAGCTAGCCGGACCAACTCGCTGTCTCGGAATTCGAAGTGAGCAGCAACTTTAGCAAGAACGGTCAAAACGCCGGTTAGAAAGTGGACTACACCATCCCTCAACAGGGGAGATGACGATGACGTCCTATCGTGAACAACTGATCGCCGCAGCGGAGTACGTGGAGCGAAGACTCGGCGAGCCCATGCGACTACGCGAGGTGGCTCGCGCTGCGGGCCTTTCAGAGTACCACTTCCAGCGCATCTTCAGAGCGGCTGTGGGCGATTCTCTGAAGGAGTACATCCGGAAGCGACGCTTGACCGTCGCAGCCCGGCAGCTCTTGCAATCCGACGCTCGGATACTCGACCTAGCCCTCGAGGCCGGCTTCGAGTCGCAGCAAGCATTCAGCCGAGCGTTCAAACGAACCTACGAGCAGACCCCTGGGAGGTTTCGGAAAAACGGACAAGCCAAACACGCCCGCGACAGAAAACGGCTGACGCGGGACCTTTTAGACCATTTGACCACCAGGATGACCATGGAACCACAGTATCGACAGCGCGACGCATTTCACGTAGTTGGCCTCGAGCGCCATTTCGACCCCGAATCGAAGACGGAAATCCCAAAACTGTGGGACCAGTTCATGTCTCGCAGCGATGAGATCGCCAACCGAAAGGGAGCCCTCAGCTTCGGTGTCTGCCAGGGCTGCGAAACGGAAGGTGGGGACGAGTCGCGCTTTAGCTATGCGACTTGCGTCGAAGTCGACTCACTCGAGCAGATCCCCGAAGGCATGGTGGGGCGAACCATCGAGGCGCGCGACTACGCGGTCTTCACCCACAAGGGGCCCGTGCACGAGATTCACAACACGATCGACTACATATGGGGGAGCTGGTTGCCCAAGTCGAAGGTGAAAGCTGTCTCCGCGCCGGACTTCGAACTCTACGATGAACGCTTCCATCCTGTGACGGGAGAGTTTGAGATTTGGGTACCAATCGAAGAGGCTGACTGAGTAGAGCGTCACGCAATCGACCTTCGGTTGGTGATTTGCTAGTCTGGCACGGTGAATCACCTCTCGAAATGGACACCCGTGGCCCTGTCGTTGATATCGATCGGGGCCGGCATCCTGTTCTGGTATGAGCCGGATCACGGGCCTAACCTGTTTAGCGGACTGGGTTTGGTGCTCGTGTACGGCACGGGAGTCGCCCTGATTCTCTTGGGTGGTGTCGTCTTCCTTTTCGGCTTCTTCCGAGCTGATCGAGCGCTCGAGATCGAGCAGGGCCTCAACATTCCCGGACCGATCCATGTCCCTGAAAACCCCTGTGCCACGACGCTGGGGCGACTCCTAGAGTCGCCCGGTGCGCCAGACGAGGCCGATCTGCTGGTCGAGTTCGAAACGCTCCTAGAGAACCCGACTCATCGCACCTACATCTTTAGGCTCATCTACCAACGACTCGACCGTGTCTCCTCGGCAGAGGTAGCTCGTTGCGCCCGGAAGACAGATCCGCCTGCAGACCTCGCCGGTGCCAAGGTCGCCACCACGCAGGTCGCACTGAGCGTCACGAACACCAATCCGGCGTTGACAGAAGTGTTCGAGCAGGCCTTTGGCGCGGCGGTTGAGCGGGTCACCAAGGTCGTCGCAGAAAAACTCCTTGCCGAACAACCACCTCGCCACGACGATCCGAGGCGAGAAGCCGCCTTGGCTTGGAAACAGGTGGCTAAGCGCCTGGCTCGGCCAAACCCGAACTAGGAGCCTGTCGCGCATAGCGCTCCAGGCTCCGCCATTGGCTTTTAGC
>CAZDBH010000699.1:0-2816 GCA_964503485.1 uncultured Bradymonadales bacterium | reverse complement strand
GGCGAAAGGAGAAAGGGGAAAGGGACGAGGAGAAAGGGAAAGGGAGAAGGGAAAGGGACGAGGCGAAAGGGAAAGGGACGAGGCGAAAGGGAAAGGGACGAGGCGAAAGGGAAGGGGAGAAGGACGAGGCGAAAGGGAGAGGGAAGTGAGCGGCGCGGCTGTACGGGCCGCGCTGCTCATCTTGACGCTCGAGGCGTCCAGGGTCTCCTCAATCTGTCGACGCGTTGGCGACCTCAGTTGGGCGAACACTGGGGTCGATTGGGTCGACCGAACAGTCCTTTGACCACGATCCTCGGAATAGGCCGTGGCCGGTTCCGTTCGTGGTGTATTGGCCTCTCAAGACGCCGAGCTGGTTGCCGTCTGCGTCGTAGTACTCACCAGTGAAGTGACCGTCGCCGTAGACACCGGCCAAGAATCCTCGGAACTCACCGTTCCGATCGATGTACTTGGCGCGGAACTCACCGTCTGCATAACGACCTGCAAGGTGGCCGACGACATCGCCCTCTACACTCATCCACGGTCCACCGAAGACACCACCCGGGGCTCCGGTATTGATCCAACGACCCGCCAAAAAGCCACTGGCGCAGGGATTGTCGTCGGGAGTCCGATCCAACGACACCAGCATGAGGCCGTTACCGGCGGAATCGGTGATCAGTTGCTCGCTCAGATTGCCCAACTCGCTCACCCCGTAACGGAACGCCATGTCACCCGCTGCGAATTGAAGATACCCATCCACGGCGTCAGCAGCGGTAATCGCCACCTGAAGAACAACACCGTCCACGTGGGGCCGAGTCGCTGAGATGATGTCCAACCGATTGCGGGTCTCTTGCTCGAGAACTTCGTCGAAGCGATCAAAGCGAACCGTCCGTCGAACGCGCACGGCGTCTCCATCCGCCACAGTGATCGACGGGTTCCAGCGCATGGCGATCGGCTCGTTGTCATTCGGGCGAATTCGACCCCATACCGCCATCACATGAAAGATGCGTACGGCTTCACCGTCGGTCCGAACAATCTCAGGATCCTCCCTCAGGTCGACAGCACCCGGATCCTGGACATCGTCTTCGTCAAAAGCAGCCGAAAACGTCGCGTCACCAAATGCGGGCTCTTCGTCCAGCGAATCATCGGACATCGAGTCGTCGATACTAGTGAGCGCCTGCTCGATAGAGTCATCAGAAGGCAGCGTTGACTCGGGTACATCTCCATTCGACTGCTCAACGCAGGCGGTAGTGCTCAGAAGAGCTGCGGCAATAAGGACTAGACTTGTTCTCATGTTCTTCATCGTGTTCATTGCGACCTCCAACATCACAAAAGGTTTCTGTCCACTTCTTCGAGGACGGCGGTTGGCTATTACAACTGCCGTTCCAAAGGGGGGCCGGTTTGAGTGTTGATGTGTTGTAATATGTTGTGTTTAAAGGGATATTGTCGTTTTTCTCTCCTCAGCTGAGAATCGGGTTGTTAAGATTCGGTAACAGAAATCCCCCTTTTGCGGTGTGAACATAGAGCCCCACGACAAGTGCTGATTATTGCTCACGAAATGGCGGATTTAACGAAGTGGTTGGAAAGAAAGATTGTCGTTTCGGGTCCGAAAAAACGACAAGATGGCTTGTCATACCAGGTTGAGCGAGCACCGGGGTGGGCGCGGTGATCATCGTCAGGCGCATACTGATCGGTGAACTCTTCCATCACGCGCGTACACTCGCTATTCAAGCTAGGTGGAACTCGACACCCTCCAACAGCGGCTCAAACGGCGAGCGCAGCGACAGCAGTGGCTGCTCGACAATGTCGTTTACGGGCCGAGCGGCGCCCACTATCGCTGGACAGTGTGGGCCTGGACGATAGCCGTTCTCGCACGCCTCAGCCTGGCCGAGTCTTGGCAGCCGAGCTGGTCGATCCCAGGCGGCCTGTTGATCGTCGGTACGCTAGGCCTACTTCGCTTCGGTGGCAGGGTGTGGTGGGGGATCTGCTGGCTTGGACTGCTTATCCCACTCTTCTTCCTTCGCGACTGGCTGACGCAAACCGTCGTCCTATTGTTGATAGCCAGCATCGGTTTAATCACGGTGCACAAACGCGACGAACGCAAACGCCACTCAGTGGCAGAGGTGGCCCGCTGGTTGGTCGCTGCGACCTACGCAGTTGCCGCCTTCCACAAGACCAATTCGGGCTTCTTCGACCCGCTCATCAGTTGCACGACCTACACGTGGTCTGAGTTCGACGTGTACTTTGGCGGGGGTCTGCCGGCGCCCGCGTTCTTGCTCGACCAGTTGCCTTTGGCTGTTGTTGTATTCGAGTTTGGTCTGGCAGCTTTGCTCTTTGTTCACCACCGTGTGGCGATACTACTGGGGTTGATTTTCCACTTGCCACTCACGCTGGTGCTGGCGCCGTCCTTCGTTTTTGTGATGGGTATCGGCTACGTGGCCTGTCTGACAGAGGGTGATAGGCGGGCTCTGGTCAGGATTCAGAAGCAGTGGTTGCTGCCGACAGTCCTCTTTTCGCTAGCGTGTACGATCACCCTTGGGGTGGTATCCGGGCATTGGTGGCCGCCTGACTTGCTGCTGAAGGAGATGGCCTTCTTTCAGTCGATTGCGGTCGTCTCTCTGTTGCTGCTCGAAACAAGAGGCCGTCGAGAGCGGCAACGGATCTCGCCACAGCACGGCCAGCGGTTGCTGGCGATTGGGGTGGTGGCGGTCTTCGGGTTCAACGCGCTTCTTCCCTATTCGGGACTTCAGTTCCAGCACTCGGGTGCGATGCTGTCGAATCTTCGCATCGATGAAGGCTGTTGGAACCACTATCTCATTCCAGAGTCAGTCCGGTTGGTC
>CAZDBH010000698.1:2289-2853 GCA_964503485.1 uncultured Bradymonadales bacterium | reverse complement strand
CCCATGTACTTAGACTAAAGTGTTACCCATGTAGTTGACTCCACACACTTCGAGATCGTGTGGAGGGTTTGCTGGAGCGCTTTCAGATGTCCAGGATTTACCGAGACCTCGTCATTTCCCCTGCAAATCGACCACTGAATTCCCGGAGTGAGGGGCTGTCCTCCGACGGGAGGACACGCCGAAGGCGAGGAGGGCAGGTAAATCCGAGACCCGACGATGTCGTGAGAAACCGCCTCGGGTTTGTTTTGGCACAGGACGGGAAGTAGATCGCCTCGAGGGCTTCTATGAGTTCCCTGTTGAAGTCATACCAATCGAGCCGTTTCAGCTCGGCCAGTCGAGCCGCCGGGTCCCCGACAGCCTCGGCCAGCGTCGGGTGGATTCGGTTTCGCATTGGAGCCCCTGACGGTCATGTGCCTCGCGTACGAAAGACAGTTGTCATGTAGCACATGCACGAGGCTGATCGTCGCTCCCGATTTCTCGGGAATCGTTGTCTCGAAACCGTCGCTTTCGGATTGTCATTCTCGAGCATGTGTTTTGCGAGCGGTCTTTCGCAGCCTCCACATC
>CAZDBH010000698.1:0-2279 GCA_964503485.1 uncultured Bradymonadales bacterium | reverse complement strand
CGTAGTTACCTCATCTTCGGCGACCTCAAATTCGAGCCGTTTCATCCCCTTTTTTGGGGTCCGTCTGGGGGTCTGTATTGGGGTCCGTTTGGGGGCCCCTCCGAACGCCAAGCAACGTGTCCGTTTTCGCCGATCGCGGGTTGGCTAGATGCTGAGCGTTCAGCTAGCGAAAACCGAAACGAGGTACACACTGGAAACCGAAAGTCGCGCATCGTAAAACACGAGCAAACACAGCCGGTTATGTGCGGCATTGGGTCCGCTTAGGTACGGTTAAAGTACCGTGGTTATAAGGAACATTGACACCCACCGGACCTGATTCAACGCCGACGCAACTTGCGGCTGCCTGGTGTGTCTCGACGTTCTAACCAGTCCCCGTCCGGGAACTGGGGTTTCCGTCGGGTGTCTTTAGGTATCAGCATTCAGGTTTTAGCCCGACTGCAGCAAATTCCCCACTTAGCTTACACCTAACCGCTAACCGCTAACGGCGCGAAGCCGGAAAGGGCATTTTCCGGATGAGCACTAGCTACTGCCCGTCCCCTTTCGACGAGAGCGCCCTAATGAGGCCCCAGGCAACAGCAGCACCCGCAGCGCCGATTGCTACATCGCTCAGTCCGAGTTGGCGCTTTGGGCGTTCAAAGACGACCGTGTGTCCGGCAGCGACTAGCTTTTGCACTCGTTGCTCCGTGTCTTCTAGGATTCTGGTTGGTGTGACGCCGAGCAATTGGGCCACAAAGCCGAGCAACTCAACAGGGAACGCGGAGATACCTTGCTCGATTCGCGACCAACTGCTTTGGGTCATGCTGAGAGCCGTGGCCAAGGCCGTCTGATCGACCCCCAGTTCGCGGCGACGAGCGGCGACGATAGAACCCACCACGGACGAATAGGCGACGTTTGTCGGATTTGAGCTTGCGTTCATCAAGTAGTGCCCCTAGTATGGCAAGTAGCCATATGGCGAAATGCCATTTAGATTAGCAAGGTCATATGGATTTGGGAAGGCAAAGATGCGCGATCGGATCGCGTTGGTAGGGAGCGACGCAGCGCCTGAGGTTGGTGCGGCGCCGACCAGACACAAGAGGCGCGAGCCGCCAGGTTTGAGGACAAACCACATCGAGAGGTTCCATGGACGGGGCGTCAGTCCGGCTTCCGCTTGTTCGACTCTATGGAAGGAGAGGAGAAGATGAGAGATTGGGAACGATTATCATTCCTGTGGGAACACAACATCCCGATGACGGCGACTGAGTTGGCAATCGTCAGCGGCAATCACCGCAGCCACCCCTATCGGCTGCTGGCGGGCATTCCACCTGCCAAAGAAGGGCCGAGACGATGGTACCCCCGGGACGTTGAGTGTGTATTGGTCGGAGCGAACTGCTGCCCGGGCGAAGCGAGCGATGAGGTGCACCATGGGTAAGCGACCTTGGAAGAAGGCTGATCCCGACGAGAGCCGCATCTACCAGTACACGGACGCTCGTGGGGGCTACGCAGTTCGGGTTGAAGGGATCGACCCGCGGGCTGGCAAGTACGTTGACCGCAGGGTCGATGTGCCGTTGGGCGCCTGTTTTCGCGAGGCCGTCGAGTATCGCGACCGACTCTACGAAGGGTTCCAGCGCGGCATGTTGGACGAGGTCTTGCTGAACAAGCCGCAGGTCGTACCGACTATCTTCGAGTTGCATGAGCAAATCGTTCGACAGAAAGCGAGAAACCACGATCCCAAGACGTTGGCACATCGCGGTTACTGCAGCCGTAGCTTCCTCTGTGTCCTGGGATACCTACCCGCTGACGTCGAGTCGGCACAGCCCTTCGTCGATTGGTGGCACGCGCGCATTGGCTTGGCGAAACACCCTGATGTCGAGTGCGGTGCCCACCTCAAGAGTAGCCGGCTGAATCGGGAGTTGAGCTTTCTCATCGAACTACTGGACCGCGCCGTTCATCTGGGACACCGCACCGGCAATCCGGCGAGGACCCTTCAGCGAGAGCCGGAAGAGTCACGAGATATGCCGCCGGCGCTGACCATCGAGCAGCTCGATCCGATGTTTGCCTTCTGGCTCGAGCTCGATCGATTGCACATCAAACGCGGAAAGTACCTGGGTCACTACCCTTTCTTCTGGTTGCTCCTCGCGCTGGGCTGCCGATCTGACGAGCTGGCCAAGCTGCTGATCAGTGATATTGATCACGAGAAGAAACAGTTGCTCTTGCGCCATGTCAAACAGACTGGGCCGAACAGGAGACCCAAGCCGCCCCGGCCGCTACCGCTCAGCGACCACCACATCGTCGCCATCAAA
>CAZDBH010000697.1:0-2858 GCA_964503485.1 uncultured Bradymonadales bacterium | reverse complement strand
TAATCGCAAAAAGCCAATGGCGGAGCCTGGAGCGCTATGCGCGACAGGCTCCTAGGCCGGCTGCTCCATGATCTGCTTGAGACGAGCGTAATCTGCTTTGACGGAGCGCCCCACCATCCAACGCATCAGCGGTGCGGCCAATCGAAAGAATCCGGTCGAGTCCCCTTCGACGAGAGCGCTGACCTCGCATGTTGCCTCGCTGGCGGGTTCGACCTCGCGAGTAACTGTGATCGGGAACGACCCCGAAGTGCTCGTGATCCGTACCTTGCGGCCGGGTTCGAACTCGACGACCTCGAAGGACGTCACAATTCGCTTGCCCAAGAACTGTGCGACCTGGTCGTAGGTCGAGCCGACCGCGATTGGCGGCTCCGAAGTCCACTCAGCCGACTTCATACCCTTCTGCCACTCGGGGTTCTTACTGAAGTCGGCGATGTACTCGAATACGTCCGCGGCTCGTCGATTGATCAAGACGGCGCTAGTCACTCTCAGCACTTTTCTGGACTCCTCTTCTGTTGCCAAATGTGAATAGAACATCTCGCCGTGCTTGAGAACCTCCCTTTCTTTTGTTCGCTTGATCGCGCCCTCTGCGACGGGCGTCACGGTGGAAATACGTATTGGTTGTAAGCGCTCGCTGGAGCCGGTTAGACTTCGCTTCCTCAACACAACTCCGCGGGGGTACTTTTGAGTTCGGTCAGATTCTACTTTGATTACGCAAGCCCGTGGACCTACGTGGCCCGACGCCTCTTGCCGACTGCGTTGGCTGGATTCGACATCGAATACGAGCCGATCTACATCCGTGGATTGGAGCTGTTCAAAGTGGGTCTTCCCTACAACGCGACCAAGTCGAGATACCTGATGAGTGACTTGAATCGCACCGTAAAGCACCACGATATCCCCCTTCAGTTTCCTGCTCAGTTCCCAGTAAATGGACTCTATGGCGTGCGCGGAGCAATCGTCGCGCAGCAACACGGGGTGTTTGAAGCGTACGATGATGCGGTCTGGAAGGCGACTTGGGTAGAGGAACGTAACGTGTCGGATGCGACTGTGATTGTTCAGATTGCCGGTGAAGTCGGAATCGACGAGGCAGTCTTTGCTGAGGCCATCCGTTCCCAGGAAATCAAGACCGTGCTCCGGGAGTCAACCGAAGCGGCTGAAGCGAAGGGTGTCTTTGGCTTGCCCGCCTTTGTCGTCGGAAAGGAGCTCTTCTGGGGACATGATCGCCTCGATTACGTGAAACGCGCCCTCCAAGGCGCCTGAAATGAACGACAATGGCGCATACCCGCGTCGATTTGGAGGATTCCCATGACCAACCGCTCGATCCGCTTCATCGCACTATCCGCCGTGCTCGCGGCGTTCAGCGCCTGCGACGACGACCCCGTAGACGAGACAGCCGCCGATACCGGCAGCCAAGACACGACTTCGGACAGCTCATCCAACGATACCTCGAATGAGGACATGTCCGCCTCTGACAGCTCGACGTCCGACAGCTCGACGAACGATATGGCCCAGGACAACGCAGAGGATGGCGAGGCACCCGACTGCTTCGACTTCTGGGTCGACGAGATTGCAGCCATCGACGGTGTCTTTGGAGAGGACAGCCTGATGTGGCGCCGGCCTTACGACGAGGACGAGCTGGTTTGCCCGGCGGGTGGTCTACTGCCAGAGAGTGCTGGTGAGGTCCCTTATGTTGTCTACTCATTCTGCAACAACGAGGACGTGGACCTGACCTACGATATCCTGATGCAGGCCACGGATGGTCCTGATGGAGAGCCGCCGCTCGACGATCCCGTGCTGTATTTGTACGAGGGGATCGGGATTCCCGACGATCCAACCGCATGCCTGGTAGCCAACGACGATCTTGACGCACTCGGGATGTCGAGCGATGCCGGCATCGAAGGCGTGGTGGTTTCGCCGGGGGCCCAGCTCACCATCGTGGGCACTGCCTTTCAGTACGATTCAGAAGATGGGACGGGTGAAGGCGGCTACGTACTCGTGGTCGAGCCCGTCGAATAGCGACCCTTTGTCAGACGCTGTTCCAATGGGCAACCATCGATTGGTAGCCAGCAGCATCGAGGTCGCGAGCGTAGCGTTCCAATACGACCAGCTCTGCGTCGGTGCAGGGCCTGTTCGGGAGCGCGATCGGTGACGTTCCGTACTCACGGTCATTCCAGCCTTCGAGAAGTCTCAACGGGTCGCGCGGCGCCGGCGTCGGCTCGCCGTAACACCTACCTGTTGCAAGCGGGTAGACTAGATCGGCTGGCAGCTGTCCCGACCAGTGCTGAAACGGATACGCGTCGGGCCTTTTGTGTGAGTGACAGATCCCGCGTTGGTGGTCGTGGAAGTAGCTGTGGAGGTCGACGTGGATTTTGTATCCGCCCGGCCGAATCAAGAGCGCTCTGATTTTATCCCATCGGGCTTCCTTCTGCAGGTTGGTCTGTGCCCGAACCACATGCCCCCAGCCCCTCTTTGTCAGTTCCCTCGAGAAGTCCGCATACAGCTCGAGCCACTGGGTGTGAGACTCGACTTCGACCATGACGTCGATATCGTCATCTACGATGTCGGCAATGTCGTCGGGGAAGTTTCGGCCGTAGCGCAGCTGCCAGATCAACGTTCCTTCGGTGAACCACCATGGCCGGCCAACCGCTGTGAGAGCCTCGACCACTAGCAGGGTCGCCTCTTCATAGAGCGTCGCATAGCGCGGTGTTTCAACTAGGCTCGTATCGAAATAGGGCACACCCCCTCCTCCGCCGGGAAGCTAGCCGAAGTGACGGCATAGAAACAAGATCATCAGGAATCGCCAAAGCTCGCTGTCGAGAATCCATCCATTCGGTGTGCTGGTCGGTGTTCCCCTTTCGTAA
>CAZDBH010000696.1:0-2867 GCA_964503485.1 uncultured Bradymonadales bacterium | reverse complement strand
GATATCCCCACCGCCCGACATACTGATTCCTTCGGGATTGGTGCTCCCATCGGCTTGGATTGTGAGATTTCTGCCGGAGCTCGAACTGATCCAAACACCCGTTTCAAACCAGATATCCGCAGGCGAAGTTAATCTGACCAGGTCGGACGCGAGCAATTCCTCGATCTTCCCGGCTGAGACGTGCCAGTCGCACTCTTCGGTGGCGGTGAACACGCCAAAGTTGAAGTCATCGTCGTTGGGCTGTGGTGTATCTCCTCGGTGCACGGTAATTGTCCCGTCCGAGTTGGCGCATGGGTCCATCTCGGCTTGGATGTCGAAGTTGTATGGATTCTCGTCACTATCGGAGTTTCCGATCGAGAGCGTCGCTGTGCTGGTCCCTTCTGCAACGGGCTGCCAAGTGACTGTGAAGGTCTGCGAACCATCTGGCTCTATGGGCGTTCCAGGCTGGGCTTCGACAGTGAATTCGTTGGCGTTGGCCCCGCTAAACGTGACGTGCGCGGTTCCCTCACCCGTGAGGTCGAGTGGCGCGTCCCCGGTGTTCTCGATGCGGTAGGTGCGCTGGAGCGTGCTCCCCAGATTGGTGACCGCGCCGAAATCGGTGGCGTCTGGGTTGGTGGGTGGGCCCCCGTCCGGGATCGCAGAATCGTCATCGTTCCACACGACGTTGATTTCGGGTTCTGGGAGGGATGTGACGCGGCCTGGATCATCTCCTGAAATGAGGTCTACAAAGTCTATCTGACAGAAATCGAGGGCGTTGCTCGGACCAGACTTGCCCTCGAGGAAAATGTAGCTCGAAGTAAACCCGGAGTAACCGTGCAGGCCAGAGGTGTATAGAAGGCCGACGTCGTGCCGTGCTCCCGCTTCATTGTCCAACTCGAGGAGAACCTGCGTGAAAGACGGATCGCCGAACGGCTCGAGGTACTCGAATGTCTCCCAACCCTGGATCTGGGTCGTCGCGGTTCCCAGCTCGCCGAATCCGGCGACGAGACTGCCGGAAACGTCACCCTCGACGGTCAGCACCGCGCCGAAGCTGACATTGAACTGAACACCGTCATAGGTTGTGTAGTCGAGGGCTGTCGTGGTGTCGCAGCTGAATCGATCGTACCAGCGGGCAGGGTCTCGGGTCGTGTCCAACCCGTGACTGGAAAAGACCATGTTCAGGTCGACCTGTTGGTAGACCGGTACTCGGCAGCTCGAACCGGCCGGGAGGTTGGGCGGTGTGCAGTCGCATGTCCCATTTATATCGCAGGTGCCCAGACCACCGCACGTCGTGGTTGCGTGGCACTCGACATCGCATGTGCCTTCTGGATACCAACCCTCGTCGCACGTACTACAGGCCGGATCGCCCCAGCCCTCATCACAAATGCAACTGTCATCTGTGTCGCAATCACCGTTCCCGCTGCAGTTGGCTTCGCGGCTGCATGTTGGCTCGGGCGCTGTGCAGTCGAGATCAAGTGACCCGCTTTCGACGGTGTAGTACCACGAGTCGTTCGGAAGGTACTCAAACCAGAAGAGGTAGCTCTCGTCGGCGCTCATGCACACGCCCTCAGCCGGTCCGGCCAGTTCGACCTCTGCCAGAATGCCCGCACCGGAATCGATAACACCGCCTCCCGACGATGAAGCCCACACGACTCCGACGTCTGAGTCCCAGGTAAAACCTTCGACTCCGGTCACTCCAATGATATCGGGACTGCCAGTAAGACCGACGGCCAGGTCAGTGTCGACCATCCCGTTTTCGAGAACGTAGGTGATGATCAGGACATTCGGATCAGACGGAGAGGGGTAGGCATTCAACGTTGCATGCGGATCAACTCCGTTTGCCAGAGCGAAACTGGGAAGAAGAAAAAGAGCGGCGGTTATCGCCGCCAATGCCACTCGCCGGGCAAGTCGTGTGTTCATCGTTTGTTCTCCGGTCGCTCTACTGTCTTCCATCTGGCTACCTTCTGCCGAGCCGAGTGAGTCGCTCGTGATCGATTCATGGTCTGTAAATTGCGCTTGGAAGCTACAGAATGCGCTGGTTTCTAGCCAGAATCAAGCGAGCTGAGCCATCAAAGAACAGCCGGCGAAGTCGGAATCAGCCGCCGCAAATATCTGATTCGGAGAACTTGGTTACGATTCTTAGCTTCCCAAGTCTGCCACGAACCCACCACAGGCCCGACGGGCAGCGTTTTCGCCCTTGGCACGGTCCGTGCGATTCCCCCGAAGCTAGTCGCTTTTTTGTGAAACAGGGTTGTGTGAAGGGAGGTGTCAGGATGACACGTATCAAATTGTGGGGGTTCGTACTTTTCCTAATGATCTCTGGCCAGCCGGGCTGCGATTGCGCTGGTGACGAAAGTGAGATCACCATTCACGACGAGGGTCCGTTGGCCGATGAACCGAACGAACCGGAGCTGGTGGCCGTTCAGGACACGCCCAGTTGCCCGGCGCCAGAACCTCCACCACCCTGTGTCTGTGATCAACCGGTCGTAGAAGAGGTAGTCGTGGCAGCAGCGCCCGGCCGAGCGCAGCGAGGAGATGTGGCGCAGCGATCACCGAACGCCCTGGTCGGTGTAGACGAATACGTCGTCAGGCGCGGCGACTCGCTCTGGGAAATCGCTTCGGATTTGCTCGGTTCAGGAGTTCATTGGGAGGAGATTTACGCCGCGAATCGTTCGCTGATCGGCGACGATCCGCTCAAGTTGCAGACCGGGATGGTGCTCGCGATTCCGATTCTAGCGGCTGCGGATCTGTGAGATTGCAGGGGGCCGGGTGGTCACAGACGAGGTCTGGGGTTTGGCGTTCCCCCCGCGCCTTCGGCGCCGGCCCCCCAGCGAGGGGACAATACACCCCCCGTTTCGCGGGCTGAGGGTTTGCCGGGTGGTCTGAAG
>CAZDBH010000695.1:0-2869 GCA_964503485.1 uncultured Bradymonadales bacterium | reverse complement strand
GCGGGGCTTTGGGGTTGGACTATGGTTACCTCGACCACGCGAATGCCGTCTTAGTGGAGCCCCTCAAACCCCACGACCGGATCGGTGAGCTGCGTTTCGGCGGAATAGCACACAGCGACCTGGCCCTACTCAAGCTGCTGCGTTCTGATGCCGAGGCCGCTCGCTCGCACGCCAAACGCGCCCAAGCACTTCTGCGCGACGCCAGTGGCGACACCCAATATCTCGGCATTGCGCTAATTCGCCTGGCCATGGCGGAGGCCGCCTCGAGTCGGCCGGCTGAGGCGCGCGATGCTCTTCGCGAAGCCGGTGGAGTACTGGCGGGTCAGCCCGAGGACGCGGTCGGCGAGGTACAACGAATCGGGGTTGCCTACGTCGACCTCAAACTCGCCCCCAACGAAGACACCTACCGCGAGAAGGGAAGGGCGCTCCTCGACTCCCTTACCTCTAGCCAGCGACCGCATACCGAAGAGGTTCGCTCCGGGATGAAGGCTCTGGAGCTGGCCCTCGCCGACGCCTGATCGCGAGGCGACATCCAGCGCCCTACCTAGTATGGCGGCGGTACTCGACCACCGCGCTACCCAGCGCGCAATCCAGATTCTGGGCCGACCTTAGTCAGCTTTCTAGCTGCAGAAGATTTGTGACGGATCCTCGCAGGGTTGGCAGTCAGAGAAGCCGACACCGCCAGCGAAGAGAAGAACCAGGGTCAAGCAGATAGCGCGAATCATGTTCCGTTTCATTTCCATTCTCTCGTCAAACATTCAGTCAAATCAACGCCGGATAAATACCTCAACCGCTAACGTTGTCAACCATTTATCCCCGCGAGCTCGGTGTAGTGGGGGAAGGGACTTCCAACTTCGGCCGAGTTCTCGAAGGAGTTTGAGGCCCCCAGTGCAACCGGGCGAGGCTCACACGCGCGAAGGTAGAGCACCTGGCAAAGCCAGGTGACCCCGTTCTGAGACAACTTTGACCTGGCTATGGCGTTTAGGTCGCGTGAAAAGACGAAAAGAGGGTGATATTAATGTGCATTCGCAACTCTACTGAAGCTGAATGGTCTCAGAGGCCCTAGGACCGCCGCAGAGATCCAATCGTGAGGAGCAGACATGTACGACACGCTTATTTTGGTGGACGCGGAGTCGCAAATTACTGCGGCCGCAGTCAAAGCCGAACTGGACCATTTCTACGCGTCGACCACTGGGCGTCCGCTGAGTATCGACCTTCGGGAGAACGAGATACACTTGTCCTGGATGAGCTTCACTCTGGCGATTTCTCGTTCGGCACTTCCTCATGTCTTGGAAGAGTCGGCGGAAATCGCAGCCCACTATGCGGCGGGCAACCCAGATGCGGACAAGATTGCGGCCTGCCCTGTGCGCTTCGAGGTATCAGCGACTGACGATCCGGATATGCGATACTTCAATGACTTTCTTTACGTCATCCAGAGCGTTCAGAAGCTCGGAACAGCCTACGCCTTTGATCCGGTCAGCGGCTCTTTCATCTAAAAACAACGTTCGGAAGCGCTACCCAAGGCAGAATCCAATCGCCCCAACCCTTCTACGAAGTGAGGGGGAACGCCCAACCCCGTTCTTCTCAACCATCTATCGACCGGACATCTTCGGTCCTTCTCATAAACTCGACGCTAGCCATTGCGCTCGGCGAATCCCGCCGCTAGTCTCACCGGTTCCGCAATCTGAAGGTTGAGGCTCGTTGATGGAAGGTGAAGCTGTTCTCGGTATCGTATTCGCGATTATCGCCTCGACCAATCTGAACGTCGGCAAGGCCATCCAAAAGTGGAAGGTCAAGGTGTTCGGCCATGGCAAGAAGATGTTTCATCGGCCGCACCGAAAGGACCTGGGCGTGTGGGGCATCGGCTTTCTACTGACCTTCTCAGCCACGGTTCTGTTCTCGCTCGCTCTCAAATACACCGACAAATCGTCGATGGTCAGCTCGCTCAACGGCGTCGGAATGATCGGTCTGGTCATCTTTGCCTGGCTCGTGCTCAAAGAGAAGATTGGCAAGCGCGAGATTAGCGGCGCGGCATGCGTTCTGCTCGGTACGTTCGTGATGGGCTACTTCGAGTCGGAAGCAGCAACTCAGGAGACCTCGTTTACGGGTTTCGCCATCTCGACCGGAGTTATGCTGAGCATCGCTTTCCCGCTAGCGCTCTGGAGTTGGCGGTCCAAGCGAGCCCACGGACTCACCTTCGGCGCTCTGGCCGGGACATTGCTCGGTTCGAGTGTGATTATCGGCGACATCGCCCTCGTCAGCGCCGACAACAGTTTTTTCGGGCAACTTCTGACACCGTGGCCCTATCTGGCTCTGGGTATTGGAACGGTCGCGATCGTCGTCACGCAGTTGGCTTTCTGGCGAAGCACGGCGATGTTGGTGGTTCCCACCATCAACTCGTTCATGATTCTGGTCCCGGTCGTACTCGAGTACTTCACCTTCGGTGCGGTCCTCCAGCCATTGAGCTACGTCGGTATCGCCGTCATCATCGGTGGCGTTGTGTTACTGACTGGGGGTGGGAGTCTTCCGGCCGAGCCAGACCCCGAGCTCGAGGCAGCTCCCGAGCTCGAGCCAGCAGCCGAGCTCGAGCCAGCAGCCGCCGAGTAAACTCTACGGGGCCATTATGATCGTTCACCAGGAAACGTTTTCGGCCGAGTTGGACGCTGAATTCGACACAGCCGATCTGAGTGACTTCGTCGAAAGCGCCGTGCTGGCCTCGGGAGTGAAACGGGGTACAGCAACCTTGTTCAACCCAGGGTCGACTGGCGGGCTTACGACGATCGAGTACGAGGGCGGTTGTTTGGCCGATCTCAAAGCCGCGCTAGGAGCCCGTCGCGTATAACGCCCCGGACTCCAGCCGTTAGCTTTT
>CAZDBH010000694.1:0-2884 GCA_964503485.1 uncultured Bradymonadales bacterium | reverse complement strand
GATGAACAAACTCAATCGGGTCTTCGAGTGTGAGAATGTGGATGGCCCGATTCTCATTCATCTCGTTCAGCATAGCCGCCAGCGTCGTACTCTTTCCGCTGCCAGTCGCCCCAGTTACCAGGATGAGGCCATTGCTCTCTTTAGCCATCTCTTTGAAAATCTCGGGTATCCCGAGCTCGTCGATCGACTTGATGTGGCCCTCGAGCTTTCGCATGACGATGCTGTATTGCTTCTGGCGCTGAAAGATGTTCACGCGGAAGCGGCATTCGCCGGGCACCTCGTATGCACAGTCGGCCGAGCCGGTCTTCGCGAGGACGTCGAGTGTGCGCTTGTCGCCACCGACGAGACCGAGGGCCATCATTTCGGTCTGGTAGGGGGTCATCGCCGGGATGGGCGGGTTGAGCTCGACCGGAACGAGTTTGCCGCTGGATTCGACTTGCAGCGGGCGTCCGGGAGTCACGAACAGGTCGCTGACCCCTTTCTGAGACCGAAGCATCGTCACGAGTAGCTTGTCGATATCGCGTCTTCGCAGCATGTCCTAAACCATATCGAGCCTAGACCATATCGAGGTCGTCTGGCGGCTCCTTGAGCAGTTTTGCGAACCGACTCTTGTCGACGCATTTGGCGAAGGCCTCGTTGACGCTGATCCACCCCTTTTCCAGCACTTCGGCGATCGCATCGTCGAGGGTCTGCATTCCGTACTTGCGCCCCGTCTGCATGGCGCTGGTCAATTGAAAGGTCTTGCCCTGCCTGATCAGGTTGCCGCATGAGTTGGTCACAACCAGAATTTCGAGTGCGGCGCAGCGCCCGGGCTTATCGATCCGACGAAAGAGGTTCTGGGCGACGACGCCTTTGAGCGAGTCAGCCAGCGTCGAACGGATTCGGTTTTGGGCTTCGGCTGGGAACACCTCAACCAACCGGTCGACGGTCTTGACCGCGTTGATCGTGTGGAGCGTCCCGAACACCAAGTGGCCAGTCGCGGCGGCTTCGATCGCCATTTCTATGGTTTCGAGGTCACGCAGCTCGCCGATGAGGAGGATGTCTGGGTCCTCTCGCAATGCGCCCTTGAGCGCCGCGGCGAAGGACTTCGAGTGGAGACCGATCTCGCGGTGATTGACCACGCACTGGCGGCTCTTGTGAACGAACTCGATTGGATCTTCGAGGGTCAAAATGTGGTCGCGACGATTCTTGTTCGCGTAGTCGATCATCGCCGCCAGGGTGGTCGACTTGCCACTTCCGGTCGGCCCGGTGACTAGCACCATGCCCTGCGACAGCATTGCGAACTTCTTGCAGACCTCGGGCAGACCCAGCTGCGCCGCTGTCAGAATTTGGTTGGGAATCTGGCGAAAGACGGCTGCTATGCCGTGCTTCTGCTGAAAGTAATTCGCTCGAAAGCGCGCTACGCCCGGGATTTCATACGCGAAATCAAGGTCGCCGGTCTCCTCGAAGGAGGCTTGCTTGTCTTCGGGACAGATCTCGTAGAGTAGGCGCCTCAGCTCGATTTCTTCCAGAGCGGGATAGTCTATGCGCTTGAGTTCGCCGACTTTCCGAATAGCGGGCTGGCACCCGCACGCTAAGTGTAAATCGCTTCCGCCCTCTGTCGCCAACAGACGAAAAAACGCGTCTATCTTCGCCATGTACGCACTCGTTTTCTACTCGTTTTTCGAGGTGCTACGACATTACGACAGTCCTCACAGAAAAGCGAAAGCCTTAAGGAGCTGGTGGTCCAGAAGTGAGGTCGAAGTGTGTTGACGGTGGGGCGATACTCGAGACGAGGGTTACCGAGGCAACCCCAATGCGTTCGCACGAAGCTGTTCGAAGTTGGCGCAGTCCACTGAAACTAGGCTCTCTGTGATCACGAACGACGTGGTCTCCCCATCGAGGCGGATGTCCTTGCGAACGTCTAGACCTGTCTCGCCAACTCGAGCGGTTGATAGGACGATGGTCCCGTCTGACATCATGCTCGTGGTCTCCCACTCGGTCCAGTGCCAGGCTTCACCCGTGAGCGTACCTCGACCCGCGTATTGGCCTTCAACCGCGAAGCTCAGTTGGTTTCCCATTACGACAAGTGTGAGTTCATGTTCATCTGGGAGGGCGTCGGGAAAGGACGAACCATACTCGATCGCCTGTTCGATGATGGTCGAGAGAGCCGGGTTCGCAGTACGTCGGACCAGCACTGACGAACCGCCGATCTGGTTGCCTTCGGCGTCGTGCATCTGCGCGCTTCCCTCATAACAGGTCACGAAAATCTCGGCGCTCAGTCGGAACTCCTGTGCGCCCGCGACCATCGGATAGCTGCTCAATACCAGCGCGAGGCAAAGCTGTGCGAATGTTCTCGTCATAGTCTCTTTGCTCTGAGGTTGCTATTTCTTGAGGTAGCTGGGGTCTAGCTTCCACACCAGGCTGTATCGTGCCGTCTTGTCCACCTCTGGCTTGTAGACAGTCTTCATTCGATCCTCGAAGGTCGACTGATTGATCGGTGCGTTGGTGTAGACGTTGTTGTCGATCCAGCGCAAGACTGGCTTGCTTCCCGTGTTATTGACGATGAGAAAGACACAGTGTTGTGCTCGGTGGTGTGCCATGCTGTAGAAGTGGATCCCAGGTGCAGCGCTCATTTCGCCGACGATTTTCTTCCACGGGTTTGGGCTCTGCTTTTTGTAGCTGGACCCCTTCAGGGTACCGACATTTCGGATTTTGAACGGGCTTCCAGCCATCCCCATCTTCTGCATTAGAGCTCCCCAGTGCTCCATGTTCATGTCTTTGCCTTTATCGGCCGTAATTTGCTTGAGCCCTTTCGTACCGGCCTTCCGCTTGTTCGGATCGTTGGCTTGGGAAGAAAACTGGTCGAGAGAGAGTGCCATCGCGTCCATGCAGCCCCGGGGAT
>CAZDBH010000693.1:0-2892 GCA_964503485.1 uncultured Bradymonadales bacterium | reverse complement strand
CTAAAAGCTAACGGCTGGAGTCCGGGGCGTTATACGCGACGGGCTCCTAGTCCCTGAAGCCTCCCAAAACCGATATGATGGCTTGCAAAGATCCGGAAAACATGAGACTTTCCCCGCACTAGGCGGGCGGCCTGGTATGTACTCATGCCCCGAAAAGGTCACAATTTGAACGGTTCGAGCTAGCGGCAAGCTTGTAGTGCGCCGTTTCCTGGACCGATTTTGGATGGAAAAATGACACTATCCCGTGCGTTTTTACTCGCCCTGCTCATCCCAGTGAGTTTCCTAGTCAGCTGTGCCGAGGAATCGGCTCCAGTCGAATCAACCGAAGACCAAGACGAGTGGGTCGACGAATATGGTCTCGAAGGCCCCTTCGATCTGGCCGCGCCACTCGGCAAGCCGGACTTGGTTTCGGGTCCCCGTATCGCCTGGGAACGGACCGACACCGTCTGGGACATCGAAAACCAGTGGGCCGACGTAACCGACGAAGCTGGACTGGCCTGGGAAGCCAACTCCGGGCTCAACTTCGAAGAGAAATACCGTGCTTGGGTCCAGGGCCTGCCTACGGTCGACCGAGAGCGCGGTGGAACGACTTTCCAACTGACGAGTCCCGAGGGAGTGACCCTGCCGGCTCCGGCCCTGGAGTGTGCGGAAGTCTCCATTTTCCTTCGAGCCACCTTCGCAAGTTGGCACGGTCTGCCGTTCTATATGCGAGCCAGTAAGAACGGCAGCCCCATCTATCTGGGTCACTTCGGTTTCCGGAATTCAGACGGATCGCGCTTTCAGAACACGCGCAATTTCCGCTCGAGATACGCCGACTACACAGGCAGCTGGAGCGAAGGCGATGATTGGCCCAGCGACACCCGACTGAGGGCTCGCGGTCTCTATGGCGGCGGCGACGAGGTGAGCTTTTTGCCTGAGGTGGATGGCAAGACGGCGCAGGCCGGTGCCTATTTCGATGCCCTCTATCTCAACAAGAGAACGGGCCACTTCATGCTCATGGTCCTGTCGTGGTTCGGCTCCGCCAACCTGGCTGATTCATCGAACATGATGGCGCTCACGCCCGAAGCGACCCAGCCGGGCGATGTCCTGCTCCATCGTTGGCAGCGTCGTGGTATCGGACACACAATTCCTGTTCTTCGTGTGACATCTCCGATGGAAGGGCGCCTTGATATAGCAGTCGCGACTGGAAGCATGCCCCGTCGCCAGCCAACCTGGGAGGAGGGGGCCGACGCGCGTTGGTACTTCATCAGCGACGATGCAGGCTCACCCGATACGAACAGCGACGGTGATGTGTACGCCGCCCTGGGCGGAGGAATCCGGCGCTGGCGAACGCCCATCGCTGGGAGCTCGCGATACAGCGCCGGACCGATCGCGGGAGAAGAGAATCTGATCATCAGCCCCTCGAACTTGGAAGCGATCGGAGCCCGAGTTCAACGCTTCGAGGAAATCCTGGCGACGGTCACTCCCGAGCAAATGCGGGAGGCGGCCCTCAATAGAATTGCCGTGGCCCGGGCCCACTTGTCCGACCACCCAAGCAGCTGTTCAGCCCGCGAAAGACGGGAACAGGGCTTCAACGCGCTGTATGAACTCATGCTCGAGCAATTTCAGATGCAGGCCGCCGAAGTGGACGCCCGTTATCGGGTATTGGCTGACTACGTCTTTGCTGAGTTGGTCTACAACCAGTCGCGAAGTTGCTGCTGGAATTCCACGACCAGGGCGATGTACGAGATCATCATGCACAAGGCCGAAGCGGAGCAGCTCGAAGCGGAGCAGAACGAGGAGTGCGCTTCTCCGACGGTGTTCATGGGTCGAGACAACGGCTCAGCTGGCGACGGGTTTCAGCTCTATCAGGCCTACGCCGACTCGATCGAGCGAGGGGACGAATGGGTCTCGTGGAGCGCAGATGAGAGTTGTGGGCAATCTGGAAACGCTACCGATGTCGAAGGAGAGCACGTTTGGACACCCTTCTGCGACCTCACGGTCATCGAGGATGAGCCCCCGCCGACGACATGCGAAGACGGCAACGACTTCGCGACCTCAGCTACAGTTATAGGCGCCGATCCGATCGCCGCCACGATCTGTAACGACTCCGAGGCAGATTATTATCAGTTCGAGGTGACGGGAACCCAGATCGCGACCATCGATTTGAGCTTCGAGCACAGCGTCGGTGACCTCGACCTACTCCTGCAAACCGGTGCGGGGGTTCGGGTCGCCTCGAGCGCGTCGACCAACGACACTGAGCAGATCAGCGCCACGCTGCAAGCCGGAACCTACGTCATCAAGGTGTTTGGTTACAGCGGAGCAACGGGTGACTACACGCTGGCCACTTCACTCGAGACAACCGTTTTGGGCGAGGGTTGCGGCGACACGGGAAGCGACCGCACGACCGCCACACCGATCGATGGCAACCAAACCGGGCTCCGCATCTGCGCAGGCGAGCAGGATTGGTGGACATACACCCCGCCACAAGACGGGGACGTCACCATCACCATCACGTTCCAAAACAGCGCTGGCGACCTCGATATGGCAATCTACGGCGATGCGACGACAGCGCTGAACACGAGCCAGTCCACCTCCGATCAGGAGCAGATCGTGTGGACCGCATCCGACGGCGAGTCAGTCATCATCAACGTGTACGGTTATAGTGGCGCCGCAGGTGACTACGACATCAAGTTCAACCAGTGAAGAAACCGAGAGCCTGACGCCTAGCCGGTTCCGGCTAACTCGCCGAGGCAGCCTCGGGCTGCTAGTATCCAGCTGATGTCTCAGCGCCGTACCAACCTTCTGTTTCCAATCATGTGGGCCGTACTAGGCATCGCATTCACCACCACGATTCTCGTGGCCTGGAACATCATCTTGACCAAATACTTCGTGCTGACTGAAGAGAGTCAG
>CAZDBH010000692.1:0-2894 GCA_964503485.1 uncultured Bradymonadales bacterium | reverse complement strand
GCCCGAGACTGCGCTCGAGACATCGCCTGAGGTCGCCAAACCGGACACCGCCTCATCGACGTATCCCCTCGAAGCCAGGCCATCGATGGAACTGTCAACGTACCCCGTCGAGGCCAAGCCCGACACGGCACTTGTCACTTCCCCAGATGTGGCCAAGCCTGAGACTGCGTTGGCGACGTATCCGTTGGAGGCCAAGTCCACGACGGCACTGTCTACGTATTCAGTCGAAGCCAGCCCCGAAACCGCACTGCTCACTTCGCCTGAAGTTGCCAGACCGGCCAATGCGCTATCGACGTATCCAGTCGAAGCCAGCCCCGAAACCGCGCTGCTCACTTCGCTTGAGGTTGCCAGACTGGCCACTGCGCTATCGACGTAGGAGCTCGACGCCAAGCCCTCAACTGCCTGGGCGACCTCAGATCTGCTGGCCAACCCGTTAGTTGCCTCGGTAAGCGAATCAGCCGAGGCCAACCCAGCCACGAGCGTCTCAGCGTAGTCACGCGTCGCATAGGCGCTTAGGTCCGCATCCTCTGGAATACGGGAATCGACCCAATCACGCGTCGCTAGGTCGCTCAGTGCGTCGTTTGAGATGAAGCCCTGCGAAGTGACGAAGTCTCGCGAGGCCAAATGCTCGGTGTCGGATCCGGTAAGAAAGCCCTGGTTTTCCACGTACTCGACCGACGCCAGGTGGTCGATGTCGCCCCGTGTGAGAAACCCCGACCCGTTCACGAACTCCTCGGTGGCAACGCCATCCAGCGCACTGCTGGTGATGTAGCCGCGGCTGGTGACGAACTCTTCTGTGGCGAGTCCTTCGAGTTCACTGTTACCGACGTACCCTCGGCTGGTGACGAACTCTTCAGTGGCGAGCCCTTCGAGCTCACTGTCACCGATGTAGCCGCGGCTGGTGACAAACTCTTCGGTGGCGAGTCCATCAATTTCGTCGCTTCCGATGTACCCGCGGCTGGTGACGAACTCTTCTGTGGCGAGTCCATCAATGTCGTCGCTTCTGATGTACCCGCGGCTCGTGACGAACTCTTCAGTGGCGAGTCCTTCGAGGTCGGAATCAGCAGCCAATCCCATTTGGTCTAGTGAGCCACGGTCGATGTAGTTCTGGTCCTGCACCCAAGCTTGGCTCGCGAGCCCATCAACCCCGCTTTCGGTAAGGAAACCCTGTTCCTGAATCCAGGCTTCGGTCGCGAATTCCGCGACGTCAGTGGGCAGGAGGAATCCGAGGCCGTTGACCCAAGTCTGCGTTGCCATGTCAGCGACCCGCTCGGTCGTTACAAAGTCTTGCTCTGCAATCTCCTCGTTGCTCACAAAGCCGGTGATATCGCTGCAGGTTGGTCGACCATCTCCATCGAATCCGCGCATGACCGACCCGGCTTCGCACTGCTGCCCTGCCGAAACGAAGGAGCCAACTTCGGGCATGCTCTCACAAGCCCACTCCTCTCCGTTGTAGGCGGGCACCTGACCTGCCTCGCAGGTGAGATTCGCGATGGTCTCACCCACGGGCAGGTCTGGGCCCACCCACGCCCCTTCAGCACTGATCACCTGCTCGTCTCCCACAAAGACACCGTCCAGGTTAGTAGCTGTAGTCGCTCGCTCGGCGAACAACGCGTACGGGACGCTTTGAATCGGGGTGCGTGGAAAGAGTGTTTCCCCGTTGATAACAAATTCGAGATGGGCTTCTGCGAGGTCGAGCATTGCGGGGTCGAGTTGTTCTACCGCACCAATCTCGAGGCTGAACCCGCCGTCGACCACATCGACGAGCGAATGGACCTCTGACCAATGCACCTCACCGCCGTCTTGGCTGTCACAGAGGCGCACCTCAATCTCCACTTGGTCGTTTACCGACCCGTCCTGGGTCTGAAGGAAACCGCTGAAACCCAGCCTCTCTGGTACCTGTCCCCACACAGTTTGGGCCGAGGCGCAAAGAAACACGAAAGCGAATACTGCTGCTAACTTCGATAACATGGTCGATACTCCTGGACGGTTCGATGTTGTTTGCTTCACGTGAATGGCCGGCATCAGAAGCCACCTCGCAGAATGTAGGTGTTCGATTGGCTGCGAACTGGCGCCGACCAGATTCGCCCCGTGAGCTGATGGGCATCCGAGTTCATGGTCGCCTGGCCCGAATGTAGGGTTGGGCTGGGCAGACCGGCTTGAACGGCCTCTGGCACCACGACCTCGACTTGCTCTGCGGCGTTGTCAGTCCCTCCTTCTGGCGGCAGCTCTCCTTGATCGACGAACTCAGGGCTGCCGCAGCCGAGGATCGAAATGGCGTAGAGAATGATGAGCGAGTAGGCGAACCGGTGACGTTTGCTACTAGGCATAATGACTCCCCGTTGTTGTCGTTTGCATTTCTGGACGATGCAGTTTCAAGCCTAGGGATCGGCGACCTGAATGTGGACTTAAGCGGGTTAAAGATTTCGAACAGAAACTGTGAGTCGGGGCTAAGGCCTCGGGTTTGCCTTCAAGAGTCGTCCCAGGAATGAGGAAAGTCTGGGTCAGCTAGGGATGGAGCCCCGCTCGATTCGCCGGGCGATGTCTGGCAGATACCGGAGCAACTCATAGACGCCGTCGACGATGACGTGAGCACCCGCCGCATCGAGGCGGCGGCGAGCCAGTGTGGCGAGCTTGCGGCGCTGGTCGAAGGGTAGTGCCTCCAGCTCCTGTCTTGGCAATCCCACTTCATTGCCCGTCAGCGTGATGCCGACGGTCCACATGCCCGCATTGCGACCGGCCTCGATGTCCGAAGGGGTGTCACCGACTTTCACACAGGCCGAAGCGGGCCAGGCATTCAGGAGTTTCATCGCCTCCCAGCACATAAATGGCGCTGGCCGCCCCTTGGGCACGTCGTCAGAGCTAATTCTAACCTCGGGGCGATACCCGTGCGA
>CAZDBH010000691.1:0-2898 GCA_964503485.1 uncultured Bradymonadales bacterium | reverse complement strand
CCCCTCGCCCAACAGCATGATGCCCACAATGAAGAGTATGAAGAGACCGAGCACCGCGTAGAGCCGGTTCTTCTCCATAAAAGTCGCCACTCTGTCGGCCAACCAGATCATCAGAATACCACCGATGACAATGGCCGCGGCCATCACCCAGAAGACGTCTGTCAGGGCCATTGCACTCAGAATCGAGTCGAACGAGAAGACCAAGTTCATCACGACGATCATGGCGATCACTGATCTGGCCGACTTGGGTTTTTCGTCCTCGCCTTTGCCGTGCCCCGGCTCGTTCATACTGACCATATGCCAGATCTCTTTCACGGCGGTGTAGATAATGAACACGCCACCCGCCAGCACGATCAGGCTGTGCAAACTGAAGTCCACGTCGAGCACGTGGGGGATAAACCAGCCGAAGAGATCCCCGCGTACCAACTCAATCAGCTGAACCAGCGCGAAGAGCAGGGCGATACGAAGCACGATCGCCATCAAGATCCCGAGTTTTCGTACCCGCTGGCGATCTGCTTCGGGTGCTCGTTTCGAGGCCAAAGAGATGTAGAGCAAGTTGTCGAACCCGAGAACTGCCTGGAGCAGCACGAGAAAGCCGAGCGTAACAAAGTTTTCGATTTCCATTGGTTTCCGTCGCCAAAGAACTGAGATGCGTTGTTTGGCTGATTATGCAGCGGAAGTCTAGGTTCTGAAAAGTACTGCGCGGAATCCCACCAACCCCCGGCAATCACGGTTCGGTGGGGGATTGGGAAAAACCTCTAGGGCTGAGTAAGAAGAACCTACCCCTCCATCGAGATTGTGCTACCATTTCCGCGCTGTTGTATCCGAAATTGGAGCTTTCGCGGGGCTGTGACCACGAACCCAGCCAAAACCACTGGTCGAATCCTGATCGTCGACGACGATCCGGATACGCGCGACGCCATAGTTGCAGCACTCGATTTCTCGGGATTCGATGTGTTCGGCGTTCGCAGCGGCAAAATCGCGCTCGAAATCCTGCCCGACTCTGAGGTTGAGGTGTTGATCGCTGACTGGGCAATGCCCGTTATGAACGGCATCGACTTAATCGAGCAGGTCCATCTAGCACATCCACATATTCGCTGCGCGCTCCTCACCGGCCTCAAGGCCCCTCTCGGCGCCGAGCTCGAGAGGCTCGGGACAGCGGAGGTCGCTGGAAAGCCCATCGACCTACCCCAGTTGGTCGAACTGGTGAATCGGGCCATTAACCGCTCCCGCTAACACCCGATCACAGCCTGCCACGAAGTGCGACGATCGTCAGTGCGCACCCCTTGCGCCACAGAATCTTCTCCGCCTATCTTGGCGGTGTGATATCACCCATCACGGAGACTTCATACGATGTCCGAAAGCAGCTTTGCGCCGCATAATACCCACGGCCCAATCGAAGAACTCTTCCCCGACCTCTACATGGTCCAAGGAACGATCCGAATGGGACCGGGGATGCACCTGCATCGCAACATGGTCATCATCCGCGAGGGCTCGGACCTAACCGTAGTGCATCCAGTCAGACTCGACCCCGAGTCCGAGGCAACCCTTGATGACCTGGGCACGGTGAAACACGTGCTTCGGCTCGGTATTCACGGCTATGACGATGCCTACTACGTCGACCGCTACTCAGCGGAGTTGTGGGCGCCGGGCAAGTCCCGTCCGTACCCAGAACCAGCGCCCCATCACATTCTCAGTGAGGACGGCGAGCTGCCCGTGACTGGCTCACTCTTCGCCTATCGCGAAACCAAAGCGCCCGAGTGCCTACTGTTGCTTCCGAGCCACGGCGGTGTGCTCCTGTCGTGCGACAGCATCCAGCATTGGACAGACCGGGCCTACTGTTCACTGATGCTCAAAGCGATGATGCCGCTCATGGGATTCAAAATGGGTACGCTGATTGGCCCGCCTTGGCGAAAGATGATGACAAAGAAGGATGGCAGTCTCGAACCCGACTTCAGGCGCGTGCTCGAACTCGATTTCAAACACTTGCTCGCAGCCCATGGACGGCTGAACCGTGACACGGCGAAGGAAGACGTGACTGCGGCCGTCAATCGCGTTTACGGAAGCTGACTCTCATCCAACTCCAGACTCCCTCCACCAAAATGTGACCAAAGTAAAAGGGCCGTCGTAGCAACTCCTGTCGAAGGAATTGTTTCGACACGCAACAGAACTGATTGTCAGCTAGTATTGATGAACCGAAATGGAGGGTGAAATTGCCGCTACTACCAATGAACCGGAACCCCCGCCAGCGCCGACTTCTCAACGCCACGATCGTCTTGGCCGCCATGCTGATCGCCTCCCTCTTCGGATGTCGCCCGGCCTCGAGCCAAGCCCCTGAGTTACCCGCTCACCTCGACTTGGCCAATCCACCGGCGGTCGGGGAGCAAGTCGAACGCACGGAAGAGGAATGGCGCACACTGCTCACGCCTGAGCGTTACAACGTGCTTCGAGAGGAAGGCACCGAGCGAGCCTTCACGGGTGGGTATTGGGACCATCACGACCATGGAACCTACCACTGTGCAGGATGTGGGGCGCCGCTCTTCAGTTCAGACGATAAGTTCGACTCGGGCACGGGTTGGCCCAGCTTCACCCGCGCCGTCGCCGAGGGGCGAGTGGGCGAGGAAGCGGATACGCGCTACGGAATGACTCGAGTCGAGATTGTCTGTACTGCCTGTGGTGGCCACCTCGGACACGTCTTCCCCGACGGACCCGAACCCACCGGACTGCGCTACTGTGTGAACTCAGCCTCGCTCGCCTTTTCGGAGCAGACGGCGCCTGCTGAGTCGGAGTAGGGTGATTCTCGCGGGTTTTGAAGCCCCTTCCGAACCCGAGGCCTGTTCTTGAACCTGCAAACCCGCAGCCCCCGAAACGAGGGATTTATTGTCCCCCCGCTGGGGG
>CAZDBH010000690.1:0-2907 GCA_964503485.1 uncultured Bradymonadales bacterium | reverse complement strand
GCTAAAAGCCAATGGCGGAGCCTGGAGCGCTATGCGCGACAGGCTCCTAGGGCGCGTCGGCCTCGGGGATGAAGTCGGGCACGAAGGCCGATGAATCGAGCGAGCGGGCCCGATTGAACGATGTGATCGCCTCTTCGACCTCGCCGACGACCATCGCCATATTGCCCCGCATGCTCCACGCGAGAGCCTCAGTCGAGCCCCCATCGGTGATGGCCCGATAAGCGACCAGTGCTTCGCTGAATCGATAGGCGTTGGCAAGGGCCATTGCGCGGGCATCCTGGTCGTCCGACGCAGCTTCAACCTCCGCGTCGACCCTGCTCCAGTGCGCCTCGTCATGGACGGTGGATTCCCAACCATAAGTCGAGCGCACGGGCCACCAGCGATTCTCGAACGCCTGCCATCGTCCATCGGTCCAGCGCAGTTTGTAGAGTTCGGCGACGGTCTCACTGGAGTCCTGGGTAGTGGTGGTGCTTTCGACCAAAAGCGTGGCGACATCACCCTCGAGCTCGAATCCATTGGTCATCATGATGAAGAAAGAGCCGGGTTGAGGGGGTACCGAAAAGCGTAGGCCCCGCGTAGCAGCAATCGCTTCACGTCCAATCGAGAAATCGAATGGACCGGCTTCGGGTCCCCGTGCGCCGACGATCTGGACGTCGTCAGCCCAGAGCGACATGTAGCTCTCGAAATCGTGCTCGACAAAACCGGCCCGCTGGGTTGTGCCGATCAGTTCTTCAATCACGGTTTGATCGAGCCGTGCGGTGTCCTCCTCATGAGAAGCGACGCACTGTCCACGATGACAAATTGCGAAGACCTGCTGGCACATCATGTCAGCGCAATCGACCAGTTCGCAGCCTGTGAGCAGCGCTCGGGCTTGATCGGCGTAGGTGCTGTTGACTCCGATGTACTCAGATTCGTCGCATGCGCAGCAGGACTTAGGGATGTCGACGCAGCTGTCTCCCTCAGCACAGGCCCTCCAATCCGCCGGAATGTCGTCATCAGCGATCTGAGCAAAGGCAACTTGACCGGCCAAAGAGACCGAAAAGAGCAACGTCAACGCGTATAGCCGCGACAGGGATTGGTTTCTCATGGAGCCCCTCAATTGTGTTGAGGCGTTACAGTAATTGGCACGACCTGTAATCACAACAGGAAGTCGACGTCGGACGGATTCAGCCGGCTAGCTTCAGTTCGGGCCACTGCTCAAAACTCGAGCCTAGTTGCAGACCGTCTACGAACTGCTTGCTCACGTCGAGAACACCTCGGATGTGGGTGAGGATGCCCAGATGTCCGGCTGGAAACCAGTGAATGGCCGGGTTGCCCCACCGTTCCCACAGGGCTTCAGTACGATCGGTCCGAAGAATACGGTCGTACTTCCCGACCACGAATAGGATGCGGTCCTTCGGGATGCAGGGCATGACTTCGTGCAAACCAAGCGATCGGGTGTAGGCCTTCACGTCGCTGGGTTGCCAACCGTGCTCTTCGAGTTCTTTTCGAACTGGGCGAAGGAGGGCCGCGTCCTCTAGTACGCCTGCCAGATCGAGATGGGCCGCGATAGGTATAGCGAACTCGAGAGAGGGTTCGAAACTGGCCAGGGCGAGCGCGACCATACCCCCGAGGCTGACTCCCATCACACCAACTGGCCCCGGATCGTTCTGTTTAATCCACGCGATCAGTGATCGGGCGTCGTGAACGCTCTGCCTCATCGCCTCGAAGGTCCGAACCAAATCGGCCGTCCAAAAGTACTCGCCGTGGAATGCGGATAGCTTGGGCTTCCGCCTTCCGTGATAGGGCAGGTGCATGCTCAAGACATCGACGTCCATCCTGCGGGCAAACATCGGGAGCAGGGCGACGTCTTCGAACCAGGACATCGTCGCCATCCAGCTGTGCAGGAACACCATCGTGGGTCTGCGTTTGCCGTCACTATGCCGGATCCAGCGGGCGTGCACTCGCTCATTCGTCTGGCATGATTGGTCCCGCTTCTCTCGAAACGGGTCGGACAACGGCTCGCTGGCTGACTGGAAATCCAAGTCCGTCCAACGAAATCCGCGGACGGCCCGACGCTCGCGAATCTCAACCTGTGGGATGACGGGTTCTGCGCCGAAAAGAGCTTCGATTGAGTTGTCGGAATAGAGGTGCAATTCGTCCAGCGTGTTGGCATTGGGTTCGCTGCGGCGCATTACGAGTCGGGCCAGCGCTGTGGCCGTATTGTCGATTGCGTGAGCGATTCCCCTCTGGATGTTCATTGCTCTCCGGGTGCCGACTAAAAAGACACGAAAGTCTCATTCCCGACAAAGAGTATTCCGTCCCCAGCCAGTTGGGTCAAGTGGACCACTGTAAGTAAAGGGGCTCCGATTCGTTACATCAGCGAACCGCCGAGAGGAGAATCAACATGGCAAACGAACCGAATACCCCCCCAGATGGCCCAGCCTACCCCACAATAAACAAGTTCCACACGAACCGGCGTACCGCGTTGCGCTTGCTCGGATTGTCCGCCGGGGCCTTCTTTCTGAAGGCCTGTGGAGGAATGGCGGTGCCGGAAGCCTACCTCACCTCGCTTCCCACCGAAGCGATGCTCACCAGTCGGCTGAGCAGCGGTCAAAACGTCACCTACGCCCTCTGGGTACATCATGATTCGCCTGGAGTTCACGAACTATTCGTTCACCAACCCCAGTTGGTCGAGCGAAAGCTGGATGACGTATTTCAGGCAATCTCTCTGGCCGAGCTCACAGCCGACGGCCCATATTCGCCACCAGTAGAGCAGGTTCGTGAATGCCTCTACGACCTCCATGAGGCACATTTTGGCGTCGACATCCGCCACGGCTGGATGGACGCCGATATCCGAATCCTCAGCGTGGAGGACTAGGAGCCCGTCGCGTATAACGCCCCGGACTCCAGCCGTTAGCTTTTAGC
>CAZDBH010000689.1:0-2987 GCA_964503485.1 uncultured Bradymonadales bacterium | reverse complement strand
CTAGGCGCTGAGGGTCTTGGCGCGTTTTCCGCGCTTCCAGAAGAGAAAGAGGGCGTATGCGCCGCCCATGAAGAGCACTGCGGTCGCGCCGACGACGCCGAGCAGTGTCCAGCACGCCTTCCAAATCCAGGCGCCGACCATACCGAGGCTGCGACCGCCGAGAGAAGGCAAGACCACAACAAGCCCGATCAGAGCCAGAGTAACGAGTGCAGACAGTGCAATTTTGAGAACTTTTATCAATTCAGTCACCGGTACCGTTCAGTTGAGACGGTCCATAATGAGTCCTATTACAGCGGCCTTGGAGCATAAGCTGTGCCAAAAGGTGAATGTAGGTTTTTCGCGGACTTAGGCGGCGCCGCGCCGCAGAAATGGAGACTTCGGTGCGCACTTGTAGGAAAAGGTGCGTAACTTGTTTCGCACCTTCCCGGTGGTCGGTCAGAACAGCAATGGAGGCTGCGGGCTACATCAGCACATTCATGGCGGCGCCGGCTGCCCAGGGCAACCCGAACGCTGCCGCTGTAGCGAGGGCAAGCACCGGAGCAGGAGAGCGTTCGCCTGCCTTCCTGTAGGTATAGGGAAGCCAGAACCAACCCAGCTGAAACATGCCGCAAAGGGCGCAGAAGGCGGTGATGACAATTGCAAATGTCGGCCCCACGACGGCAGCTGAGGCCAATCCCATAGATCCGCCCCACAGAAGACCAAAGAGGGCCATCGGAACGAAAAGAAGGGTGATTGGAACGTTGGCCCAGCGCTTCCCGAGCAATCGTGGCAGGACACGGCCCAGGGAGTATCCGACGCCCGCTCCGACAGCTGGAACCAGGGTCAAGAGCAAGGGGTGAATAAAGCCACACGAGAGCAGGGCCATAATTGGGGAAACGCCACCCAAGATAGCAAAGTCTCTGCCCCAATCGGCGGGCTGCCCAAGTGGATTCGTGTTGCGAGATACGATCGGTAGAGTGTCCTCCATGCCCCCTCCTCTGCCTCGGGATTCGGCGCTGTTTGTGCAACCGGGAGGTGGCCCGTTTTGTTCCGCCGAAGGGCGGTTTTATCCCACTATTTTGGGGGCTCGTGACAGACGGCTTCGATGTTGTGGCCGTCGGGCCCGATCACGAAGGCGCCGTAGTAATTCGGGTGGTAGATCTCCCTAAGGCCCGGTGCGCCGTTGTCGTCTGCACCAGCCTCGATCGCTGCTGCGTAGAAGGCGTCGACTTCTGCCCGGTTTCGCGCCAGAAAGGCGATGTGCATGGGTTTCTGGGGTCCATCAGACTCGCCGAACCAGAATTCAGGTTTTCCATCTCGCCCAAATCCAGCCCAGCCCTGAACCTCCATCGCGCACTCGATCCCAAGTGGGCTGAGACAAGCCGCGTAGAATGCCTTGCTGGCAGAGAAGTCACTCACTGAAAGTCCGATGTGGTCGATAATCACCGCTTCACTCCTGATCGTGTTGAAATTGTTCCTGCTGTATCGAGTGCTAGGG
Organism: uncultured Bradymonadales bacterium; assembly: GCA_964503485.1. Taxonomy (GTDB): domain Bacteria; phylum Myxococcota_A; class Bradymonadia; order JAFGEP01; family JAFGEP01; genus CAZDBH01. Next base: position 1,510 of record CAZDBH010000689.1, on the reverse strand, counting down.
TCGTCCTTGGCAAGTGTTACTATCTTGAACCATAAGCGGTACGCCGTACGTTAATAGTTCTGGGGACTGGTGGGCAACAGTATGGAGTCGAAGATGAAAGCATGTGCGTACTGCAATATCGAACTCAATGCGACAAACACACAGGGCGGCCGGGCGTTGATGGCTGCGTTTAGACTGCCGGTCGTCCCAGAGACCACTCCGTGTTGCCAAACTTGCTACCACAAGCGGTTTTGGTGGGCCTGGCGGATCCTGGCTTCATTTATTTGTGGGGTTGGTGTGGTGGTGACGCTGCTCAATGGGCAGTGGCTCGCCCCGTTGGGTATCGTACCGATCTTTGGCGTTTGGTGGTGGATATCAGGACGAGCGTTAGCTTCGCACAGGCCGCCGCAAGAACCAGCCGTGGAACCCGTCGAACGTTGAGCCTCGGAACGAACTGGATACCCGGAATGGCCCTTGCGGTTTGTACCCTGCCCTTTCCTGCGTTATATTGACTTAGCGCGCCCTCCCCGGGGATCATGCGGTTCACGTACCGCAAACGAGAAAGAAATGAACTTCGTCGAACACCCCTGTAGAGGGTGGTGCGCGCTAGTGACGACTCTACTTCTCACGGGTCTGGTGTCATTTGGTCATCGGGCCGTTCACGCTCAAACTTTCGTCGACGTCAGCGCAGCCGTTCTCGATCCCGACTCCGACCGATGCACGCTCGAAGATCGCGAGGGCGGGGTTGTTTTTGCCGACTTCAACAATGACGACTGCCTTGATTTCATTGTGAGTTCCCGCGGCTTGGGATGCGGCAGTACGCTCTATATGTGCACGGTCGACGGTGACAAACGGGTCTTCCGGGACATGACGGAAGAATTCGCGAACGGATTTACTGAGGACCTGGGCACCAGAGCCTACGAACGTTCGACTGTTGCAGCAGACGTGGACAACGATGGCGATGTCGACTTCGCGCGCAACACTGGTAACGGCATCCAGGTGTTTCTGAACCAGGGCCTATCACCGATTGAGAGTAATCCAGATTACAGTTTGGGCGACGGCGATCAAGCGGCGGACATCTGGCTGGCTGAGAATGGTTCCTCGCTGGGGACCGACGTGTTTCGGGGCGATTTGAACACCGAGTTCATGGGTTGGGTGGACCTCGACTCGGATGGCTATGTCGAGTTGCTCTTTGATAACGACGGACTGGGTGCAAACGCCATGCAGTTCACCTTTCTCGACGATGGGGCTGCTCCGACGTTCGCGCTTCTTGATGCCCCGTCGATGGGTCTTCCCGATTCGGGGGGCGGAGATGGGGACTTCGGTGCGATTGGGGACATCGATCGGAACGGTTGGCCAGACGTTGTTTTCCGACAGAATCGAGAGGCCATCCAGAATGTGTATCTCGGCCAGGGTGACACGGACGGCGACGGCTTCGTCAACATCGAAGTCGAGGACAGCTTCAACTTCTCACCGCCCAACAATCGAAAGCGCCGACTCGCTCAGAGCCACCTGGACAACCAACGACACC
>CAZDBH010000688.1:0-2998 GCA_964503485.1 uncultured Bradymonadales bacterium | reverse complement strand
GGGGAAACACGACCAACAGGGCTTTGATCTCAACTCGATTCGTCTCGGACACCACCGCAACCGCTTCGACCTCGAGCGACACCAAAGCTGGCGCGAACGAGTCTCCCAACGCGGTTAACGAGGTGACTGTCTCTGGACTTGTGGTCTGGATGCCGTCACCACCACCGGTTTGTTTCCAGCGATCGTCGTAGGCTTCACCTCGACCTGCGGCGACGATGACCTCCCCGATCACACCGACCTCGGTAACCAGAGCCAACGCCCGCGGGTCGGTGACCTCCACGACTGTGGCCGAGCCATCCTCTTCAACTGTCGATTCTGGCTCCTGTTCACCCGTCGCTGTCGCCTCACCGGAGGGAACATTGGGCTCGTCGCTGCTTCCAACCGGTGTTTCCGGCTCCCCTCCGCATTTGCAGCCGCTCAGAAGGAGGGAGAGGAAAATCAGGCTCGCTAATCGCTTCATTCTTCAACTCGTTATCTGGTCGTTCGCCCAGTCAGTAACCGACTTGGGTCGACCTGGCAAGCAGCAGTCGGTCTTACGAGGGAGCTGTGGGGAACAGCACAGCAGTCTGGTGGGTCGACGGGCCGAGAGAGATCGGCCAACTGAGCTGTGCGGAGTCTCGACGGTTCGGCGCCGAGGGTACTCAGGCCTTTTCTTTGGAGGCTTTTGCGGATGCCTTGGCTTTGGCCTTGGCAGGAGCCGGCTTGGCCTCGGCCTTGGTCACCGCTTCAGGCGCATCCTCGTCGTCGGTCACATCGGGCCCTTCGGGGACAGCGTTGAGAATCACCTCGAACTTCCCGGACAGGCCCTTGAGCAGGTCCGCGGTCGCGTTGAGGATCCGACTGCCAGCTCGCACTGAACGCTCGCCCATGCGCAATCCGTGAGTGGCATAGTAAGCGCTGACGCCGGCGGCCTCTGTCAGGGCGCGCTTCACAACATTGTCACCCATCACTCTCTGATCTTCTGTGGTTTCTTGTACTTGCATAACACACCTCTGGGTTGGGCCACTCCATCTGAGCGGCTGTGACACCGAGAACGTATCACGATGTGTCACAATACGCAACTTTTGTGTCACGACGTCACACACAGAGCCTTACGGGCCCGATTGCGTGGCAGTTGAGTTGCCTCCCCCTTGCGGCTCGCCCCAACGGGGACTAGAACATGTTTCAGTAGGGCAGACAATATGATTAAGGACTACCAGCTGTCAATATCCTTTTCTGATGGCACTGGTCACACCTGCTGCAAAGGACGTTGGTCGGGACGAAACGAGAGCTGGTTCAAACGATGGTCACTTTAGAAGAAATCGAGCGTGAGCTCACAGGACCCGGCGGCGACTTCGAGTTGGCTTACGAAGAGGTGCTCGGCGAAAGCCTTCAGGTATTCGTCAAGAGACCGCGCTGTTTGCGGGAACTCGTGACTTCGTCAGCGGCTTGGGGCGAAGACGAATTCCTCGTGTTCCCCGCCGAGCGAATCACGTTCGAACACCACGAGCGGCTTGTGGCGAGCGTTGCGGCGGGCCTGAGGGCGCGCTACGGCATCAAACCGGGAGATCGCGTCGCGATTCTGGCCGCCAACTGCCCCGAGTGGATCATCGCGTTCTTCGCGGTGTCTTCGATCGGTGCGATTCCGGTGGGCATGAACGCCTGGTGGGTAGCGGACGAGATTGCATTCGCATTGGGAGACTGTGAACCTCGTCTGCTTGTGGCTGACCGCCGGCGTTTAGACCGGTTGGCCGAGGTCGCCCTGCCCTGCCCTGTATTGTCCATCGAAGACGACTTCCCGGGACTGCGGTCCCACGACCTGAATGCCCCGCAACCCAGTATCCCGATCGACGAGGACGACGACGCCTGCATTCTCTACACGAGCGGGACGACTGGACGGCCAAAGGGAGCGGTCAGCAGTCATCGGAACATCATCGCGCTGGTCACCATCCAGAGTTTCTATAGTACCCGGGCGGTACGACTGGCCGAGGCCCACGGCATCGTCGTGCCCCCAGGGGCGAACTGCGCCCTCGTAACGACACCGCTGTTTCATGTCTCGGGGCTCTTCGCAGGGGTGGTGGCGCGTCTGGCGATGGGTGGCAAAACGGTTTGGACACGCGGAAAATTCGATCCGGTCGAGGTCATGGAGCTCCTCGTCTCGGAAAATGTGACCAGCTGGGGTCCTACTCCGACGATGATTCACCGAGTCGTCCACCATCCAAACGTCAGTGACTACGATCTCAGTGGGCTAAAGTACCTGGGGACAGGCGGCGCCCCCGCCAGCGCTAGCCTTCAGCAAGCCATGAAGACGGTGTTCGATGGGGGAAAGACGCTCTTTGGGATCGGCTACGGCCTGACTGAAGGGACCGCGCTCGCTACCCTCAATGCCGGCGAGGAATGGGCTGCCAACCCCGAATCGGTCGGCCGACCGATGCCTACTGTAGCTGTCGAGATTCGTGACTCGAACGGGCATCGGCTGCCCGATGGGGAGGTCGGTGGTATCCACATACGCGGCCCCCTCGTCATGAAGCGGTACTGGCGCCGTCCCGACGAGACTGACGAGAGAATTGGCGACGGGCGTTGGTTGCGAACCGGTGATGTCGGCTGGATGCGCGATGGGCGCCTCTTCATCTCATCCCGCAGGACCGACTTGATTATCCGCGGTGGCGAGAATGTCTACCCGGCCGAAATCGAGAATTGCCTCGAGACCCACCCCGATGTACTCGAAGCCGCAGCCGTTCCCGAGCCCGATGAGGAGCTCGGCCAGGTGGTCCGCGCCATAGTCGTACCAAACGAACAGGGCCTAGCGCTCGATTTTGACGCACTGAGGTTGTTCCTTGCTCAGCATCTAGCCTACTTCAAGGTGCCAGCGTTCTGGGAGCTGCGCAGTGAACCGCTTCCCAGAAACGCCTCGGGCAAGGTCATGAAGCATGTGTTGATCGGCGAGGCCCCGAGTAGCTTTCTCGAAGACTAGGAGCCTGTCGCGCATAGCGCTCCAGGCTCCGCCATTGGCTTTTAG
>CAZDBH010000687.1:0-3015 GCA_964503485.1 uncultured Bradymonadales bacterium | reverse complement strand
ACGAAATCGAAGGGCGGCGGGACCAGCAGAGTGGTACGAACCAGCGGAGCCTCGAAGACCAGCCGCCGCGTCACCGAGTGTGGGGTCGGATAGATGAGGGCCAAGGCCACCAGTACCGAAGCGACGAGCAGCGCCTTGCGGCGTGCTGTGGCTTTGGGTCTCTCGGTCGCTGGGTCTCGAAAACTCGCGAACACCAGGTAGCTGCCCACCGTGAGACAAAAGGCAGTAATCAAATGGGCCGCGTAGTAGGTTCGCGAGAAACGGCCCGTCACCCAAGACCACCAGAGAGTGACGGTCGCGACGAGAACGACTGCCGCTAGCCAACCCAGAGGGCCTGACCGGCCGCGGATCGCCCAAGCCAGTCTCTGCGTGAGTTTAGCGATTTTCACGGCGAAGGGAGCGAAGGCGACCACGATCAGAGTTGGGATCAAGGTCAACGTGAGATTGGTGCCGTACTTAGATGGGACTAAGACATAGCTGTAGGTGAGGAGCGCAGGCACCCCGATCATCATCGTCCCAACCGCGACGTCACCGACAAAGGCCCGACGTCCGGCCTTCGGGCCTTTGCTGAGTGGACGAAGAAGGAGGCCTGTGAGGCCATCCCAAAATCGCACGACCAACAGAAGCCCCCACCAAATCACCAACTTGATGGTGAGGGCATGAACTATGTGCGCGCCGCCCGGGGCGCTTGATCGCCACCGCAGGACGTTTACGAATGTCAGAGTGACGAATACGACCGAAAAAGCGGCGAGGGCGGCCGACCAATCCCATTTGCCAACTTGTCCTCGGCCGCGACTTGGTGGATGAGCTTTGCTGTCGTCGTTGGCGACGTTTGTCATGCTTGGGAAACTCGCTCGGATGAGTTGCTGTGAAACCCAGTGGACCCAATCAGAAATGGAGATCTAGTGTTCAACGCGCGCTTTGCCATCGTCGCAACCTATCACCTGAACAGATCGTCAACAAGTCTGCGCGGCGCCGCATAGCCGGACTTCTCCCGACCAGGCTGCCACCTCTTGATCGCCGTTGGCGGTCACGTCGGTCGGTCTCGCATCGGAGGGCGTGAATCAATCTTGTTGACGGTCCAGCGGTAGAGCGCCGGAAGGGTCAGGCTAGGCGAAGACAGGAAGAAACCAGCCAAGTCTGTTGCGCCTTTGAGCCTACTGCCACGAGTTCGCAGTCTCTCGATTCCAAGGCCGAACCGGAGCTGTTTGCTGCGAAGTGCGAAGAGCCGGCGAGTCGAGCGCTGGACTTCAGACGACTGCGCCCATTTTCCAAACAACCTGACACCGTCGGTGAGCATTTGCTTGTTGGATTGGTCCCCGGTCGTCAGGGAACCCCCGTGAACCCGGAACCGATATGCAGTCATCGGAAGAATCGCTGGACGAACCTTGGCAGCGATCATCGACAACTGTAGGTCGAGGTCGGCGCCGATTGGATAGGCCTGTTGGTTGAACTGTCCTACCTTTTGAAGGGTCGACGCTCGAATGAGACTCGAGTTGAGATTGAAGAAATAGCCGCGAGCCTGTTTCCCGAGGTCAAAGGCTGCCTCCAAATCGTATTTCCAGCGCTCCTTCGGTTCGCCGCGTTCGTCGACGAACAGTGTCTGTCCCAACACGATATCGACATCTGGTTCTCGGTCGAGCAGATCGACTGCGGCACGAACAAAATCCGCTGATAACTCGTCATCAGCATTCATCCATTGGATGTAGTCGCCTTTGGCTTCAGTAATCGCCCAATTCAAAGCGTCGTAGAGGCCGTCATCGGATGCGGATTGACCGGTGACCCAGCCGGCTTCCGACAAGACCTCCACGGTCCCATCGCTACTTCCACCGTCTGCCACCACGTGTTCAAGGGGGACGTGCTCCGCGATCTGCTCGACGGAGGCCACTGCCTGCTTCACATAGGGAAGGCCGTTGAAGCAGGGCGTGACGATGCTGACCCGCGGCTGCGGGGGCACTTTCTTTCCGTGAAAACGAACCACACCGTCTTTATCCGAGCTCAAGCCTGACCTCATCTTGCGTTCTTGGTCCCGTTCGGGTGGTTCCTTATATGCCGGATGTCCGTCGGGTTCAACTGACGGCACCAACCGGCGGTGGCTCCCTGTTGGCTTCGCTGTGCCATTGACAGAACTCAGGAACTGTCGATGATTGGTAACACTCGATGCTGAAAAGTCTGAAGAGCTGAGGGGAACTACGTGGCAGGCACTTCCGGTGTTGAGATCTCTGACCGTTACAACGACTCCTCCTACCTTGCGGACAATCCGACCTGGCACCAGGAGGATTCGCCGTGGAAGACCCAACAGATCGCCAGGATACTCCGAAAGAACAACGTAGCTTGCGAGACCATCGCCGAGGTCGGCTGTGGCGCTGGGGAGATACTAGTCGGGCTCGCGCAGGAGTTTCAATCCAGCCACCTTGCTGGGTACGAGCAATCTCGAGACGCGTTCGAGTTTGCCAAGAAGAAAGAAACCGACCGGATTCAATTCTTCCTGGAAGACCTCACCGAGACCGAGCAGGAGTTCGCGGTACTGCTGTGCATCGACGTGTTTGAACACGTAGAAGATTACATGCGTTTTCTGCGACTGATCAAAGGGAAAGCTCGGCGACACGTCTTCCACATCCCGCTCGACCTGTCGATGCTGTCGCTGGCGAGAAACACGATCATGCGAGCCCGAAACTCCTTGGGACACCTGCACTACTTCTCGCCGGAAACGGCTCTGGCAACCTTGGCGGATACGGGTTACGAAGTGCTCGACTATGCCTTCACAGCGCCCTTTCAACGGGGTGGGATCAAGCCAAAGACGATTGGCGGCAAAGCATTGGGCCTACCCAGACGGGCACTGTTCAAACTCTCTCCAAAACTCCTCAACCTGACCCTTGGGGGCTGCTCGCTACTTGTTCTCACCAAGTGATGGTCGGTGATGCTCCGAGTGGCGTCCGTCGCCGCTCCCACATGGCACAAGTGGCCTAGGAGCCCGTCGCGTATAACGCCCCGGACTCCAGCCGTTAGCTTTTA
>CAZDBH010000686.1:0-3070 GCA_964503485.1 uncultured Bradymonadales bacterium | reverse complement strand
CCGGTTCCTCAGCCAATCTGCTCGCGCTGTCGGCCCTCGAGCTTCCCCGGGGGGCGGAGGTGATTACGCCAGCGCTGACCTTCGGAACAACCGTGGCTCCGCTACTGCAGCTTGGGCTGGTCCCGGTGTTCGTCGACGTGGCACCCGGTCGCCTCGTGCCCGACGATATGCAGGCCGTCGAAGCAGCCATCGGTCCGAATACACGCGCTCTGTTGATGGCCGACCTCGTGGGCGATGTGCCAGATTGGGCTGCCCTGCGAGAGCTCGCCGATCGGTACTCCCTGGTCTTGGTGGAAGACGCCTGCGACACGTTTGCACCGCGTTGGGACGGTGGACCCGCAGCTCGATTTGCAGATGTGTGCACGACCTCGTTTTACGCTTCGCACATGCTTACGACCGCCGGTATTGGCGGCCTGGTGGGCACGAACGACGAGGTGATCGCCACCCGGATCCGCCTGCTTCGTGGCTGGGGAAGGCGATCGGCTGGCCAAAAAGAGCCCCAGGAGTTCGCCCAGCGTCAGTCGACCATCGCCGGAGAGACCTACGACACCAAGTACACATTCGATGCGGCAGGATACAACTTCCTACCGTCCGAACTTGGCGCTGCTTTTGGGTTGGATCTATCGACCGGATTGCGGAGATGCGGACCAAGCGCAACAGCCATGTGGCTCGCCTGACCGAGTTGCTGAAGAGATGGCCAAACGCCTTCGAGGTGCCCGTCCTCCCGCAGCGAGCTCAGAGCACCTGGCACGCATTTGTCTTCCAAGTACTCGACTGGTCGCCCATCTCGAGAGACGCCCTCTGCAAAGCGTTGGAGACCAGAGGCATTCAGACCCGTACGGTGCTGGCCGGTAACATCACCCGACACCCGATGGTGAAACAGGTCCCGCACCGGATCGTCGGCACGCTCGAATCGGCCGATGCGTGGATGGCAAACGGATTGATGATCGGGTGCCATCAGGGGCTCACTGAAGCCGATCTGGCCTACGTAGAGGACTGCTTCGAGGACGTGATGGGCTCGCTATGACGGTAACGCCGAGAGTATGCATCACGGGAGGCACAGGCTATATGGGCTCCCGCCTCGTGGCTCGGCTCGTCGAGGTGGGCTGCGATGTACACGTTCTTGCCCGCCGACCGGGGATGGTAGCCGCCGAGGCAACCGCTCACGCCTGGCCCGCCGACGTCGCGACCTCGCTTCTCGCGATCAAACCCACGGTGTTGGTCCATCTAGTCGCCCACTATGTCCGGCGAGCCAGTGCGACCGATCTTCCCATTTTGGAAGAAGTCCAGGTGGCGCTCGGTGGGACGGTTGTAGCGGGGGCGATTGCGGCAGGGGTGGAGCGAATCGTGGTCGCTAGTTCATCTCATGCATACGGCGCGGATGGCGAGCCGGTAAACGCCTACGGACGCTCTCGACGGCGCTTTGAGGTAGCCGCCGAGAAAGCAGCTGACGAGGCCGGCGTGTCCCTCACGCGACTGCTCGTTCACGATGTTTATGGTCCCGACGATCCGCGGCGCAAACTGGTTCCTGCGTTGTTTAAGGCCGCTACACTCGGGGAGCCAGCGCCGCTCGCGACGGACGGCGAGCCGCTGGACCTTGTTCATGTAGATGACGTCGTTGCGGCCTTCAGCCACGCGGTGCTGGGGCCAGTCCAGCACGGACCATTCGCCGTCCGCTCGAATGAGGTCTGTACAGCGCCTGAGGTACACCGTCGCATGGAGTCGATCCTGGGCCGTCCTATACCCACAGTTCCGTGGCATGGCACGCCGCTCGAAAAGCCCTTGTGCCTGCCATGGAGCGGACCTGATCTACCGGGCTGGGCGCCCACCGTCTCGCTAACAGCAGGTCTCAGGCAGTTGTTGGAAGCAAATGAGGGCTCAGTTCAGGTCGGCTGAGTACCCTCTGAGTTAGCGTTCAGCCCATGCCGCCGGATTTTAGGAGGTCAGCCTGATGCTGGGCCCGCATGGGCTCGATCAGAAGGTTGAGGTCGCCCTCGAGAACGGCGTCGAGGCGATGGACGGTGAGGCCGATTCGGTGATCGGTCACCCGGTTTTCTGGATAGTTGTAGGTCCGAATGCGCTCGGAACGACCTCCGGTTCCGACTTGGGACCGGCGCTCCGCTGCGATTTCGTTGTGTTGTTTTGCTTGCTCGGCGTCTAGAAGCCGAGAACGAAGGACTCGAAGCGCCTTCGCCTTGTTCTTGTGCTGAGACTTCTCGTCTTGGCAGATCACGACCAGGCCGCTCGGGATGTGAGTTATTCGAACGGCAGAGTCGGTCGTGTTGACAGATTGGCCGCCAGGTCCGCTCGAGCGGAAGACGTCGATGCGCAGATCGTTGTTCTGAATGTTGACGTCGACCTCATCCGCTTCCGGAAGGATGGCGACCGTGACGGTCGAGGTGTGGATGCGCCCCGAGCTTTCGGTCTGGGGCACCCGCTGAACCCGATGGACGCCCGATTCCCATTTCAGAGAGCTGTAGACGTTGCTCCCCGAGATATTGGCGATGACTTCCTTGTAGCCGCCGATCTCGGTGTTGTTTTCGGAAGCGATTTCCACTTTCCAGCGGTTGGCTTCAGCGTAGCGTCCGTACATTCGAAAGAGGTTGGCGGCGAATAGTGCTGCTTCGTCTCCGCCTGTTCCGGCTCTGATTTCTAGGAAGATATTGTGCCCGTCAAGCGGATCTTTGGGGAGGAGAAGGAGTTTGATCTCCTCTGCGATCGCGCTTTCTCGCGCGATCAGCTCAGCAAGCTCCTCGGCAGCCATTTCGGCCATCTCGGGGTCATCGTCGTTGGCGAGCTCCCTGCTTTCGACGATGCCCTCTCGGACCTCTTGAAGCGTCTGCCAGGCCTCGACGACCGGCTCCATGTCTTTGTGCTCTTTGGCGAGTGATTGGTAGAGTTTTCTATCCGCGAGGATCTCGGGGTCTCCGAGCATGCGGTTTACTTCCTCAAACCGATCGGCGACTTCAGCCAGTTTTGCATCCACGGCAGCACACGCTCCTTGAGCATAAACACAAACGTCGGGCCCCCCGGCCCCGCGGCATCGAAAACATCTGTTCGAGCCGGGTTT
>CAZDBH010000685.1:0-3084 GCA_964503485.1 uncultured Bradymonadales bacterium | reverse complement strand
TGGCATGGTCCTGAAGCCGGAACCAATGGTAGAAGCCATTGAGTTCGCGCGCGAAAAGAGCCCTGGCGTACCGGTCGTCTTACTCAGTCCCCAGGGCAAGCAACTCGACACGGGCGTCGTAAGGTCGCTTGTCAGTGGCCCCGGGCTGATTCTGGTGTGTGGCCGATACGAGGGATTCGATGAGCGGATTCGGAATTTTGTTGACTCCGAAATCAGTGTAGGCGACTACGTGCTCTCGGGAGGCGAACCAGCTGCTGCCATCGTCATCGACAGCGTCTTTCGGCACTTGCCGGGGACGCTGGGAAACGAAGCCAGCGTTGTTCAGGAGAGTTTCTCAGAGGGTCTGTTGGAGTATCCGCAGTATACGAGACCAACAGAGTTTCGCGGGATGCGGGTACCCGATGTCCTCCTATCTGGGCATCACGAAGCAGTACGACAGTGGAGAGCCGAACAGGCCAGACTTCGCACAGAGACGAGGCGACCTGACCTGCTCGATGAGTCGAGTGAAGACAGTGAATAAACTGCACCGCACACAGAGACATGGCGGTGCTTGGCAACACGTCTCGAGAGAGACGGGAGTACGAAAATGAGTGTAAAACCAGCGATTGATCGCATCGAGGAGCGATATCTCAAAGCAGATATCCCTGAATTTCGACCCGGAGACACCGTGCGTGTTCACGTGCGCATTCGCGAGGGTGAGAAAGAGCGTATTCAGGTCTTCGAGGGCGCCGTCATCGGCCGGTCCGGCGGATCAAACCGCGAGACGTTCACCGTGCGAAAGGTCTCTTCGGGCATCTCCGTCGAGAGGATCTTCCCAGTTCACAGCCCGTCAGTAGAGAAAATTGAGGTTGTGTCTTTGGGGCGTGTGCGACGAGCCAAGCTGTACTACCTGCGAGACCGTCAAGGAAAGGCAGCCCGAATCAAGACCGTGCGGGAACGCCGAGGCCTCAAGAACAAGACGTCGAAGAAGCGCTAGTTTTTTCTTCTATTCGTCACCGTCGCGGTTGACCTGACCGGACGATCCGTGCTCACCTCTCCTCAAGTGAGAAGACTAGGGGACCCGCCCATTTGACGGGTACCGACGGTTAGCATGCGCCTTAGAGAGATTTTTGCCACCAACCTGAAAGCATCCGGTAAACCGGTGCGGCTTCGCTGCCGGCAGGGCTTCAACGAATTCGCCATTCCCAGTGATCTCGGTCCTGCCCTTTTCACTTGCATCCGGTCGTTGCTCTTTCCTGTCGGACTCAACCCAAACGATATTGCAGCCGTGGCATCAAACGATCGCTTCGAGTGCGGAGTCGTGTTCCGAACCGGCGAGCAGGACATGCGAATCCGCCGTGGGTTGAAAGCCGACAGCGTTCGACTGCAGGTGCTGGATGAGAACGGACGGTTCGAAGACCGTCACCGCGGCGCCGAAGAGGTCCAGACAGGCCTCTCGGAGATTATCGCTGTTCCCGACTCCTTTCTGTTCGAGATTCTGAATCTGGGCAACGTGGCGCATGTGTTTGGAACCAAGCGTCCGCGAAGGAGCCAGGGCGAGAGCTGGGAATTGTCGGGTTCGAACCTCGACGACGACCTCGGATGGGAGGAGTCCAGTCTCACGAGCAGCAGGGGACGACCGATTCGGCTCAGCCCTCAGCAGAGCGCTCGCCTTCGTGAAGAGTACTCCCGCGCTGTCGCAATCGAGCAGCTCGAACAGCGCTTGGCGAAGCTGAGAAAAGAACTCGGGGAAGTCGAACGGGACATCACAGATATCACCGGTGATGACTCAGAACTTGCGACTGTCCGCCACCAACTCAGCGTCATGGTCGAAACCGACGAGATCAGCAAACAGGATTGGGAAACCCTCGAGAGGCCGGATAGGCAGCTCAAAGGCTACGAAAGGCGGCTCACGATCCTCGGCCAACGGTTGATGAAGCTTCGCGACAAAAAGCACACCGTCGAACCGGTGTGGAAAAACCTCATTTTCCTTGCCGGGGCAGGGTTGGCGGTGGTTTGCACGCTCGTCTCGATTCTTGGGGGGCCGAACCTTCGTCCGGTCGCCTTCGGCAACACGATTTGTTTTGCAGTAACGCTCTTTGGGTTGCTCCAGTTCTTCAAAGACAAAGAAGAAATCGGCACTCGAGGGGCGCGTGAGGACGAGCTCGAACAACAGACGCTCGACGCGGAAGAAGCGCGCGATCAGTACGAACAGCAACTGGCCATGGTTCGAAGAAAGTACCGGGTAGAGAACGCCCTCGAGCTAAAAGAGCTTCTCGAGAAGAGAGACACTCTGGCCGGCCGAGAACGCAGTTTGTTGAGCGCCCGTCGCGATGCTTACCAGGATCAACACTACGTGGCCGTCTCTGCCAAACGACATCGCCTGCAAGAGCAGATTGACGAGCTGCGCGGCGAGCGGGAAAGTTACGGCAACCTAGATCAAAGTAGTGCCCAAATCGCCAAGGAGCTCCAGCGCCTAGGCGTCCCGCTGCACGCGGAAAGCGGCGCAGCCGACGGCGACGCAACAGTGCTCCTGACCTCTCCCGAAGGCGCATTGGAGAGTCCCTTCCCGTATCTCAGGGATATGGCCGAGGAGATGGGATTGGCGTCCCACGACACTCTCGATGGGATGACGACGAGCCTGTGGGGCCGAATGCTCAGCAAACTGCTCGACCAGGAAACCCCAGCCCCACAGATCACAGACACTGGAGATGTCATGGCTGTCGCAGGGCAGGAGGGCTGGGACGGCTACTCGCTATCTCAGCGCTGGCTCTGTGTGGAGTCCCTACTCTTGGCAATCCTGATGCGGTCGGCGGGGAAATCCGCGTCCTCACCACTGCCAGTATCGTTCCGCGTGTACCCCTATCGAATCCTGTCCCAGCGCGAAGCTGACGCGCTTCGAGGCGTCTATCGAACGCTCGCTGCACACCTTCAACTCCTGATCTTCCGAGAAGCGTAGATGTCCTCTCAACTGGATGTGTTTGGCCAGGTCGGCGCTGAAATGGGCGCTGTCGAATCGTGGGTAGCCTCACAAGGGTTCGACCTTCTGGTTGGTGTAGACGAGGTCGGGCGCGGCCCACTGGCAGGGCCGGTCGTGGCCGGAGC
>CAZDBH010000684.1:0-3086 GCA_964503485.1 uncultured Bradymonadales bacterium | reverse complement strand
TCGCTAAAAGCCAATGGCGGAGCCTGGAGCGCTATGCGCGACAGGCTCCTAGCTCTACTGCTAGTCGGTCACCGGCCAACTCAACTCGAAAACGCTACCCCCACCGTCACGGTCGCGGTAACTGACGTCGCCGCCGTGTAGCTGCGCGATCTGGCGAACCAGAGCGAGGCCCAGGCCGACTCCTCCGTGGGCCCCTTCGGCGTGACCGTGGGGCCGATAGAAAGGCTCGAAGATGCGGTCTTTTTCACCGTCGGGTACACCCGGCCCTCGGTCGCTCACAGTGATCGATTGCACCTGTCCCGTTGTGCTGCCGCGAACAGAAATCTCACTGGCGTAGCGGGAAGCGTTGTCTATGAGGTTGCGCACGGCACGTTTCATGAGGGTCGTGTCGCATCGGAACTCGAGTGGCCCTCCCTCGAGAGTCGCGCCTGCCTGCGTGGCCTCCTCTTCGACCAAGTCCGACAGACGAATCGTCGAGGGCGACAGGGTGGGGTTCACCGATTCGAGCCTCGACGAAAGCAATAGCTCACCGATCAGTTCGTCCAACTGAGCGATGTTCTCGACGAGCTGATCGTAGCGAACCCCGAGTGCATTCTCGTCGTTGAGCAGCTCGATGGCCACACGAAGGCGAGCCAGCGGTGAGCGGAGCTCGTGCGAGACGTTAGCCAACAGTCGTTGCTGTCCTTCAACCAGTTGCTCGACCTGATCGGCCGCGCTGTTGAAACTGCGGGCCAGCGAGGCGACCTCGTCACGACCTCGCACGGTTACCCGGGATGAAAGGTCCCCCTCACCCCAATCCTCGACGGCGAGTTCTAGCCGGTTGAGTCGGCCTGTAATGCTGCGGGCCAACGGGTAGCAACCGATCAACATGACCACCAACAGTGCGAAGAGTACCGCCAGATGAGCCAGGGCTTGAGGCTGGCTTATCCTGTGGGCCACGGCCAGCGAGGCACCGTCGTCTAAAGAGACCACGACGCCGAATCGGCGTCGGTGCTTGAACATCCCGCGATGCTCTGAAAAATCTTCATCCCAGAGGTCTCCCGTACTGGCGAGGGTATTCCCTTCAGCGTCTTGCACGCGAAGATCAAGTTCGTAGTCAGCGGACAATCGGTCAACTGTGGCCTGCAGTTCGGCAGGTTCGGCGGACAGGTCGAGTTGTTCGCCGATGAGTTGACCTAGGATAGTCGCGCCCTCCTTGGGAGTGGATCCGAGCAGCGCGCGGCCCGAAACCAGGGCAACAAAAAGGCAAACCACCACAACGCCGATAAGTGAGAAGTAGATCTTGAGGTGCAGGGAACGCATCAGACTTCAGCACCGTCGCTATCGGCGGAATCGCGGGCAAAAACGTACCCGACCCCACGGACCGTCAGAATGCGTTCGGGTTTCGAAGAATCCACCTCCACAGCCGCTCGGATTCTCGAGACATGAACATCGATGCTCCGATCAAACGCCTCCAGATTCTCTCCTCTAACCGCTTGCATGAGGGACTCTCGGCTCTGCACTCGACCGGCGCGCTTGGCGAGCGCATACAGCAACTCAAACTGGTGAGACGTGAGAGACGCGACCTTTCCCCGCACGGTGACCCGCCTGGCCGAAGGTTCGATGGCAATGTCTCGAAAGCGAAGCACGTCTTCTGGAGTCTTGGGTCTACTGCGGCGCAGGATAGCTTTGAGCCGGGCCAAAAGCTCGCGAGGGTTGAAGGGCTTTGGCAGGTAGTCGTCCGCGCCCAGCTCGATTCCGACAATCCGGTCCATCTCGTCGCCTTTTGCGGTCAGCATCAGGATCGGAATGTCGGATTGGGCGCGAATCTCGCGGCACAAGTCAAAACCATCGCCGTCCGGCAACATGAGGTCTAGGATGAGAGCGTCATAGCTGGCTTGCGCGATCGCTGTCCGCCCTGTCGAGGCAGTGAGCCGATAACTCAAGTCCCATGCGTGTTTCCGAAAATACTCGACGAGCATCTCAACCAGCTGTTGGTCGTCGTCGATAATGAGTAGATGGTAGCTCACACCCAACACCTTCGGTTCGAGGCGGTGTGCCCGCCGGGCCACAACCCAGCGAGCACCCAATCTGGCTTCAATGTTCGCCGAATCGCTCGTGAAGTTGCAAGAGTTGCTCTTCCGTCAGAACTTCTCGGAAGTCCAACAGCGCATCTACTGCTTGGGCGGAGGCCACATCCACGACTCCGATCAACTCGCCTCTCAGCCGCTGAACTTCGTCCCTGTCGGGATTCTCAGCGTGAATCGCCTCGGCCAGCGATTGCTTGAGTGCGAACGCCTGCTCATGGGCGGCGGCGAGTTCGGGAGCCGCCCCCTCGATGATCAGGCTGGCCTGTTGCCGCTGTTCATCCGTGCCATCTACCGAGTCGAGGATGTGGTCGGCGAGGAACTCGAGATGCTCGATCACTCCTTCTTCGTCGAGGGACATTCCGGAGTGCCCATGGCCGAACGGCATCCCGTGATGAAAGCGCCCGAAGTTGGCCATCGCGTTGGGTATGGCGATCACCAGGAACGCGCCCAAGACGAGGAGCATCGAGAAGGGTAACCATCGACGCCAGCGCCTCCGTCTACATTTCCCTCGGTTGCTCTCCGTCGATTCGTTTTCTTCGTATTCGCTCATCTGACTTCTCCTAAAGTTGGCTACAGCGCTGCCACCACGGCACCGTCTGAGTTCAAGTTAGGCGCGGTCAGTTGCGGGTGGATTTCTGCCGTGTAAAGAAAGGTAAAGTTCGATTTGCGCGGTCGACAATGGCGACTCACAGCCCCGTTGGGGAGTGGACGAGGTGGACTCTTTGTTGCCAAAACGAGATCCAATAACTAGGTTGTGGGCCGATTCAGCTAACTTCGAGGATGTAGGATGAACAGCCCCAAGCGGATTTTAGCCGCG
Organism: uncultured Bradymonadales bacterium; assembly: GCA_964503485.1. Taxonomy (GTDB): domain Bacteria; phylum Myxococcota_A; class Bradymonadia; order JAFGEP01; family JAFGEP01; genus CAZDBH01. The sequence continues at coordinate 200 of CAZDBH010000684.1, read as the reverse complement.
TGCCTTTGCCTCTGTTGCGCGTGTGGCGGAGCCTCACAGACCGACACCAATCGCGCCATTGAGCAGGCGACGTCGCAAGCAACGACTCAGACGCCGGCCTTCGCTCCATCGGAAGTCTACGCCGTGCTTTTCGAGGAGGGCCGCAGCTGGACCTACCAAGCAACGTCAGTCTCGGCTTATTGGGACGATGAGGACCCTAG
>CAZDBH010000683.1:0-3087 GCA_964503485.1 uncultured Bradymonadales bacterium | reverse complement strand
CGCGACGGGCTCCTAGTCGCATTGGATCGGTCCCAACTCTAGGTCCTGGTCCAGTAGAAAGCCCATGACGAGCGGCGATAAGTGACGACTACCCAAGTGGTGGTGCACTTCCTCGACTGCGCCCCCGATGCGGGTGGGATCTCCCGGGCCTGTCTCGTATCCAGCAGAAGCGACGACCGCCAGCCCGTTAGCCGGATTGTAGACAAGCATCCTGGTTCCATGATCCGGACGATGTCGCCAGTACATGTTTACGTACCAGGCCTCGTCGAGTACGGGAGGCCGACGTGTGCTGCCCTGGCCCCATTCTGATCCGCCCTCACCCTCAGGCGCCCACGGCTCATGGCGGTCGACCTCGAAGCCAGTGAGCGCTTCCGAAAGAGCGTAGTGCGCGGCCAAACCGTCCCTGGATGAGGTTGGCCAGCCATCGGGGAACTCCTCAGTTGTGACGAGGTGGGCTTCCATTACCACCGGGCCGAGAGCCGGGAGCTGAAGCGGCTCGTCACGATTGTACATTTCGAGACCCTCGTAGGTCATTTCGCAATTCCCAGAGGGCAGCGGCAGGATAGTGACAGCGATGGTATAAGGGCCGACGAGTTCTTCGTTGGCTCCATTTACCCAGGTGTCGACCACCACAAAGATGCCCCGACTGCTTTCGACGAGCTGTGAGGCGGTCACGTTGTCTCGAACCAGACAGTCGCGCTCTTGGTCCAGGATGTGAACGTCCGCATCGATCGAGTCCCCAGACACGTCATCGACGCTGACCGAAATGATGCCACTCACGTCGGCGTCAATTTGATAGACAATCTCTGGTCCCGATTCATTGGTGGAGGGAGCGCATGAGTAGTTGTCGACTTCCCTTGTGGTCGACTCGGAGGTGTTCCCAGTGTGTGTGTACGGGAACTCCGTTATGCGTATCGGGTCATCCCAGGTGCCTGCACCCGGTGATTCAACCACTTCTGGGGAGTCGGTGATTGTGGCCACATCCGGATCCCGGCCGTCGACGTCGGTATCAGCGAGGGGGGTGTCGACCTGTAGAGTATCGCCCGCCGAGTCGGTAATCAGGTCTTCGTTGGCAGAATCTCGGACGGCGCTATCCAGGTCCACAGCGCTGTCCTCGACATCCTCGACTGCATCTCTTTCGAAGACCTGGTCGAGCCCGCTACAGCCGGGAAACAGGAGGATGGCAAGCACTACGACGCCAGTCGCTTTCTTCATTATGAGCTCCTTCCAGCCAACCCCCGGTATGGTTACCAGGACACAGAGCTTGGATCAAACAACGCTCTGAGTTAGAAGCGAGATGTGAGCGGTTCGCCAAAAAAATCGCCGCCAGCTTGGATGCGGTGGCAAGCTGTCGCCCTTCTCGCTTGTTTGCTGGCTGCCATCCTGTACTTCGCAACCAAGCCCGACGAGACGCGGCCCAAAGTGGTCATTTTTGCTGCCGCCAGCCTCAGCGATGCCCTCACCGCCGCAGTCCATGGTGTCGAAGGCTCCCTCCCAGATGTCGACATCCGGCTCGTGTTTGGGGCCTCCTCGACCCTCGCTCGCCAAATCGAGTCGGGCGCCGATGCCGATCTGTTTGTTTCGGCGGATGTCGTGTGGATGGACTACCTGGCGACACGCGGCCTCATCGAAGCTGAATCCCGCAGGGAACCCCTCTCAAATCAACTCGTTGTGGTCCAACCCACCGGCGATAGGCCGATCAGCGACATTAATGAGCTGACCAGCGTTGGCACCATCGCTATGGCCGATCCAGCCAGTGTACCCGCCGGCCGCTATGCGCGCAGCGCCCTCGAAGCCGTCGGATTATGGGAGGGCCTTCAAGGGTCTATGGTCCCAGCTTCGGACGTGAGGGCCGCCCTGGCCTACGTCGAGAGCGGCGCCGTCGAGGCGGGGATCGTCTACGCAAGCGACGCACTGATGACGGACCGAGTACAGACATCAGTTGCGTTCCCTCATACCGCTCAACCTGAGATACGCTACGCATTTGCACTGCTTTCCGGAAGCGACTCGACCCATTCCCGCACCGTGCTAGACAGCCTGATATCAGAGCAGAGTGCCTTTGAGGAGTTCGGTCTGATCTGGATCGGACCGCCCGCGGGACCGACAGAACGAAGTACGGCCTCCCCACGACGAGATGACTGGGGCGTGATCACCCTGTCACTCATCGTCGCGGGGTGGTCGGTGCTCCTGAGCCTACCGTTCGCCCTGTTTTTTGGTTGGCTGCTCGCCCGAAAGCAGTTCTTCGGTCGGACCCTGGTAGAGAACCTCGTGCAGTTGCCTCTCGTGCTACCGCCGACCGTCACGGGTTTCTTGCTGCTTCTACTTCTGGGCCCAAGCGGGCCGATCGGTGGCCTCTTCGAGCAAGTATTCGGCTGGAGGATTGCTTTTTCGACCGCTGCCGCTGTGCTCGCTGCGGCTGTTGTATCGTTCCCCCTCATCGTTCAACCCATACGCCTTTCCCTCGAGGCGGTCGATCCGGGCCTGGAAGAAGCCGCGGCCACCCTCGGCGCGAGTCCATGGCATGTGTTTCGGACCGTGACACTGCCTTTGGCACTCCCCGGGGTCCTGGCGGGCGCAGTGGTTGGATTCGCACGATCTCTCGGTGAACTGGGCGCTACCTTGGTGTTTGCTGGCAACATCCCCAGCGAAACCCAGACGATTCCACTGGCAATCTGGTCGTGGGTGAACCAAGTCGGCGGTGATCAGGCAGCCGTTCGACTGGTTGTGGTCTCGATCGCGATCTCGTATGCAGCCTTGCTGCTGGCCTCAACACTCAATCGTCGGGCAGGCGTGGGCCGCAGCGGGAGGGAACGATGAACTCTCTCTCGATGAAGGTCGCGGGCGCGGTAGGAGACTTCGAGTACGACTTCGAGTGGTCTGGCGATGTCGGCATTCACGCGATTTTTGGGCCGTCTGGTGCGGGTAAGACCACCCTCCTGAGGGCCCTAGCAGGCTTGATCCGGCCCGAAACCGGCCACATCAAACTCAATAGCACGTCGCTTTTTGCCGGGGCGCCGTCCATCAAGCCTCACAAACGGACCCTTGCAGTGGACTTTCAGCGGGGCCGCCACTACCCACCCCGCCCCC
>CAZDBH010000682.1:0-3141 GCA_964503485.1 uncultured Bradymonadales bacterium | reverse complement strand
CGAATCGACGATTCGTTCGGGCAGCTTGTCCCGATTCTGGATGTTGACTTTGATGAGTCGGTCGCGAGCCCACTTGTGAAGGAACTGTACGAATGGTCCACCTTCGAGCTCGACGGAGGCAAGCACCCAGGCCTCGCTTTCGAACAACTCCTGAACGCGGTCCATGAAGCGGTCGGACATGATTTGAAGCTTGCCAATCTCGTCGATGATCGTGACCTGTTCGAGGCTCTTCACGCGAAGTTTCGGGACCACCAACTGCGGAAGTACCGCTTCTTCAAAGGCGTTGATGTCGACTCGATAGGGGCCCACCAGGGGCCCGCGCCTCAAATCGACATGGGCGAAAGCCAGCCGCAAGCCGTTGAGTGTGACCACACTAAACCCCGACGACGACATGTTGGTCGGTTCGGTTGTGAATCCGCGAGCGCCCACACCCTGCAGACGTAGCAGTTCGACGACGTCGCGAATGACGGTGGTCTTTCCACAGTTCGGCTCGCCAGTGAGTATGATTTTTCTGTTTGGCTCTTTGATCATCGACCAGTCGCGGGAAACTGCACCGGACCCAATATAACTCCGGTGTCCGAGTAGGTCGACTATCTCGCGAGATCGCCGGGAGGTATCTCGTAAACGGCCGAGACTCAGCCCAGAACCCGCATCACTTCAGATACCGTTGTGAGTCCGCTGGCGGCTTTTGACAGTCCGTCGTCGAGGAGTGTTTTCATTCCTTCGGCTTTAGCCACCAACTCCAGCGTGTGAGTATCGGTACCCTTCAGCAATGCCGTGCGAAGTTCTTCCCCAGGTGAGAGGACTTCATAGATTGCCATGCGGCCCCGAAAGCCGGTGTTTTGGCAGGCCTCGCATCCCACAGCGGTGTAGAAACGCGTCGCGGGAGGCAGACCCCAGGAACTCAACTTCGGATGTGGCGAGTTCTCGCGAGTTTTGCAGCGCTCGCACAGCTTCCGCACGAGTCGCTGGGCCACGACCCCGGCAACCGCATCCCGAATCATGAAGGGGGAGACCCCAATGTCTGCCAAACGAGCCAATGCGCCCGAGGCGCTGCCGGCATGGAGGGTCGAGAAGACCAAATGCCCCGTCAGGGCACACTTCACCATCTTGTCCGCCGTGTCAGCGTCACGGACTTCCGAGACCATCAAGGCGTCCAGGTCGCCCAGCATGACATCGGCGATTGCATCGCCAAAACCGGTTCCCCGGTTGCGGTCGAGGGGGACTTGCAGGCAGTCGTCGATAATGGCCTCGACGGGGTCCTCTACCGTAACGACCTTCACTCGGCTCCGATCGAGCGCTTTGAGGAGGCAGTACAGGGTGGTCGTCTTTCCCGAACCGGTCGGGCCGGTGACCACAATCAGACCGTGACTCTTCTGGACGAGCGCCATGAGTTTGTCGCGGTTGTCCGACTCTGGTTCGAGGTCGGCCAGAACCGGGAAGTCGGCCTCCCTGAGTAACAGCCGGGCCGTCAGCGCATCACCCAAGACCGAGCGAACCAACGACACGCGCAGGTCGACTGGTGCGCCATCCACTTCTCTCGAGACCATACCGGCTCGTGCTCCGCTGGACCCGCCGAGTGGCGAGCTCTGTTGGTAGAGTTCGTCTAGCACGTCTTGATAGAGAGCGATCGGCAACGAATCGACTTCCCTAAGAACGCCGTCGATTCGGAACCGGACCCGGTTGCCCGAACGGGTGGGCTGAATATGGATGTCGCTCGCGCCCGAGGCGACCGCTTTAGATACTAATCCTTCAATCAACTGTGACACTGCTGTCTCCTTTTCTTCCCGGGACCGTCGCTTCCCTTCGCGGGATACGTAGCCCTGTAGCGCCTCGATGATCACAGCCGAAACCGATTCGCCGCCGACCTGCTGTGCTTGTTCGAATAGGGGTAAGTGTTCGTCTTTTATATAGATTGTTTTGTTGGGCATCCGTTGTTCTCCCGTATACGTAGGTGTATGTGTAGTTGTATACGTAGTTCGAAGTCAAGTGAAATTCAGGACTGTCTGAGACGGGACGCGAGTCCGCGGTTCTCACTGGGTCTTAGGTCGGACTCAGCGTCGACGCTTGCTGACTGATACGGTTTGAGACTTGTGCTTCTGCTCGGTCCTCACTATACCTTCCCCTCGTGATTCCATATTTCAAAATACCGAGTCTCCCTCTCTTTGGCCCCCTGGAACTGCAGCCGTTCGGGGTCCTCGTCGCCATCGGAATTCTGGTGGGAAGCTGGTTCGCTCAGAGAAGGGCGGAAGAAGAGAAGATCGATCTGCAGGAGATCCGAAACGCCGTCGCATGGGCTGTAGTAGCCGGCTTCATCGGCGCTCACTGGGTCGCAATCATCTTCTACTTCCCCGAGCGCATCATCGACGAAGGGCCCCTCGTCCTCCTCAAACTGTGGAGTGGGATCAGTTCATTCGGTGGGTTTCTCGGCGCGCTCGTCGGTTTAGTCGGCTACTACGGTTACAAACGAAAACCGTGGCTTCATATCGCCGAGATTATCCTTCAGGCTCTGGTGGTTGGCTGGATCTTTGGTCGCTTGGCATGCACAGTCGCCTACGATCACCCGGGCCAGCCGACAGACTTCTTTCTCGGTCACGAGTATCGAGACGGCGTCGTACGCTACAACCTCGGTCTTTACGAGTTCCTGTACACGCTGCTGGTTATCTTCCCGCTGATGTTGTGGGCGTACAGTAAGAAGCCCCGTCGAGGCGTGATAATCGGGCTGGTCTGTGTGTTATATGCCCCCGTCCGGTTCGGTTTGGACTTCCTTCGTTCGCTCGGGAACGACTTCGACCATTTCACGAACGGTGTGATGCTTTACGCCCGGGGCGACACGATTTTTGGGCACGGTTACCAGAGCTTTGTGAATGCCGTCAGCGAGGTCGCTGGCGGAGGTTTGGTTCGGCGATTCCCAGACAACGGGCTGGGCTCCGATCTGAGATACGCTGGCCTCACACCCGGCCAATACCTGGCAATCGGCGTCCTGTTGCTCGGCCTCATCATGTTTTACCGTTCCAAGAGCCAGCCAGCGATCGGTACCCCCGTGCCCGGATCGGAGCCGGAAGAACCCGCTCCAAAGCCGAAACGAGCCCCCTCCAAGGCCAAGGGGAAGGGCGGCGGCGGTCAGCGAAGCAACAAGGG
>CAZDBH010000681.1:0-3146 GCA_964503485.1 uncultured Bradymonadales bacterium | reverse complement strand
ATAGCGATCTCTGTACCGGATTTGGCCATAATCAGGTCATCGCGTCCAAAACTGCAGCCCAGGGCTGTCGACGAACTGCCAGCTCACGTCATTCAGGACCGAGTCTGGAAGCGCCTGGGCCAGAAAGCCTAGGCTCAGTGTTCTGAACCATGTTGGGAAGGCCGCGCTCTCGTCCGTCTGCGAGGACATGTGGGGGTGGCCATATTCCAGCGGAACCTGCCGCCGGAACACGAAACCGCCGTCCTTGTTCATGTTTGCGATGACCCATGGCAGGGCTCGCTCGAGTGCGGAGCGTACGTCAGTCCGGCGGTAATCGGTGCCCAACGAAAGCCTCACCAAAGGATCGATTGAATCGATGTCGTCGCATGCGCTCGAGTTTGGCTGAAGGCCAAAGCCGCCCAGTCGGTTTTGAGTCGCCAAAGCGTTGTCGATGATGTGCTCGACGTAGCGCGGTGTGCGTTTGTCGTAGAAAAACAATAACCACAGATGATACCCGGTCTGCACTCCCCTAGAGATGTGCTCGGGACTTCCGTCTGAGGGTCCCCAGAAACCCGTCGAAGGATCCTGTTTCGCATCCAGCCAATCCAGAAGCGTCTCGACCGCGTGCCCAGCCCGTTTGTCGTCGTGGAAATCGCGAGCATACTGCAGCAACGTTCCGAAGTTCTGTACCTCGTTGCTGACGAAGTCGGGCCGAGTGTCCCACTCGCGACTCTCCAGCCAGGTGGTGTGGTGTTGGGGATCGAGCAATGGCTCGAGAAAGACGAAAGGTTGCGACGCGACTGCGCCCAGTGCTGTTAGAGCCATGCTTGTATGCAGGGTCATGTGCCGCCAACCCCACCAGTCTTCAGTTTCGGCGATGTCGTTTGCCACTGCCGGGTCTCGAAACAGCCCATCCTCGGTCTGATATCCGTTGATGTAGGCAGCCCATTCCGTCTTCTCCTCTGCCGTCAACGTGTCCAAATCACCGTACAGATGGCGCGTCAACGCAGCGTAGGTCGAAGCGTAGAGCACAGGGCTCTGTTGGGATACCGCGTATCGGTAGCGCCCGACTGTGTCGGGTACCAAAAGACCCTCAAAGTAACTCAGAGTTTGGGCGCGCATCTGGGTCGCAGACAAACTGCCAAACCGCGACCCGAGCAGTGATACTCTCGCTCGGGCCAAGCGGTAATGAAGAAGGCCTCGGCGGCTGAGTTTAACGGGAGCCCGTGCAGCGCCCCGAACGATGGCGCGGGCAAGGCCGACCGGTCCCGTCTGCTGCTTCACTTCCCTGAGATATTCAATCGTCTTCAAGACTGCCATCGATTCGACCTGAGTGAGTTGGGACCATTGTACAACGCATCAAGCCTTCCTTCGAAGAGTTGGACAGGCTTTGCACACCCTAGGCGATGCATTCGGAAATCACTTCGTCGACTTCGGGGAACGCCGAGTCCGTAAGATACTCGGTGGCGAAGTCTCGCCCATAAACTCTCGAACCGCTTCCCAGAGTTCAGATTCGGCGGTTACGTGTTTCCCGCCCGGTTCGAAGAGATTGGCGTGAGCATACGGATCGCTTCGACCGATCATTGGGTCGTTCCAGAAGAGTAGAACTGGTACCTTCGCTTTCAGTGTGTGCACCAGGGCTGTTCCGCAGTAATTCAGCGCCACCACGAGGTCGGTCTGCTTTAGAAGTTCTGAAAGCTCAGCGTCTGGTTTGACGAGTTGGGCCTGTAGCCGATTGTCGACCAGCTCGTACAGCGGAAGGTCCGGGTACTGGGGGTGCCCCTTGAAGCGAATCGAGATCTTGCTGTCCAGATCACCAGGTGGACTTGCCAGCGACGCGATGCCTGACAGTTGTGATCTGGGTTGGACGTAGGGCGAGATGCACTCTTTGTGTATGATCGGGTGCGTGAGAACCAGAATCGTGAGTTTGTCCTCAACTTGGATATCGGGACTCGCACTGACCGGGTACTGATCTTTGGGCACTGTGCTGCACCCGAACAAAAAGCGTCCTGCTTCCACGCCCATTCGCTCCAGAGCACGTCTATGTAGCCCATAGCTCAGCAGGATGTGGTCTGCATGGAGCTTTTCGTCGCGCACGAAGGAACCGCTATGCGGCATTGCCACTGTTTTGATCCCGAGGCTATTCGCGGCAACGGTGGGTAACTGGGACTCCCCGTCTTGAAGGGAGCTCACGATCAGAAGGCTCGGTTTGATCCGCGAGAGAATGTCCGCCCAAACTGTATACTGACCGACCAGGGTCGGCCAGCGGGTGCCGCAGAAGTACTGGAACTGAAATGCAACGGCCGACAGGACCTGACCGAGCTCAGTGCCAGCAGTTTCTTGCGCGACCTGGCGGTAGCCTCTGAGGAACTGCTCCCCTGCCGAGTTTGCCTTGGAGCCAGAGGGCAGCGGAAAGAACGGAACGTTCCATGCCGGCGCCACTACAGGCCCGACGTGGGCAGAAATCCCCATCAACCGTTTCGGATGCTGTTTTGTGAGCCTCTCTACAGTCCGCTTGAAACGGACCGCTTCTCCCGCGTTGATCGCGATGACAATCGGGTTCTCGGGCGACCCGGTATCGATCGGGTTCGGGGCCTGGCGCTGCACCTCGAGACGCCGCACTGCCGCTCTGGCAAGCTTCTTTCCGAACCTGAAGACACGCCTCGGGAAGGACCTTGGCTTGGCAGTTCGAGGCACGATCGGGTTCGAGATGTGCTTCAGCTGTGCCGACCACAAGGCCGCGCAGACATCCGATGGTTCGTAGTATACGGCCGGCCGCGGTGGCCTGTGAGCAAAGAACGAGAACGTTCGAATCCCCCGTTCTCGTACGGCCGCCCCGAGAGCATATGCCAAGGATACGTCCCGCCAGAACCAATGAAATGCCTCGTAATCGAACTCAGGCCAGCAGATGCCGTGGTTTGTGAAAAGGTCGCGATGGTTCTGAAACCAGTCTGTTTCCCATTCTGCGGCTCGGGCTTTGGAGCTGACAATCGCTCCTGGTTCGACCCAGTCGTCGATGACCGAAAAAGGAAGACCAGCCGCAGCCGCTAGACCCATGGCGGTGACGTCTAGCGCCAGGAGCCCATACCCACCGGCTGCGTACTCACGCAGTGTGTCCATTCGGCCCGACGGTATGTGACTACCGCAGAAGGCGAGCAGTTTCTGTT
>CAZDBH010000680.1:0-3171 GCA_964503485.1 uncultured Bradymonadales bacterium | reverse complement strand
CAATCGGGTCCGTCTGGGCGCACTCGTGATCACGGGGGGCCTGTAGATGTCATCACCTCAGTGCCTCGTTTTACACGGGCCGAATCTGAACCTGCTGGGGACCCGAGAGCCTGAAATCTATGGGACGACCACGTTGGCCGAGCTCGATGCTCAGTTGATCGAGTTGGGTCGAGAGCTTGGGATCACGGTGGAGTGTCGGCAATCCAATCACGAGGGCGAGTTGGTCGAGTGGATTCAGAAAGCGGAAGACGTCGACTTTCTGCTGATTAATCCGGCGGCCTATACGCACACAAGCGTCGCAATCCGCGACGCGTTGAACAATCTCGACTGCCTCAAATACGAGGTCCACATCAGCAATGTTTACAAGCGCGAGTCATTTCGGCATCGCTCGTTCTGCGCTGACGTGGTAGACGGTCGTATCATGGGATTCGGCGTGGCGGGCTACGCTCTCGCCTTGAGGGGTGCCGCACAGGCTGGTGCCGCCAACTCGGACATATCTGGAGACTGAGTCAGTGTACAACACACAAGATTTCCGAAAGAACCTGAAGATCGAGATCAACGGGGAACCGTTCATCATCGTCGAGGCAATCCACGTAAAACCGGGCAAGGGTGTGGCTTTCGTCAAGACGAAGTACAAGAGCCTCATCAGCGGAAATGTACACGAGAAGAACTTCCGCTCAGGTGACAGTGTCGACAAGCCCGACCTCGAAGAGCGAGACATGCAGTACCTGTATCGCGATGGCGATGACTGGGTCTTCATGGATAACTCGAATTACGAGCAAGTCACTCTCATGGATGATCAGGTGGGGGATGCCTCCCGGTTCATCAAAGAGAATGACAGCCTGAGTATCCTCTTCCACAACGGGGTCGTGATTACCCTGTCGCTGCCGAACTTCGTCGTACTCCAGGTTAGCCAGACCGACCCCGGAGTCAAAGGAGATACGGCTCAGGGCGGAACCAAACCGGCCACTCTTGAAACCGGGGCCGTGATCACCGTTCCACTCTACTTGAACGAAGGTGAATTCGTTCGAGTCGATACACGAACCGGCGACTTCGTTGAGCGCGTCAATAAATAGCCGCTACACTGCCGCGCACGCGGCCATTCAGACCGCCTCTTTCAACCTTTGCTCGGATCGTGCAACCGCGGCCTTGCTGTTCTGACTCACTCGCCGATATAATAGCGAGGTTCTTGAAGGGGGGAACGTAGTGTCCCCACCGCATCGTTGTCTCAGAGTTACTGGGCTTTTTAGGCGGACTCGGCTTGGCCACAACCATCCGCAACAAACTGCTCTCCAACGCTCAAAAGGCGCTGGAGAAGGGTAACCTTACCCGCGCGATCAAGCAGTACAACAAGCTGCTGGACCTTGATCCAGACGATGTACGGGTGCGCTTGCGGATCGGAGATCTTCAGGCGCGTTTGGGTAAGCGACGCGAGGCGATCGAGACCTACGAACAAGTCGCTGAGGAATACTACTACCAAGGTTTCTATCTGAAGTCGGTGGCGGTTCTGAAACAGATCCTCCGGCTCGATTCAACGCGCACCGACATCCAGGTGAAGCTGGCGGAACTCTACCAACAGCTCAACTTGGTGAGTGACGGTATGGCTCAGTACCGCTCGGTTGCCGAGGCCTTCAAGGCTCGGGGCGACACCGATCGTTACATCGAGGTCCTGGGCCGACTGGCCGATCTCGACCCCGATGACGTCAACATTCACATCACGATGGGAGAGCAGCTCTCAGCAGTGGGGCGTGCCGAAGATGCCGCCGATGCCTTTGCTCGGGCTACCGACCAACTTCACCAGTCGGGTCGAATCCACGACTTCATCAAGGTCGCCGAGCGATACACCTTTCATCGCAGCTCGGATGTCGTTCGGCTGAGGCGGCTGATTCGAGTTTATCTCGACAAGAACGACGCGAAGCGAGCGCTGGCTAAGCTGCAGCTTCTCTTCAAATCTGATCCGAAGGATCCCGAGGGTCTCGAGCTCCTGGCCGAAGCCTTCCTTGCGATCGGCAAGACCCCGAAGGCAGTCAAAGTCCTACTCGAGTTGGCAGAGGTCTACACCAACGAGGGTCAGGAAGAGCTCGCGATGGAGACCTTCCGCCGGATCGTCAGCGAAGATCCAACTAACGCCGATGCCTGCGCTCGGTTGGGGATCTCACCCGCGCGAGAGGCTGGGGGACTTCCCCTCGTGCCGGTCGAACCGCTAGACGAGTCGCAACCCGTCAACGTCTTTGTCGACGGCCAGCGTCCGAGCGAATGGCGCCGTCTGGAACCCGCGGCGAAACTGCAACAGCTGCCTTCCGGACTCGTCACCTGCGCCTCCGAACTCGACACAGAGGCGGAGGAGTCGGTGAACCGGCTGCTAGTCGAGATCGACGGCTACACCAAGGTTGGCTTGGTCGACCACGCCTACGCAACGGTCACCCAAGCGCTCGCCCTCGACAACAAGAACGTGACGGTGCGTGAGCGCGCCGTTCATCTGGCAGTCGAAACCAACAATACGAACCGAGCGATTCAGGAGCTGCTCTCGCTCTCGAAACTGTGCTGGGAGCCCGACGCGGTGCGATCGGTGAGCTACCTGCACCACGCGCTTCAACTATCTCCTAGTGACGCGGACGCAGCAGCGCTTCGTGCCGAGCTGAATCTCGAGGGCGTCGACCTCGAGGCCTTCATGCTCGACCGGTCTGAAGAAGTGCTCGAGATCGTCGAGGTCGAAGAGGTGGAAGACTCCGCGATCTCGAATCGTTTTGACGCCAGCGACCTCGGCCGGGCGGCCGGGGCCTCTGGTTTCAACCGGCAGAAGACGGTCGTTTCTGAGTCCGGCTTCGAACTGACCGGGGCACCTGAGAATGGGCCTCGCCCAGAGCCTGTCGAAGCACGATCCGAGAAGATTCAAATCAACATGGGGGACGACACACCTGCCACAGAAGTCCCCGCCTTCTCGATGCATCCGTCTCCGAATCAGGCTGAAACCAAAGCCGTATCGGCGCCTGTTCAACAGGACTGGGTGCCCTTCGCACCCGTCATCGAAGACATCAAAGCTGAGTTGGCGGCCGATAGCGCCGCCCAGGCCAAGCACGAGACCACCGATGACGAGATCGCCATGGCTGCGGCCGAACTGGGCCGACAGTTGGCCATGCAGGATGACATGGACGTCGTCACCGATCATGG
>CAZDBH010000679.1:0-3195 GCA_964503485.1 uncultured Bradymonadales bacterium | reverse complement strand
CTTCCTGACCTACGAGGCATCCGAATCGGCTGCACTGTCACCGGATGGCAGTCGTTTGGCCTATACCCAGAGCACGACTGGAACGCCGATCGGGGGACTTGGTGTAATCGGGACTGACGTCGGTACGCCTCAGCTTCAGACTGGGTTGAACGGATACTACCCGTCATTCGCACCGGACAACGTTCGACTTGCAGCCGCCCGTGGCGGGGAAATCACGATTATAAATACCGACACTGGCCTGGATGAGGGGAACCTGCTCCGCCCTGCAGGGAGCTCTGCAAACTACCCGGCGTGGTCTCCGCGGGGCGATGCCATCGTCTACGCGGCCGGCCAGACTCCCGGTTTTGGCGCAATGGCCAGCCTCGGTATCGGGTCTGCGGGCCTAGTCAAGATACCGATCGAGGACGGCAACTTCGGAAACCCCTTGTGGTTGCTCCCTCAGGGAAGCGTCGAGAGCTCGGATGAGAACCTCTTCTATCCGGCGATTTCACCGGACGGGCTCTGGGTCGGATTCAATCGAGCCACAGCCGACGTCGCTGCTGGCTCTTCACCCGGAGGCTCCGAGCTCTGGGTAGTCAGTATCGACGGGGGCGAGGCAGTTGACCTCACAACGGCGAATGGTCCCACCGGAACCACCAACTCGTGGCCAAAGTGGGCACCAACAACTGAGGACGGAATACTCTGGGTCGCCTTCACCTCGACTCGTTCATACGGACGGCTCGAATCGGCAACACAGCAGATTTGGATCGCGGCGGTCGATCCGGTTGCTGCCCGAGCCGGCGACGATCCGAGCTGGGCGGCCTTCTGGATGCCCAATCAGAGCACCCAAGCCGGAAATCACATCGCATACTGGGCTGAATTCACAAAAGAGGACGAACTGGAGGAGTGAGGCTGGCCCGAGCGACTCTCTACGCTTCAGCTGACGACCGACTCAGATTCTTCGGCATCTCCAACCAGGATTTCTTCCTGTTTGATTTCGCTCAAGCCGCCGTCGCTTGCATCACCTTCTAGCGACAACTGACCCTCGCCGCCCGCCTCAGCAGCCAAGGACAGGCCCTGGTCAGAGGAAGCGAGTTCGGGAGCGTGTGCCAGTCGTCTCTCCAGCCGCTTTCGCTTCACGACTTTCTCGTGGTAGTCGTCGCGGGCTGCCTTGACGCGGTTTCGAAGGCTTTTCAGCCCCATACGGTAGGCCACCGCCGATGGAATCATCACCAACAACATCACCACAAACACGATGAAGGCGATCATGCTGTCGCTGAGGTTTTGGTCGACGGCCCAGATCGCTATGAAGATGGCAATTCCGAAACCGCCGAACAACACGGCAAACGGAGCGAGAACCGTGGTCGTACCGTTGACCAGCCGGTTGAGCCAGTGAAGCCCCTTCGCCTTGACACGGGCGAGCAACTCGGCTCGTCTTCTGCGCGCTATCTTGTCCAAAGTAGTCTACTCGAGTCACGTCGCCTGCGACCTAGTCCAACACCGACGCATCCCAGAGGTCAGCCAACTCGTCCAAGGCCGTTAACGCACTCGGGTCGATGTTTCCCGGATTGAGGAGCACATAACGCACCAGGGCTTCCACGGCGCTATCTCTATCGGTATTCGCAAGCTCGAGACCACCCTCCAAGTAACCTGTTCGATAGGCCGAAAAGTCCTCGAGTACTAGTGCGCCAATACGCTCGAGACCCCGATTTCGCATTGCGTCTTCCAGTTCACTCTCAGACAGTGGGTAAGACAGCGGATCCGAGGCAATACCCACATGGGGGAAGCCGGCGTGCTCGAGGTCGGTGGTCTCAGTCGACAGGGTCTCATGATATTGATGGGGCCGAGCGCCGTCCCGCGTGATTTCGTACCAGAGCACGGCTTCGGCCCGGCGCGCGTACTCCCGAACCTCGTATGGGAAATCGTCCCAGACCTCCTCCGTAACCGTCGGCGGCGTGCGATTGAGGTCCGAGCGGATATCGTGAACGTCTTCTCGGCGATCCTGAACCTGATTCCGCCGACTCGTCAGGGTCTGATGGGCTGACTCCCACCGCCGATGATAGGTGTCGTAGTCGGCCTCGCCGATGTGCTCCGCCCTATCCTCTTCGGCGCGAAAATAGTCCTCCTCGGCACTTATCAGATCGGACTCCGCGCGGATTAGGCTGGCCTCGGCATCGGAAAACCGGTTCCACACCGTATTGTAGTAGGGGTTCGGAACCTCCCGATACCCCGCCAGATACGAGTGTAGGGCGATCGACGCGGTATAGGTCTCCGTGATATCCGGCTCCGGCTGCTCACACCGCAGGCTGAACAGCGATTCGTCCGCATCGTTGGTCGACACCGCCAACGCTCCCTGCACGATCGGCGGAGCAGCGCCGCTCAGAACACCGTCGTACTCGATCTTGTATCGATAGGTTATCTCATCTCTGATGCGAGTCCGGTGGCCCCGCGAACGCTCACTGCCGGGGGCGTTGGGGACCAAAGCGGCCACCTGAATCCATGCCAGATAGGCATCTCCGAGCCGGTCCTCCTCCTCGGCGAACTCAGCTCGAGCCTGAAGTTGGACGGCAAATTCCTGCCGAGCCGCCGCACGAACATCGCCGAGAGCCGTCCGCTCCGGCAAATAGTCGACCAACAGCTCAGATTGCTCGAACACCTGACGGGCGTGACCAGCCTGCAGGGCTCCATTGAAGTCGTCCAAGGCGCTGGTCTGGATGGCCTCCTCCAACATCTCGAGAGTTGGGTTGCCTGGCATCAGGTTCACGGCCTCGGAGTGGATCGAGACAACCTGGGGGTAATCTAGCAATGCCAGACCCTCCTGTACCCCAGCCACGGTGCTCGCCACCAACTGCAATTCAGCATTCACCAACGCGGCCCGAACTTCCTCATCGTCTGGGTCGTCAACCAACGCAGTTCGGTAGGATTGAACGGCCGTAGGCCAATCCCCCGCTTGTTCGGCGGCAGACGCACGGCGAAAAGCCTGGCTCGGCCCGCAGGCTACGAAGATCAGGGCGGAAGACAACACGATCGGTACAAGGGCAATCCGCATTCTTTTTTCTCGACCTCTACCAGAAAGGGGCGACACCAGCTTTTAGGACATCATTTCTGTTTTTTGTTTTGGCTGAGTGTAAGCAGGACAAACGGAAAGGGAAAGGGAAAGGGAAAGGAGAAAGGAGAAAGGGAGAAGGGAAAGGACGAGGCGAAAGGAGAAAGGGG
>CAZDBH010000678.1:0-3210 GCA_964503485.1 uncultured Bradymonadales bacterium | reverse complement strand
CTAGGTCGGCAAGGTCCTGTCTGGTAATCGGCCCGCTTCGATAGACCATGACCCATACAAAGGTATCCAGCCCAAGCTCCTCTTCCTTGCCGCCGAGCTGGCCAATCTCTTCTTCGGTTGCCACCCGGTACATGGTGCTTGGGCCTTTTCCGCTCCGAAAGACCAGATTGTTCTCTGTCAGATCGTGCAACACGCCGCGCACCAGCTCGTCGTCATCGCGATGAAAACGCCTCAACACCTCGGCCCGAGAGATTGTGGGGTGCTCATTCAGATAGTCGTACACGGCCTCCCAAAGTGACCTGCCGCGATGTGAGGCGCTCTCGGACAGACGTTGGATTTTTCGCTGGTAGGAGCGCAGGGCCAAACCAAACATATCGGCGCTGACCTTTCGCCCGATCCCCTGACTCTGCAGCTCGTTGGCCAGGTCGAGGAAAACGCGATGGGCCACATGAGCGAGCGGTGCTCGGGCGCCACCGGCTGTGGCCAGCTGCGCGATCAGAACGGTCACCTGCCGGACGACCGAATCGATGAGGAGTTGAATATTCACACAGCCCCGCGATACCCACTCAGATAGATGGCAAATTTATCCATCGATAAACAGGGTATCCAACAAATCCTCCGCTGGGGAGTGACAAAAGGGTCACCCCCCCATTGCGCCGTGCGGAATCGTCGCCTCCTGCGGCCGGGGGGGGGTCAAGTCTCATTTATACACAAACTTCGCAGGGCAGACGGGTCAAGTCACAAGTAACTCAGTAACTCGGGCAGAACGCACCCGGATCCGATGATAGGAAAGGGGATCGTAGAAGGGCCGAGGTGCCCTTTTACACCGGCCGAAGTTTTTCGGGCAGCTCGTAATCCCACTGTTCGATGAAGCGTCCCCAGCGGTTCGAAATCTTGTCGACAGTCTGTTGGTCGAGTCGGTAGGCGTTCTTTTTGTAGTGTTTCTGACTGGCGATGTGCTCCTCGAAATGAGGCTTCGCGGTATCGAATCCGGGCAGCGTTAGATCGGTGTATACAGCGCGCAGCTGGTCGAGTGGGTTGCGCTCCAGATCCTCGAAGCGCACCTCGACCAGGCTGCCTCTGGGGATCATTGCTTTCGTGTCCTCGAAGCGCGTCATCATCGCGTCGTAGATCTCGAAAATGTGCTCTTCCAACTCGGCGCTGCTCAGGTCTTGCAACTGCCAATCTCGCAAACTGGCGCTGTAGAAGTTTCGAATCGATGGATACATCACGTACGGGTTTCGGTAGATGTGAACGAACTTGGCGTCTGGAAACAACTCCAGCAGGAACTCGATCCGCGCGGTATCCGGTGGATTCTTCAGAATGAGTCGACGGCCGCTGGAGGCCAGTGTTGCGGCTTTCATCACGGCCAGGTAGGCCTTCGCAACGGCGCCGCGAACCCCGTCTGAGATACCTTCCATCAACAAGTACCGCTGGGTGAGCTCGCGCCAGCGCTTGGGAAAACACAGGCCATGGTAGAACGAATAGGGTGAGGTGTTGGCGACGGCGTGTTCGGGCTCCTCGGGTAGAGTCGGGCTCTGGGCCATGTTGTCCATCGGCCGCTTCTCTGACAGAAACAGCGACAGCAGTCCCCTCACCCCGCGGCCGAGCAGGAAGGCGCCCGGGACCACGGCCTGGGTTGTCGACACGAACCCCCACTGGCTGTCCTGGGTCATCAAATTTTGCAGGTAGGTCGTCCCGCTGCGGTAGTGGCCTACGATGAAGACCGGGGACGGATCAACCTCGGCTGCCTTGATTTTCCGTCCAAATCGCAGCCATTGCAGCCACCGAAGAGGGGCGAGTACGAGCGTCATCACAGTGACGTAGAGCACACGCAGCGTGTATTTCCGTTGGGGTCCACCGCCGTGCCAGCAGACGCGGATCCAGTTCACGAACGAGGTTCCTGCTAGCGGATTCTCGGTTATCGACCCCGATTGTTTCTTCTGGGCCACAAGCGACCTTCAAACTCTGTTCCGTTGGACTGAAAGCGTCTTCGCAGATGGCCTGTGGCAGGTCAACCCTCGCTTGGCTGTTTGTCGAATCGCGGGAGCTATCGTTGCCGCTGACAATTGACGGCTCACCGGCCTCTAGGTTGACCAAAACTGGCGCCGGCAGAAGCAGTTCACGAGGCGATCGGAAGCGAGGCGGGCGATTGAGCCCACCGTGCGTTCGTGAATCCTAGAAACCAGCAACGATTCGTAGACAAAGCCAACCCACGCCATACCGTAACCTGTCGTACTTGTTGGCTTTGTCTCCTGGCACAGGACTGGCAATTGTTGCCGTCTATGCACATCCGAACACTCAGATTATTCGCCTTTGGCCTCATCCTATCCTGCGGCGATCTACCGCAGACCGGTTCGTTGGCGATGCCATCGACACAAAGACGAGGTCTTCATCACCATCGACGACGACGGCACTATCGTAGCCGAGGGGTTTCCCGCTCGCCTGGCTGGGGAGCGGTGGGCATACTACGACGGACACCCCAACGATGGGGGCACACCGCTCGTCTGGATCCTGGACTGCGACCGGCGGGGAGCCGATCGGTTCGACCCAACCGTTGAGAGCGAGCTGGAGGCGCTCCGTTCCGAACTCGTCGAGGGCGCGACACCTATGGGAATGGACGCCCCTGACCTCGAGTTCGCAGCCTCGACTCTGTGCCCAGCGGCGGTCGTCGTAGACACCGCCTCAGCCCAATCGAATCGGTCGGCCCTCGAGATAGGTAGCCACCGGCGTGGCATTCGCCCAGTCGCGGTCTCGGGCGCCCTTCGCCATCTACGAGTGGGGATTGCCACGGGAGTGACTCGGGTTCGTGAACTGGCGGAGCTGGGTCAATTGGTCGTGCGCGAGAGGCAGCGCAATCGCATCAACCAGGTCGAAGCCCTTGAGGTCTGTTCGTATCCGGCGGCCTGCGGACCGCCCTCTCGCCAGGCGAGCGGAGAGTGTCTATGTGATGAGGCAGGTGTACCCCGATTCGTAGAACGGTATGGCTCACGCGGACAGGAGGAGGCGCCGTTCGTGATCGTCTGGTCGTCTCTGCCTCGACGCCTCTTCTCGGAGGCCGACGACGCTCATGTCCACACGGTAGCGGGGGACCTCGAGGCGACCGGGGGCAGCTGTTTCGACTCGTTCGAGACCTGTGTCGCGGGTTTCGTGAAGGTCTTATCGCCGTCGGGGGCAACCACCTATGCCGCCCACAAGGACACAGTACAT
>CAZDBH010000677.1:0-3211 GCA_964503485.1 uncultured Bradymonadales bacterium | reverse complement strand
GGGGGGGTGGGTTGTGGGGAAATCCTTAACGGTAAAGGACCAGGAGAAGGGGAAAGGAGAAAGGGAGAAGCACGAGGCGCTTACGAGACGAACTTCTGGTCGCTGTTGTGGGGCGATGGCTATCGCACTGCTTGTCCGGCACAGCCCGATACTGCAGGCTGGGTTGGGAGAACCGGAACAGAGGGGCTGGATGAGTTCAAAAAAGCTGGAAAAGGCCCGCGAAGAGGCTCTTTGGGCCCAAGCGACTCCGCAGAAACCGTGGACATTTGGGGAGTATGGCGAGGGCACGCTAACCGTAGTCAGCCTAGACAGTCGCGGTCTGAGATACCTGCTATACGACCCCCATCCCCAGGCTGGAGGTGAGTACTTTGGCGCCCCACAGAGCCGCGAAGATTTCTTGGAGAACGGAGGGCGACACGGCATGCCCGAGAAGATTCAGGAAGAGATTAGGCGGTTCATAGTCAACGAGCTTGCCGACGGAAAGGCCGGTCCTTAGCCCGTGAGTCCGGCTAGACAGCACCTGGGGTTGGGCGCCCCAGGTCGCGCACCTTGTTCAGGTTCTGGATTGGGGTCGCGGGCGGGATCACGGCCCCTCTCACTCGGTTTATCGAGACCCAAACCGAATCAGTTTGCCAATGCCGTCGACGCCCTGGATTGCATCGAGGGGTTCAGACAGGAGGCTCAGGTCAAAGCCTTGCTCGTGGAGCCAGGCGTCGCCGAAGTCATCGATGCGGCCTGGGGCGGCCTTCTGCTCGGGCCAAACCCAGTGCGTATTGTGTGAAAGCTGCTCCAGGACGCTGTCCAAATCGCTGTCCTCGTCGGCGTGGGCATCCGCCAGTGCTTTCAGGAAGTCTGGTGGCGCGCTGGTCATTGCTCGGCTCACGCCCCCTCGCTCCAGCAGTGCCAAACCGGCAATGGCTTCGCCCTGATCACTGCCCCAGATCGCGATGGCCGACGTCTCGAGCCGCTCGCTCATGAAGGCTGCGGTGTAGATCGCGTCTTCGTAACACAGCTTGCCCTCGGGCACGTTGCCTGACGCGACCGCGACGGACGCGCACAAGAGCTCGTAGCCTTCGCCGTCGCCGTAGCTCAGTTCCAACCAGGCCCATGGGCCGTCGCCGAGCTGCGCGACAACCCCCACACACCCTTCGACTTGGGCCAACTCGGCGCAAACGGCCTCTGCCGAGGCGTGAATGAGGACCACCGCGTTGCAGCTTCCGTCGGCCAGCTGACCGAGCAGCTCGGGACCGTCGTAACCTGCGTCGGGCGCAGCCTGGGTCTCTGGCTGAGCTTCGGGCGGCGCGGGAATGCGTAGCTCACCAAGGTGATGACTCAGCACCGCGCGCACGCTCTCGGATATCTCCGAGAGTTGCGGCATCTGTAGCTTGCCCAGATGGGTGGCAAGGGCTGCGGCCGTCGCCTCGTCGATCGTCCGGAGCCGATCGAAGCACAGCCACGTGCTGTGTTGGGCGAGCTCGGTCGCGGCTCCGACGCTGAGCGACATGAGTTTAGTAAACGACAGGCGTATCCCAGAGTGGCGCGCCAGCATTGCTGCCACCTCGGTCGGTAGCTCCGTCAGGCCAAGTGCGAGATCGCCGTTGTATCCGGAAAAGACTTCGGCGTCTGCTCGAGAGATCGACTGGACCGCGTTGATGTAGATGCCACCATCGTCCTTGACGAGTTCTGCCGCCGCCCCCTCACCGAGTGTGTCGTAGTCGTCGGGGTGAGGCTCCGCGGGTGGCTCCAACCCTCGGCTGATCGCGCGCATCATCGCTTCATAGTCGGTACCACGAACGATCTGCGCGGCGATCGCGGCGGTCATCACCTTTCCCTCAGACATGTCGGCCCTCCTGATTCCAGCAATCTACAGCAGGAATTCGAGTCCGGAAACGATGTCGATCGGTCACTACAAAGACAATACGGCCCCGGAAGTAAGTGTTTACTAACACCCGGCTTCCCCTGGTGATTCGACGGGTTTATGATGACCGATACCGCCAGGCAACGAGGAATCGCAGATGACTATTCGATACATCGAGAAGACCCCATCCGAGCTGTATTTCGAGCCTGACGCGGACGATGTCGCGGCGCGGATGACGCCGGAGCACGTGGATCGTGTCGCCCAGATCTTCAACACACCACTGACCGGAAGCTACGCCTGGGACTACATCGCCGCCGATGAGAAAATCTCGCGTCTGTACCGGCTCGGCAAGGAACTGAACTGGAACGCGCAGACGGACATCGACTGGGATCGCGAGCACCCGAAGAACAGGCATCCGGCGGGCAAGGAAGGCAATCCGCTGGCGGGCTATCCGCCGTTCGAGGCCCTCGATCGCGAGGGTCGCCTGGAGTACTCGTGGCACTCACACGCTTGGGCGATGTCACAGTTTCTCCACGGCGAACAGGGTGCGTTGTTGGTGGCCTCGCAGCTGGTTTCGTGCGCGCCGACCTACGAGGCGAAGCTCTACGCCGCGTCGCAGACCTTCGACGAGGCTCGCCACGTTGAGGTGTTTACGAAATACCTGCGCGAGAAGGTGGGTATCGTCTACCCGATCAACGTCCATTTGAAGGCGCTGCTCGATAAGATTCTCACCGACCCCCGGTGGGACCTGAAGTTCATCGGTATGCAGATCATCATCGAGGGGTTGGCGTTGGCGGCGTTCAACACGACGCGCCTGTTCACGAAGATCGACGTGTTGCGAGACATAGTCAACCTCGTGATTCGGGACGAAGCGCGCCACGTCGCCTTTGGCGTGACGTACATGGAGCAGTTCGTCAAAGCGCTGCCCGAGGACGAGGTCGAGGCGCGGGCAAAGTTCGCATACGAGGCGTGCGTCGTGATGCGCGAGCGACTCGTGGCCAGTGACGTGCACCAGCGGATGGGCTGGGACGTCGACGAAACACGCCGGTTCGTGCTCAAGGGTTCGGTGATGGGGACGTTCCGCAACCTGCTCTTCACGCGCATCATTCCGAATCTCAAGAAGATCGGTCTGCTGACGGAGTCGGTACGGCCGCTCTACGACGAGCTCGGCATCCTCGAGTACGAGGATCTCGAGCACGATGGCGCCATCGACTGGGCCGAGCTGGGGAGCCGCACCTAAGGGGTGCCTCGGATGAGCAGACTACCGTCCAGATCGAAGTAGCATCCGATTCGATTTCGGTCGTGGAGCCTGTCTTCGGGCAGATCAAGGAAGCGCGTGGCTTCCGCCGATTT
>CAZDBH010000676.1:0-3213 GCA_964503485.1 uncultured Bradymonadales bacterium | reverse complement strand
CGAGCAGGCAGGGCCGGACCGCAGCATGAGGATGGAGACGCGACCCTACGCGGCCCTGTGGCTGGACCGCGAATCCCGGACCATGGACAATCCGGTGGTCTACGAGAGCGTGGCGCCGGGGCGCCACAGGGTGCACACCGAAGATATCGACGGCCTCGTCGAGGAAGTCGCGATGTGCACTTACGCAGCACCAGAAGAGGACTGCGAGCTGGTCTTTGGTGCTGGCACATCAAAGAAGATGAGGTGCGACGGGTCGACGTGCGAAGCGAGCGTCCGCGCGGCGGCGGACTCGGTGCTCGTGCTCGCCGTTCGGCATCGAGGAGAGTACGTCGGGTTTGGTGCCAACATCGACGGTGGAAAGAACCAGGAGATCGTGCACGTCACGACTCTGGACGGCAAACTCGGGGACGCGCCGGGGACGCTTCGCCATGCCCTGCTGCACAAGAGGGGCGCGTACATCGTCTTCGACGTCGGGGGTACGATCAAGAACGTCACGGACGCGGACGGAAAGTCTTTGAGTGGCCTCGCCCAGGTGCGGGGAGGCAACCTCACCATCGATGGTTTCACTGCGCCCGAACCGGGCATTACGCTCGAGCGCATGACACTTGATTTCCGGATCGATCGCTGCTGGGACAAGACCGACCGCGAATACTGCGCGCTCAACAACATCATCGTTCGCGGGCTCCGCATCGATCGGCGTTCGCGATTCAAGAATGATGGAGATACCATCAACACTCATAACCGATCCGTTCCTGAGGACGACATAGAGCGCACCAACGACGAGTACTGGGCTCGCGGCGTTCATGACATCGTATTCGATCACAACGACCTCCGCGGCGCGGGAGACGAGATCATCTCTTTGTCTGCTTGGACCAACAAAGCTCTCTTCAGCCACAACCTGGTCGGGCCGTCGTTCGGACCGTACACCGTGTTGGCAGCACAGAATCGGGACATCGTCTTTTATCGAAACGTGCTCTACGGGCAAGGCGCACGCAACCCCCGCTGTGTGGGTTGGGTTACGGGTTCGGAAGGGGACTGCGTCCGCAAGTCACCGGAGGAGGCCTGCGCTGGAGACGGCGACTTGAGTTGTGACATTCGAAATAACCTCATCAGCATTGGCTCCACAGGAGAAAACGGCCACGGGGAGGCTTCGGGGATCAATACAGTGCAAGGCGGGGCGACGCGGTCGATAAACAACTACGTGATCGGCTCTCCGGAGAACGGCAATGCACAGGAGGACGGCGTCGGGGAGGCGCTATTACTCGGTCAGTATCCTGACGATGATGGACATCGCGAGTGCTGCCTCGAGGAGAAGCCTGAGTGGGAGGAGGTAGAGGGGCGCTCCACGACCGCTTTCGCATCCGGAAACGAATGGTTCAGTCGCTGGGCCTGGTGGGACCCAACAGAAGACCTCAACGAGACACAGAGCACGATGCCGACCGACATGTTTCCGCCGAGGGACTATCGCCTGCCACGCGACCTGCCTACCTACGATGGTGCATGCTACGCAATTGGCCATGCCGGCGCGCGCTGGAAGGACGACTATGCCCAGAGCATCATCTCCGATATTCAGGCCGAGATGGCGGCAGACGTTCGTGTTCGTTGTGGCTTCGAGCACACAGTGGGCGGTACCGTTCACGGACTCGACACGGGCGTTCTCACGCTGGAGCTCAAGGAGACCTGGCTCGCAGGGACCGAGAAGCCCGGTTCGGAACCAGACATCTGTTTCAGGAAGCCGGAGACACGGCGAACGGTCGCGATCGACGCCACCTCAGCTAGATTCACTTTCGAACCGCCGTTGGCAGAGGGCAGCCAGTACCAGGTCGTCGTCAGCGAGCAGCCTGAGGGTGAGGGTCGTTTTTGCGCGGTGTACGCCAATGGCACCGGGCGCATGGGCTCGGAAGACATCACCAACGTCTCAGTCTCGTGTACTCACGAGCCTCTGATGACAAACAACATCGGAACAGTCGCGGCCCTTCATCGAGATGGCGAGCTTGCGACCATCTCCGATGGTCGAGTATGCCAGATCCGCTTTCACGCGGGCGGCGTGCACCAAGACACGATGCTCAGCAAGCATCGCATCAGCCACGAGGGCAATGGCGCAACGACCGACTACGACTTGGACGCTCTTTCGGCGGAGCCCCTGATCATGGTGATCTCCAACGGCAGCACCTGCGCCTTCGACAACCGCACCGCAGACGCGTGGGTCGATTTCGAGGCCGCCGACGCCGCGTCTGGTGAGATCGTGCCTTGGCGGGTCCAGTTGCCTTCTCGCTACATCGACCTCGCATGGAACGGCTCGCCTTACGTCTACTATGTTGGCCACAATCCTGATCCCGCCGTCGGGCGGGTCGCGAAGCTCTTCCTCGATGCGGGCCTCAGCGAGGCGGCAGCCCCGAGTTTGGTGAGGCCCGTACGCGGCAGCGAAGTCACAGCCATGCACATCAATCGCACGCCGGTGATGACTTCCTCAGGAGGGTGCGCGCTCCAGCTCCAGACGGCCGCACCAGCCCCGGAGGACCCGATCACGCTGTTTACAGCCAAGGTCTACGGCGAGGCGGACGACTCTCCCAGTCCAGCGAGTGCGTGCGATGAATCGCCCGACTGCCCGATGGGCCAGACTTGTCACGACGGAACATGCATTGGCAGCATACTGCTGACCCCCGGCGCGGCGGCGGACAATGACGCGCTGTCTCTCGTCATTTCCACAATCGAGGGAGAAGAGGACTGCTTACTCGATGAGAAGAAGTGGGGGTACGTATACGCTCTCCTCGACGGCCGCTGGCTCACTGTTCAGCTGCCCAACACGTCCGTGATGGCGCCAACTATCGAGAAGCCAAGACTCACTTACTATCTTGGCTACAGCGCCAATAACGACCGAGCGCTTCTGTACACCAAACCTTCGCTCGACGCGCTGTTCGAAGAGCGCTGTGCAGGCTTGCTTCGCTTTCCGCCGTCGTTTGTTTGTGGCGACGGTGTCCTCGAACCGTGCGAGATCTGCAAGTAAGAGCGAACGGCGCCCATCCGGGCTCAGCGCAGATGCCGATCGAAGAACGTCATGATCTCACCGCGCAGCTCAGGTCCTTGGAACGCATACGGCACGGACAAGTACGGAATGCTCAACGTGCTCGGATCATGAATGGTCGGGGCGTGCTCGAACAGCGCCGGGATGGTCTCGCAGTGGACGCCAGTCGCGACCGAAGGGCAGCGGTT
>CAZDBH010000675.1:0-3215 GCA_964503485.1 uncultured Bradymonadales bacterium | reverse complement strand
TGCGAGCCCAGGGTGGATACGTATGTTCTTGACAACCCCCTCTTATGGGAGGCGCAGAACTACGTCGCTCGCTGCACTCACTCTGACCCCGTGAGGCTTGGTGCAATCGCTCCTGACATCGAGCCCCGGGTCTCACCGCGGCACGATTCGGATCCACAGCCTCGAAATGAGTCGTAGGACGTCCAACTGCTGAGCACGCACCCGGTTAGGCTGACGCGTGGGCCCGCCCCAATCTAGCTATCCACACAATTTTTTTGGACTTTTCGGGGATTCTGATTGACAGAACGCTCGTAATCAGGCACATGAGCGCATGCTTAATGTTGAATCAGAAATTGTAAATGTAAGTTCTTTTGAATGCTTTGAATTAGATGAACGATTGCTAAAAGCGGTCGCTAAGCTCGGTTTCACAGAACCCACGCCCATCCAAGAAAAAGCAATTCCGGTCCTGCTCTCGGGCAGAGACATTATCGGTCGAGCCCGCACGGGTTCGGGAAAGACAGCGGCCTTCGGGCTTCCCCTGGTGCAAGCGGTTACCGCCAAGCCAAAGGGTGGCGTGCGTGCCATGGTTGTAACTCCAACGCGTGAGCTCGCACTCCAGGTCACCGAGGCGCTTCGGACCTACTCGGCTGGCACGGGCATCAAGTTCGTAACCATCTATGGTGGTTCGCCCTACGCCCCGCAGTTCAGAGCGCTCGACTCCGGCGTTCCCGTTGTCGTCGGAACGCCCGGACGACTCATTGATCACCTCGAGCGAGGCAGTCTCGACCTATCCAATCTCGACCTGCTCGTCTTGGACGAAGCAGACGAGATGCTTCGGATGGGCTTCATCGAAGATATCAACAAGCTTCTGGCGGCCACCCCAGAAACACGCCAGGTCGCGCTCTTTTCAGCGACGATGCCGCGCGAGATCCGAAGGGTCGCAAACGCCTACCTGAAGAACCCGGTCGAAGTACAGGTCGAGGGCGGCGTTCACGCCGTCGACCATATCGAACAAGGTGCGATGCTGGTTCCTAGGCGCTTCAAAATGGACGCCCTCGTCAGGGTGCTCCAGGCCAAGCCACTCGGTGCCACGCTGGTATTTTCCCAAACGCGCGCCGGCTGCGCCGACGCTGCCGAAGCCCTGAGTAAAAGAGGATTTGCCGTCGACGCACTTCATGGCGATATGAGCCAGCATCTGCGCGAGCGCGTGTTGGGTCGCTTTCGCAGGAAGCAGCTCGACGTGGTGGTAGCTACCGACGTTGCCTCTAGGGGCATCGACGTGCAACACATTACCCACGTCATCAACCTCGATTTGCCTCGCGACACCGAGACCTACGTGCACCGAATCGGTCGCACGGGTCGGGCGGGACGCAAGGGCAACGCCATCAGCTTCGTTACACCCGCTGAGCGCCGACGAGTCGCCATTCTGGAACGAACCCTCAAGACCACGATCGAGAGGTTGCAGGTTCCGACAGACGCCGACATCGCGAAACGCCATCAAAGCGAGTTACACACCGACCTCAAAGCAGCTTTCGAGGACAAGAGTGAGCTGTTGAGCGAACTCCCCGAGTTTCTCGAAGCCGGGGAGTGGACAGTCGAAGAATTGGCCCTCGCCGCGGTGCGGTTGCTGGCCTCGGAGCGCGGTTTGAATTTCGACCGAGAAGCCAATCCCGGACCGCCGGAGTGGGCTCGGGTTCCCGTTCGTGGTCGCGAGCCGCGCGGCGCGAGCAGGGATAGGGGCCAACAGAATTTCGAGCGGGCTCCGAATGAGGTCGAGCTGGTCCTCTTCACCGGACGCTCGAACGGCATCAGACCCGGTGATCTAGTCGGCGCCCTCACAGGCGAAACCGGTGTGCCTGGCCGCCTGTTGGCACGTATCACAATCTCTGACAACAAATCTTTCGTTGGATGCTCAAAAGAAACTGCTGAGCGCATCTTGGCATCTCACTCCTCGGTTCAGATTCGAGGCCAGAACGTGAACATGGCCCTTGCTCGACCGGGGCGCCCGGCGCCGAGCCGTGGTTCGGGCCGTCCGCACAAGGGCGATCGAAGTCGACCGAGGTCGGAATCCAGAAGTGATCGACCGCGTTCGGCAAGCAAGCCCGGCAAGTTCAAGCCCAGCAAGCCGGCCAAGTTCAAGCCCAGCAAGCCGGCCAAGTTCAAGCCCAGCAAGCCGGGCGCGACGAACGGCAAGAGCGGTAAGCCAGTCTCGAACAAGCCCAAAAACGGCAAGCCGGTCTCGAACAAGCCCAGGGTGAAGATCAAGAGCAAGTACAAGGTGAAGGGCCACGCGGGGAAGCCTGGATCGGGTCCGATCAAGCGCTCGAAGGCCCGAGTTGGCTCGAAAGGCTCATCGGGACACCAGTCCGCTCCCTGACGAATCATTAGGAAGTTTTTGAACTCTCTTCGGCTTCAGTCTCAACCACTAGGCCACCGGACTCGTTCGCGAGCGCAAGCCCGCCCTCGTCACCTGAGTCGTTTTCGATTGTCAGCCCGCCCATATGTTTCTGAAGTTCCTTCTTCCGCTCACGGCTCCGTTGTTCTGCGGTATAGAAGTAGCCGTCCAGCTCGGTGTGTTTTGCCGCGTAGGCCAGCACCGGGCCGTGCTGAACGATCGTGTCCAATCGGACGTCACCGTGCTCAATCTCGTCACGCATTGCCGCAGCATGAAAGGGACCGGATTGTCGGCCGGCCTGACTCCAGAAAAACCACTCGTCCTCTTTGGCTGCCGGTTCGTAGAAGGCTTCGTTGAGCTTCAGTCCAGCGGCCTTTGCCGTCTCGAAGCGCTGACGTGCCCGTTCCACACGGTGCGTTTCGTCGGGTCCGTCCGCCAATGCGCGGGCCAGAGTGCACTGACCAAGGGTCTGCCCGAACGGGTCGAAGCGACGATCCCTGTATCGAACATCCTGGTGCGTTTTCGCTCCAGTGACCTGTTCAATCATCTTGAACAACTCGTCAAAGGCAGCTTTGCGGGCCGCACTTCGTTCCTCACAGAGTTTCGTGACTTCAGAATGGGGGGCCTTGGCGATTGCTTCGTCGAAAGCAGCCAGGCCAGCCAGGTAGTCCGACCGACTCAAACGGTCCCGAGCATCCGCTGCCGATCGCTCCCAGCGCGGTTTTCGTTTGCCAAAGGGCCACATCACGACACTCCTCTATTATTCTGAGCCACATCGTCATAACACAAAGGCAGAGTAAGAGGACGTCCTCCAACGGGCTAAGATGGAGGTTCGAGCAAC
>CAZDBH010000674.1:0-3218 GCA_964503485.1 uncultured Bradymonadales bacterium | reverse complement strand
TAAAAGCTAACGGCTGGAGTCCGGGGCGTTATACGCGACGGGCTCCTAGTCTTCGATTCTGTACATCTCGAGCCGGACCTGTGGCATGACTCGAGTCGACTCAGTGAGGCGAGTGCTCCAGCCGTAGTACAACGTATCGCCTAGAACGGTTGCGGTGGGGTGAAGATGACCCTGACCGTCGTCGGTGCTTACGTACTCATCGTAGAATTGCTCGCCAGTCGAATCGACCAACATCAGGCGTGGGCTGTAAGGGTTTGACTCGAGGTCCCAGCCGCCCTCCGGATCTCTGCCAATGTAGCCCACTACTAGGGTGCCGCCTATCATGAGATTGCCGGTCGGGAACACCACGTCAAGTCCATCACTGGGCCAAATGTCCTGTTCACCCAGCAACGAATAGTCGGCGTCGAGTTCATCCCGAAAGATGCCCTCGTTGCCGTAGCTGAGAAGAAAAATGCCGTCACCATCAGCCAACAGCGAGTTTCCGATGCTCTGACTGAGACCGGATCCAGTGATTCCGTGTCGCTCTTCGATGACGAATGTCGCATCCGATATGTGGACCTCTCGAAACACGATATCGTTCACTCCCGCTGTGCCCGTGCTGACAAGCAATTTGCCACCTCCAAGTGGCAAAAGGCAGTGGTCAGGGAAATTGTCGAGGTCGAAGTCTGTCTGGTGGGCCACGATCGGTCCTCGAAACAGTTCCTCACCGTCGAGCGAGAACCGCGCCAGTAGAAGCGACTGCTCGGTGGCATTGTTCTCGGCCGGACCACCGCCACCGCCCGATGAATCACGAATCAAACTCTGGTAAACAACCACCAGCTCACCGTCGACGATGGCGGTTCGGTGGTCTGCGGGCTCCCCATACTCATCTGTCGTCTGGGTAACGACGAAGCTCTCACCTTGTTGCTCCAGATCGGCATTGAACCGGTAGGCCCGGTGTTTGATTTGGCCCGTGCCGGGCCCGCTCGGCTCGACCACCGTGACGACTAAACCACCTTCCCCATCACCGAGGAGCTCAGGCCTGTGGGTGCCGGTCGACATCTCGACGGTCCTCAGGTGGGTGAGTCCGCCTATTTCGGTAGGGCGTGATTGGTCCTGCGGGGCCTGGTCCGACCTGACGTCGACGCTCCGCTGATCAGATGCGTCATCTGTCCCGGTACCGTCGGTCGCCACGGACTGACTGCCATCGTCGGCGGGAGCCTCTGGGTTGTTCCCGCCGCTATCGCATCCGATAAGGGTGACCAAACAACCGGTGAGAAACAGGACCTGAATCCGCATCTGTGCACCCCGTAGGCTGGGTAGAGGTCCCCGACAAGCCAGCCGGGAATCCGCGTTTTCGAGTGCGCCAAGTGTAGCCTATTCTGCGGCGTGCGGGGAGGTGGTCGGCACGCATCGGCCGTCGGACCCGTGAGGTGTCGATCAACTTCTTTTGACCTTCTGGCGGGGTACTCCTACAGTGAGAAGCACTTCGCGAAGGTGTGCTGCTCTCAATGTACCGAACCAGCTGGTTTCATTTCGGAAAAGTCCTGCTTTTGTTTGGATTGGTCTGCACGGGTTGTCCCGAGGAGATTGCTGCCACCTTTCCCTGCGAGGAAGGAGTCTCGAGAGGCTGCTCATGTGAAACACAGACTGGTTCGCAGCTGTGCAATGGCGGGGAATGGGGTATCTGCCTGTGTTTGGGCGGCGGAGACAGCGGTACAGAGGACATGGACTCGGACGAATCCGACCCCGACTTGTCCTCTGGCGACGTCGAAGTCGACTCGAATGATGAGGACCAACCAGCGACTGATGGACCCGGTGACCCAGATCTCGACGAGGATTCCGTGGCCGATCGGGTCGAAGACGACGATATCGCCGAGGGTGACCGGGATGAGCAGGGCGAGGTCGACGCGCCAGACACCCATGTTGTCGAACGAATCGATTTCACTCCACCCGATGTGGTTGCCGATACAGTCGTCGATACAATCACCGATACAGCAGTAGAGGACCCGGACACCGCCGATGTCGGCGTTACTCCTGAACAGGAATGGGTAAGTCAAATCGAGGGAGCGGTCATCTTGGGCGACACGGTCACATGCGGTGAGACCGTAGTCATTTCGTTGGACTACCCAAGCGCTCGCCGCGTCTCGGAAATCAGCCTCTATTTTGCTCACGAAGACCACCTCGACGAACCGTCACCACCATTACAGGTGTTCTCGCGACGGAATCTGGAGCCCAATGACACCCTAAGTGTGGGAGAAGATACAAGCGAGTACGCGCAGGCAGGAGTCTGGCGGCTCTTCGTGGGCGTAATCGTTGTACACGAAGCGAGTGGGGCTCACATCGAGCGGGTGGTGTTTGACCCAAACAGTCCTCACTTCCCCTCCCAACTGACCGAGCTGGCCTACACAGTGGGGTGCGAGACGTCCGACATCTTGCCTCCGGAGTCCCCAACTCTACTCGAGGTCGAATCGGACCTCGGGGCACGGGACTGCACCGAAGACGGCATCGGGGTGGCGATTCCACTGCAGGTCAGTGACTCTGGCAGCCTCTTCAAGAGCGCGTCGATCATGTGGGCCCGGTCTGACGGGCCATTTGCACCTCTGTACGGTAGCTACGCTCCCTTCGACGACGAAGAACCCACGTCTTTCCTTCTGAACTCCCACATTGGGGGGGTCGCAGGCTCGGGGAGGTATGAAATCGCATCCTTGACCCTTGTTGACCACGCCGGCAACGTCCGACGCACGCGCAGAGCCGATTTGGCGGAAAACCTCCGAGCGCTCCATGTCCAAATCGATTGCGATAGCTATACGATGACGGCCCCGGCCATCGAGTCGATCCGGATGCCCCGGCAGCTCAACGACACGAGCGGATCCACGGGTTACACGATCAGCGGCCAGCTGGGCACCGGCTACGCTCTCGTCGAACAGATGATCGTTGAGTGGGAGCCGATCGGCGCCACTATTGTCGGTGGACCGCAAGGCGAAGCGGGATCGTGCACAATCAATGGCAGCGGAGCCTTCGAGTGTAGTGCGACCTTCCAAACCGAATACTCGACAGTGGGTCCCTGGGGGCTCCAATACATCCACTTCAAGTTCTTCGGTGACAGCTCCGACACACTTCTCTACGGTGACGAGCGCCTGCCCGAACGAACTCTCGAGCCAGCATTCTTCCTATACTGATTCGGGCTAGGAGCCCGTCGCGTATAACGCCCCGGACTCCAGCCGTTAGCTTTTAGC
>CAZDBH010000673.1:0-3229 GCA_964503485.1 uncultured Bradymonadales bacterium | reverse complement strand
CGAGCGATACTTTAAGATCCTGAACTCGGTTGCGAGATTGCTCAATTCTCACTCTGACATCACCAAGATCCGCGTCGAAGGCCACACCGATAGCCGCGGTAGCGACGACCACAACCTCGACCTGTCAGACCGGCGAGCTGCCTCAGTGCGCCGCTACCTGATGGAGGCTGGTGTTTCGCCTGACCGCATGCTGTCGCAGGGCTTTGGCGAGACCAACCCGATCGACTCGAACGACACTCGCGCCGGTCGTGCGAACAACCGTCGCGTCGAGTTCCACATCGTCGCGCAGGAAGGCTGCACCGAAGAGTAGGTACAACCCCAGAGTCGCGGCCTCGGCCGCGGCTCTGGCATTAACCCAGCCATTGCCGAGGGTGGCATTGCGCGATACTCCAAGACAGGACCGGCTCCCGCTTGCCCTCAGGTCGCTAGCACTCATGGCCATTCTCTCGGCGATTGGTTCCTGCTCCCCCACGCTAAGCAACACGTGTACTGAACATCAGCACTGCCTCGCAGGAGAAGAGTGCAAAGACGGAGTCTGCGTCCCCTCCGACGACACGACCCCAGGTGACGTTGCGACCGATCCAGATGTCACCCCCGGCGACTCCGGCGACCCGAGGCTCGACGAAACCGGTGAAGAGCCAGACATCACGGACTCTCAGGACATGGACGCCGATCTGGACAGTGAACGGGGCGATTCGGGCGACGGCGACGACTCGGAAGAAGAAATCGTGGATGGCAACGACCTCGATAGCGAGGAGCCCACCTGTTCGGACGGTCTCGAGCGCTTCGCCACCCAACTGACCTTGGCCATCCAGGAACGCTGTTTTGGAGACGAGGGGTGCGATGATTGGGACCCGGCACCGGTTGGGCAGAATTGTGCAACGGGCTTTCGAGCCAACCAGCTCATTGAGATGCCTTTGCGGAATGGGCTAATCGACGAGAGTGTGCTGGCCTATTTCTCGTTTGACAATGCTGAGAACCGTTTCGAGAACTACGGCTTACACCCCGTCGAAATGGATAGTCACGGAACTCATCCGCTGGGAATCGTCAACGATGGGCTGGAGTTTACGAGCACGGGCGCCGACATTGTGGGCCTGCCCGGCGAACTCACACACTGGACACTTGCGTTCTGGTTCAAGCCGGAACCGATCTTCCGTACGGTCGTTGAGAGTGTGCTCTTCAGTTCTGATGAAAGCAGTGACACATTTGGTTCCGACACAGAATATCTAGATATCCTGTACAGCCGCGTCGTAGGTGAAGGGGAGGACCTCGAGACGAGTCTAACAATCAGTCCATTCGTACTCTTTACCGAGAACGTCACGCTTACTGTGGGCCTCGGCGACTATGGCGATCTCGAAGGTTGGTACCACTTGGTGGTCACAGGAGCGCCCAACAGGAGTCCGATACTCTACCTTGATGGGCGACCCGTTCAGGATGCATGGGAAGGAGTATCCGCACCCTCCGTCTTCCCAGAATCCACCATTGCCGTCTTGGGGAACCGGGGTCCGCTAAGCAATCGCTCCCTCGATGACAGTTTCGCCGGCTCGGTCGACGAGTTCCTGCTGCTTGGTAGAGCCATGTCACCAATGGAAGTCGAGGTCCTATTTCAAAGCAAGAGACCCTATGGTTCGATATTCACAGAAGATATCGAGCGAGGGCGGGACTTTTCTGACGTGAGGGTTGTACAGGTGTCGAGCTCGGGCGGCGCCAAGTTCGTCGCGGCCGACATCGTTGGTGTGCGCCCGGGACCACCTCCCGACATGGCTGAGGGCAGCTGCTACTTAGATTTCGACGGGGCCGACGACGGCGACCCAGCCACCAATTGTTCTGACGCAGACGACGCCGAATCGGCCGGGGTCGTGTTCACTAGTCAGGGCCCTTTCGACAACCAGGGCGACCGGGGGCGCAAGTTGACGGACGCTGAGTCCTACTTCGATATCACCGTAAGCGACCCAATCGATTGGACCAGCAGGAATCGAGCGATTGAGTTTTGGTTCAAAGGCTCTAACCCTGGGATTGTCTTTGAGATGGGGTTGTATCTCGGCCTGACTTTTGTCGAGGAGCAGGCCGTTTTGTCGATCTCGGGCGAGGCCTTCGACGTGAGCCTAAAAGCCGATGACCTCTGGCATCACGTCGCGATCACGTTCGAATCGCCCGACCTCGGCGGGCAGGTTCGACTCTTTGTCGACGGTCTCGAGGACGAGCCCGGTCGAGATGGTTGTGGTGAGCTGCCCATCGCGTCACTCAACCCCGGGGAGCATTACTTTCGTTTTGGTTCGGCGGTTGAGGACTCGTTCGAAGGGTTGATTGACGACTTCGTCTTTCATTCCGACTATCGCCATGCCGAGGAGATTCGCAGACGGGCTACTCCAGCTCTACCGGTCATGCGCTTCGAGGTCGATGCGGCGGATACGGGGGAGGGGGAAGCATGCCCCGCCAGGTTTCATGAGTATCGCCTTGTTATGGGGAACGAAGACGTTACTCCGCCAAGTGACCGCCGCACAGAAGACGGCTGTATCGGTGTGCTCTCACGATGCCATGGTTACCTCGGGTGGTGGCGGTTCGACGACGACACGGGCACCGCCTGGGATGCCACGAGCAACGAGTTCCACTTCAGCAACGGTGCGTGTTCCGCTCCAGATAACTTGCCAGGACTGTACGGCCAAGCGAGTTTGATCGACGAGGGTACTTGCCTAAAGACACGCGTGCCCCATGATGGGTTGCACCGGGATTTCAGGGATGGAATAGCGATCGAGGCCATCTTCGATCCGCGGTCCCTGGCCAATAGTGTGCTGATGTCCCAGAGGAACAGTACCCAGGTAGAGTGGGAGATCGGATTTGATTCAGACTCACGCCCGATTTTCAGTTATACCGCCGACGGATCGCTGTACACCTACGAGAACACCGATGAGCCTGGCCTCAGTTCCAATGGGTGGGTCTTCCTGGCACTGTCATATCAGTACGGAGATGGTACCGCAGAGCTGTTTATAGATGGCGAGATGCGCACGCTATCCTCGACGTCAGCCCCCCGAAGCCCCCCCAATAAGGGCGCAGATCTCTTCTTGGGATCGAACGGAATCGACGAGATCGCGATTGCCGCCGAGGTTGAGGAGATCAGAGTCCTCGATCACGAGCTGGGCAACGGCGAAGCTCTGAGCGTGCCTCCGCTGCGTGTTCTGTGGCCAGAGCGCGAGGAGTTTCGGGCAGAACCGATTTGCGTGGAGTGACG
>CAZDBH010000672.1:0-3237 GCA_964503485.1 uncultured Bradymonadales bacterium | reverse complement strand
CGACCCGTCTGCAGAAGGGCGCCTCAAAGTTGGCCTGGAAGCACTCTTCGCACGTTTTAGAGCTTAAGGAGTAAGGTATGTCGACCACTGTTGCCGCCCAAACACAAACCAAGAAAAAAAGCACGAACGGTCGTCCTCTTAAGTTCAGACTACTCCTTGGCACCTTCGGAATTTTATCGCGTGTGGCACCGAGCATCGCTGCACGCTTTGCCGCCCATATGTTCTTCCGCACGCGTCGCCCTGCTTTCAGCGAGCGAACAATGCGGGTCCTCGAGAGCGGGCAGTCTCGGACCGTGAGGGTCGGGCAGTCCCGCATTGCCACCTGGCGTTGGGGAGCAGGCCCGATTGTGCTTCTCGTTCACGGGTGGAACGGCCGAGGTGCGCAAATGGGGCATTTTGTCGAACCCTTGGTTTCGTCTGGTTACACCGTGATCGCCTTCGACCAACCTGGACACGGCGACTCGTCCGGACGGACGGGACATCTACCACTGTTCGCGAGCATCATTGGAGGCTTGCAGGCGGAGTTTGGCCCTTTCGAGGGAATCATCGCCCATTCGCTTGGCGGAATGGCCTCAACGGTCGCCCTACATGATGGGCTGCACGCCGAGCGGTTGGTGTTTCTGGCTCCGCCTGAGGATCCGGCGAGATTCCTGCGGCTTGCTGCGAACCAGCTCGGCGTGTCTGATGAGCTGCTAGCTCGAATCCAGCGTCTGATTGAAAAGCGGGCGGGACGACAGATGGAATCGCTCACCGGTCGCGCTCTCGCGCCTTCGATCGCCACGCCACTGTTGGTGATCGCTGATAGCGACGACCGCGAAGTGCCGTGGGAAGTGACCGCACGTCTCGTGGAGGCTTGGCCAACCGTTAGTGTCTTGAGAACGGAGGGGCTCGGACACAGCCGCATCCTGCGTGACCAGCAGGTCGTCCAGGCGGCAACCCGATTCATCGACCGACATCCCGAAACTGAGGCGGTATCCGCCGAAAACCGAGGAGAACATTATGCTTAATCCAATCGCAGCTCTTTGGATCCGTTTGTTTTCAGGGTTTCTCGATAACTGGGACCCCGCACTCGAGTTAGATGAGGAGGAGATCCTAGCCGAGTTGGAATACGGTCGCGGGTGACCCCGACCCCCGGAAATCCGACCCTGACCCGGGATTACGCTGCTAAAGGCTGCCCCGCAGCTTCTCTTCGAAGCGTTTGCATCCGACGTTGAAGAAGCCTCTTGCCATTGCTCGGTTCATGAACGGGAAGGCCGGTAGAAACAAGAGAATCAATAGGATGTAGGACGCGCCTTGGGTGGCCATAGAGACTGCCACCAGCGTGAAAACACAGGAGAACAGGACGAAGAACCAGGTCATTCGCGTGAGAAGTCGCTTGGTTTGTCGACTCAACTCGCAGGCCACCTGGACGGTGCCGTCATCCGAAATCACACCACGCCCTACCGGATCGTAGGAGCTACGCATCGCACCGGGAGTGGCCATGACCGTGAATTCGTCGCCGTCGACCTCACCGTACAGCGGTTTGTCCGTCTCGGGTGGTTTTGGGAGGAGAAGCGCCCTCGTGGCGAGCCTGTGATTCGGCTCGAACTTGAACGAAAGCGCATCGACTGGATGCACGTTCGCGATAAGCGAGTCCAATACGCGCTGGCGGGGTTCGCCGGTAGCGACTGTAAACTCATACCTCAGGGGTGGCGCCATGAAGCCCATGGTCGCTTAGAACAAATCAGGCGGTCTTCTTCAAGACCTTGGTCCAGCACCGCCTATGTGGCCGGAAACTCAAGGTCGGGCCCAGCCGGAACAATCTCGTTCCCACTGCGGCCAAAGTAGCCGTTGATGCAGTGTTCCAGATTGCTGGCCTTCTTCACTCCGGGCAAGGCCCAAAAGTCAGAACGCCAGCGAGACAAAGATCGGTAGTCGGTGACCATGCGAGCGTTTAGCTTCATACGAGTGTAGTAGACGTGGTCGAAACGGAAGATAGTGGGAAACAGCCTTACGTCCGCCTCCGTGACCTCATCGCCGCACAGAAACGAGCGCTCCGAGAGAATACCGTCAAGTCGGTCTAGGGCTGAGAAGAATCGCTTGAAGGCCGCTTCGTAGGTTGCCTGATCGGATGAGAACCCCGCTCTGTAGGCGCCGTTGTTCACATCTTGGTAGATCCACGCGTTGAGCCGGTCGATTTCGTCGCGGTGTTCGGGGGGATAGAGCTCCGTTCCGGAGGCCCAGTGCCCGAAGGCGCCATCCAGATCGCGCATGATCTCTGCGCTCTCGTTGTTGACGATCGTCTCGGTATGCCGATCCCACAAGACGGGCACGCTCTTCTCGGTCGAACCCAGTCGCTCGTAGAGCTCTTTGACGAAGGTGAGTCCGTTGACTGAATCGGCATCAAATCCGTCGAGATCTGGCCTGAATCTCCAGCCGCGTTCGGGGTCGCGACGAAAATGTAGGACGTCCATCGAGACGACCTCATCGAGGCCACGCATCGAGCGCGCGAGAGCGACTCGGTGACACCACGGACAGTTATTGGCGATGTAGAGGTGATAGCGACTTGGTTCCGCACGGAAACCGCTGCTGCCGTCCGCCGATAGACGCCCGCGATGACCGCTCCGCCCTCGCTTGAAGGCACCCACTGGGCCCGATCGCTGGTCTTGTTCCACCCCTACCCTACGCTGGGCTTCGCGGTCGAAACGCCTGCGGTCGTGGGGCGCGTCGAGGTCTGGCAAAGCGACTGGGACTGTGCCGGCCGGGTTGAGGACTGCATCCGCAGTGTAGGCTTCCCGCTGCACGTCCCGAAGGTCAATCGTAGCGCTGACGTCGGGTCGTTGGTATAGATCCCGCAGCCATCCGCCGAGGTTCGGGAAGTCGACAAGACGGGTGCGGTTGCACTTGTACAAGCCGTAGTAGACCAAATCGAACCGAACCAGAACGACAAAAAGCCCCCAGTCGCGAGGTCCCGGATCGTTGCCGTCCAAGAAGCGTCGAGCGGCAAGTTCGGCGTCGAGCGTCGCAAGGGTAGCAAACACATCTGCGAAGGCGCCTTCGTACTCCTTCTGGTCGGTAGCGGCGCCCGCTTTCTGAATGAGTTCGAGTACGCTATGCGGCCGAACGGACTGATCGCCCGTCAACCTCTCGAGTTGTTTACTGATACCGAGATCCATGTGGTGAGTATTGCAGGCGGCAAACAGTGGCGCTAGGAGCCCGTCGCGTATAACGCCCCGGACTCCAGCCGTTAGCTTTTAG
>CAZDBH010000671.1:0-3237 GCA_964503485.1 uncultured Bradymonadales bacterium | reverse complement strand
ATCACTACCAACAGATCGTGACGCGTGGAAGGACGAGGTCTCTCGGACGCTTACCACCGGGTGGTCAGTTTACGGTTTTGGACGAGGTGTGGGGCTAGGCGTTCCCCCACTTCGAGGATTGCGCCCTCGTGCGGAGCGGCTTTCAAAAGCGCAGCGCGAGGCGAGTGAAGCCGGAGGCAAACGAGGTATCCCTCGAGGGACGGAAGGGTGATAGAGCCGCGAAGCGGCGGGACTGTGCGGAGCGGCTTTCAAAAGCGCAGCGCGAGGCGAGTGAAGCCGGAGGCAAACGAGGTGTCCCTCGAGGGACGGAAGGGTGATAGAGCCGCGAAGCGGCGGGATAAACGGGTGCTTTGACCTAGGCCATTGCTTCACCTACCATCCTCTGACTGCTGCGGTTGGGCGCTGGGCCCATAACCGGATCGCGTTAGAGAATGATGGCAAAGGACCAGTCCAACTCTTCTCAGCCCGCGGACCCTTCCGGAACGCGCACTCCGCATCCTCCGGTCTTGATCGACGAGGTGATCAAGTCCCTCTCACAACTGATCGCACAGCTTGCGACCGCCTCTGAGGAGCGGGCACCGTTGAGGGCCTCGGGAGACCGGTTTTTCGTCCAACTGAACCGGGCGCTACTCGACGCCGGACTCACAAAGAACGTCGTGGCGGACATGTTCGGGCTGACGCCCCGAACGTACCATCGCCGAGTACGCGCCCTTCTCGACAGCGCGCCCGAGCGACACTCGGTATGGCTCTCGGTCCTCGATTTCATCAGCGCGAATTCGCCAGTGAACCAAGCGCGGGTTTTGGCTCGGTTTGGCAGCGAGGATGATCAAATTGTCCGCTCAGTCATCAATGACTTGGCGCGCTCTGGTTTGATTGCGCGGGACGGGTACGGCGACCAGGCGGCTCTGATGTCCACCACTGACGAGCGCGCTCGTCAAATCTTGGCGAGCGATGACGCGCTGGCGCGCGAGAACATCGTGTGGCTCCGGATTTACCGGCGTGGGCCTATCAACGAAGAGAGCCTTCGCGAGGAGTGCGATCTGGAGCCATCGGCGTTGGCCGAGCACCTCGCCGCGTTGCTGGAGTCGAACCGAATTCGGGCGGTTCGCTCCGAGAATGAAGTCTCGTATACCTGCGATCAGTTGCACATACCCGTCAACACCTTGCACGGGTGGGAGGCTGCCGTTCTGGATCATTTTCAGGCGATGGTGAGCGCGCTTTGCCTCAAGATTGGCGAGAGCAAGACGCCTGGTGGCACCCGCGTTCAGGGCGTTGGCGGAGCCACCTACTCCTTCGACGTCAACGCCGAGCATCCATTGTATGACGAGGCCACCTCGCTGCTCGAGAGGGTGCGACGCGACTGCTCGGAGCTCCGTGCCCGGGTCGATGCTCAGCAAGCCGGGCCCTCCGGGCTGATCGAAGACTGCGAGCGCGTTATCTTCTACTTTGGGCAGTACATCGACCTCAGTGGGCAGAGCAAACAGCCATGATGTCAAAAGTGACACTATTCTCTGACACCTCACTGCATAGGGTGAGACCTGGACACATGCGCTGAGGACTCACTATGTCGAATCCGTACATACGAATCTTGATCGTCTGCCTACTGTTCTCGCCCATCACGTGTGGGCAAGAAACGGAGCGGCGTGAGGTATCCAGCGAGACCCATTGGGGCGCTTCTTCATCCACCGAGTCGTCGAGTTCGGGGTGCGGGTGTGGGGAACCCGACATCGAGTACGTCGTGGTGCCCGACGCCGGATCGCTGACCGATATGGAGTCGGTGCCCGAGGCGTGCCGAGGTGTCACGAGCCAGATTGTATCGCCGGCCGTTGGCGACGATGGGCATCCTACGGAACAACCTCTCGAAGTCAGCTATGACCCAACGCCGGATGTGACGTTTGTCGAAGTAACAGTCGAATCGACCGACGAACGGGTGGATTGCGAAACCGACTCGACCGGCCCGAATCTGATCGCCGACTGTGCTCTCCAGGCAGGCGAATGGCACCACGTGGCGGTCGGCTGGGTGTGCGAAGCGGAAGACGAGGTCATTCCGATTACACTAGCCGAGATGTGGTTTCTGGCGACGGACGACGAGCTAGTCGGTGGCAGCGGATCCAGCCAGGAATAGCAATGAGTGAATAAACCCAGACTGACGGCGTCTACGTTGCGTTCAGATGCATCCCGTGCTTCGTTGAACGGGCGCCGCTGGACTTCCTGCCAACACAAATTACAAGGTATCGGGACGTATTCCCCAGGGAGTCCGAGGTGGCAAATCAGGTCAAACGGGTGCTACTTCTATCTGTAGCGTTCTTCTGCTTGGCATGCTCACAACCATCCGGCGTCGACGACGAAAACGACGCGACGGGTAGAGACGCGGCTGCTGACGGAACCGTTGTCCGTGACGACTCGACGGACCGTAGCGACACGGGTTCGGACTCGTCCAACGACACGGCTCTGACTGGAGACACCGACCCAGATGGCAACCCCGACTTGGTGGAGGACAGGTCGAGCGATCCAGTAAATGACGCGGTTGAAGATGGAGAGCACGAGGGCGACGAGAGCATTCGCGACGGCGAACTAGATCGCGCCGATAGTGGGGACGGAAACGACGTGGGTCCGCCCAGCACTCCCGACTGCGAAGACGTCTGGTGGACAGTCCATACGCTCGACTACAGTTTCAGTGTGACCGACGCCGTCGACAGCGGCGATATCAACGGAGACTCGCGGGACGATTTGGCGGGTGCGGGTCTCGACGGCTTCTACTTCTACACAGTCGAGAGTTCATCCAGGTACGAGCGAATTGACCTCGAGGCACCGAACTATCCCGATGGCACGGCCATCGCACTGGGCCAGTTCGACACTGGGTCGTCGCTTGATATCGTCGGAGCGGACTACGACATTGTGGACGACCTTGCCACCATTTACGTCTGGCTCAACAAGAGTGGCGACGGTGTCGATCTGTCGGCTGAGGTGGCACACACTTTCGCTGATCAACAGGTCACGGGACTCTTCGCCGGGGACATCGACGACGACGGCGATGTGGACATCGCGTTTTCGACCGACGCCTATCTCGCGATCGATGAACCAGGCGGCGTTTATTGGCTGGAAAACACCGACGGCAGCGGCGAAAACTGGACCCGCCACGCGATCGAAGAGGGCTTAAACGACCCGAGCAGCGTTGCCATTGCGGACCTCGACGGCGCTGGCGATATGGATGCACTCCGCGCGTCGGGAGGCGAC
>CAZDBH010000670.1:0-3243 GCA_964503485.1 uncultured Bradymonadales bacterium | reverse complement strand
TCCAAGGTGGCGCAGCCCAAACAGACGATTGGGAGGTGACAGTTGCCCGAGCACTGGCCACCAATGACGAGGACTTCGCGGGTGAGCTCGACAAGGCCACCCAGATTCTCGGCCCATCGATGGCTGATTTCGACGCGATCAGGATGGTCGGCGCGAGCGGACTGATCGACGCCAACGGAGACATCGGGTCGAGAGGCGCGATCGGAGAGAATGGCCTCATAGGCGCACGCGGCGCCATCGGCGAAAACGGTCTGACTCTGGACGACTAGCCGTCTAGCTGGGCCAGGAGTTTCTTCGCTTCCAACTCAGTATCCCGGTTCCCGAGCTGAGCCCACTGCGCAGCCGCGATTTCCAGTACGACCCTAGCCTCTGTTCTGCGCTCAGCCCTGAGCGCAAACTCGCCGGCTCTCTGGGTTGCCCAAGCGATGTCTGGGTCGACCGTCCCGCCCTCGACCAGTTCGGATGCCAGCGCTCGCGCCTTGGATTCCCAGCCGTCCCACAGTTCGAGGGCTGCCGAGGATGTAAGCAGGGCAGCTCGAACGAAGCGCTCCAGCCAGCTCCCAGATGAGCGCCTCAATACACGCTGAAGTGCTCGCAGGGTGCTGTGGGCATCCTCGAAATCACCCCGCGCCAGTTGAACCATGCAGATGTTGAAGCGCGCGATCCGGGCGTCACCCGAACCGATCCCCTCCTGAAGGGCCATCGCCTGGCGATAACCCGCCTCAGCATCGTCCAGGTTTCCGGTGAATCGATCGAGCTCGGCCAGCAGATTCACACAATTGGCAACCTCATTGCGGACTCCGAGCGCGGCAAATCGATCCCTGGCTTTGGCGATGAGCCTGCGAGTACCCACTTCATCGCCCCGCAGTTGTACGACGCGACCGAGACCATAAATGCAGTTGGCGACACCCATACTGTCGTCGACCGTCTCGAAGAGCATTTGAGCCCTCGTATACAACTCAGCCGCACCGTCGAGGTCGCCTCGCTGCCGGGCGATAATGCCCAGTGATCGAGTCGCTGCAGCCACGCCAGCGAGATCGCCCAGCTCTTTGTACAGGTTGACGGCTTCCTCTGCGTGCATCGCCGCCTCGTCGAGTCCGCCCTGCTGCCGGATGGCCCACGCCAGTATCGTCTGCACCTCAGCCAGTAACGCGGTCCAGTCGTTCTGTCGCGCAGATTTTTCCAGTTTGCCCGCCCAGTCTCTCGAGGAGTCGAACTCAAACTTGAAGTTGTGAACCCTGGCGCGAAGCGCCCATCCCAATGCTCGCTGTCTGTCGTCAGGTGGTGCCTTCAGCTCGTCGAGGCAGCCTTCGCGTTGGTCGAGCAACGACAAAGCAACAATGTAGTCACCCCGATGCATGTGGTAACGCGCACCTTCGAGCAGGGGCTCGAGGGCCTCGTCGAAGCGTCGAGCGGCAACCAAATGACGTCCCAGCCGCACCACGCCGTCGGGATCCTTGGTCCCCAGCGTTGAACGAATCATCTCGGCACACGCCGCGTGGTGCGCGATCAGGTCACCCGGTGGTATCGATTGTTCGATACATTCACGCAGAAGGTCATGGGAGAATGCCCATCCTCCGGCCTGTTCGTGGGCCAGATTCCGCGCCAGAAGCTCATCTAGAAGACGGAGGGGATACCCAATTCCAGCCGATTTGCAGACAGCTACCCATTCAGTGAGTTCGACCCGGCGACCCAATAGGGTAGCCAGCTCCAAAGCGGTACGCGCCACTTTTGGGCTGAGCGGTTCGCCTTCGGCCGTCATCCACTCAGTCTGCTCTGACAACAACCTCCCCACTCGGCCGGCCCAAATCGCGTGCAGCGACTCGGGAATCGGCAGCGAGACGTTTGAGGTCGCCAGCAGTTTGCCGTCTCGTACCTCGAGCAACTGCTGGGACACCCAGTCGGCTACGACCTGCGTAGCGAAAAGTGGATTACCCCGTGTGTGTGCTTCCAGGGTGTCGATTACGTCATCACTGAGAGCGAGTAGGTTCTGAACCAAGGACTGGTGTTCGTCGGGGGCCAGTCCGCCAATGTCGATCGCCTGAGCGCGCTTGAGTTCCAAGAGTTCGTCGAGCATGGTTCGGGTAGCGGGCGACTCTTCCAATCCCTCTGTCCGCGCAGTGAGCAATAAGAGAACAGGGACACGTTTCTCTGGCTGGCTTCTGAGCAGCTGACGAGAGAAAGCGAGCGCTTCGGGCCCCCATTGCACATCGTCAAGCAGGAGAATCACGGGGCGTCGCGCAGCCCGGTGCGCTACATAGCGGGCCATCAGAGCGTGGCGAGCCGCCGCGTCGTGAATGACAGACAAGTGGCCGATGTCCGTCCCGGCTGGCTTGGGCGAAATGAGCTCTGCGAGGCCGCGCACCTCGAACTCGTCGTCGACACCCAGTCTACCAAGTTGGCGCTGTACCCGCCGATAGACCTCGCCCGGCTCCAACCCAACACACCCCAATTGTTCAGAGAGCATCCGGGGTAGCCCCTCTCCAGGACCGCTGTCACGCCCATGGGTGGCTCGCCAAAAACTGGCCGCCCCAACCTCCAGGGCTCGTTCTCCAATCCACTGGGCCAGTCGGGTCTTGCCCGTTCCGGCCGGGCCACGCAGCACGATGAGGCTCGGTCGACCCCTACCGCTGACGCCATTGAGAGCGCTCCAGATCTGATCGCGCTCGACCTCCCGCCCGATCAACGGCACTTGTCGTAGGCCGTAAAGCCGCAGTCCCGCACTGTCCAGTCGCTGTCGCACCGTGCTCGGTTCCATTCTACGCCAATCACTGGGGTGCGGTGGTCGCGAGTAGTTCGCAAGGACCGGTCTATCGTCTTGTGAAGCAGGGAGAGCAGCCAACTCAGGATCGGTTGCTGTCAGAGTCCTCCCGCTGCTGCTGGCGTTTTCAGCTGTAATTATCGAACTCTCGTGGGGAGTTGGACCAATCGACAACATCGTTGGAATCGGTTCATTCAGGGGCGTGTCGCTGACGAGTCGAGTGAGGGCCCAGGCGGCGTCTGCG
Source organism: uncultured Bradymonadales bacterium (assembly GCA_964503485.1). Lineage (GTDB taxonomy): Bacteria > Myxococcota_A > Bradymonadia > JAFGEP01 > JAFGEP01 > CAZDBH01. The sequence goes on along the minus strand of CAZDBH010000670.1, from coordinate 238 downwards.
GCAGTCTGGAAGCGACGCGAAATCCGCTTTTCGAGCAGTCGGCCGACCCAGCCCTCGAATTCATCCGGCCATTGACCCAGTGTGGTGATTCGCGGCGGTCGCCGAGTGATGTGAGCGATGGCGAGATCGGCAGAATTTCCGAAGCCGAACGGTGGGACACCCGTGGCGAGTTCGAAGGCGAGACAGCCTAGGAGCCTGTCGCGCATAGCGCTCCAGGCTCCGCCATTGGCTTTTAGCG
>CAZDBH010000669.1:0-3246 GCA_964503485.1 uncultured Bradymonadales bacterium | reverse complement strand
GTAACAACACCGAGGGACGAATGGAAGATTCGAACACCGGGCCTGTTTCCTCCGCCCTTTGCAGCATATCCCCGCCTTGAATTGGGCAACCCATATGTGGCATCTCTGGCTTCAGCGGTGCTCGGTCAGCCGATGAGCTCCGTTTTCATGTTTTCTAGTCAACAGGAACCTTGTCGGACTTGACCCGCCGGCGGATTCACCGGTACTTCATTGGGCATGGTAGGTCTTTTGGTACTGCTAGTTTCCAGGGGTTGGGGGAACCCAAAGGCTCGAAAGTCCTACTTAAGGCATGGAGCCGACCGGCTCAGAGGCGGCCCAGGCATGGGAGCTGGGATGTTGAGGATCGGTAGGGCTTTCCGGGGTCGTTGGGTTGCGCTACCCGGCCGGTCTTTGGCGATACTTGCAGCATTCAGTGCTGCGACATTGGGCGTTGAGGTCGCCGACGCGCAGGAAAGCACACGCGTATTCATTAGGTACGCCGGTAGCGAGGACGAAACATCGGCCCTTGAGGCGGCTGCCAGTCGCTTCCGTAGCCCGGTCTTACGATTCCTTGACGTTCGGATCGTCGGGACAGAGGAAATGGAGGAAGTCTACGCTCAGTGCCGTTCCCGTATCGGCGTCAGCCCTATTGAAGAGCGCACATGTCAGCTTGAGGCAGCCCGCAGGCTGTCGATGGACCAAGTGATTGAAGTATCGATATCGTCCTTGGAGCGAGGCCGTTACGAACTGACACTGCAACTCTGGGATCCCCACAATAATGAGATTCTTGCCGACGAGTTCGTAGAGATCGAACGCGATTCTCTTGAGGACGCTGCGCGACAAGGGATGGGAGCACTGGCGGCGAAGTATCTCTGCAGTCAAGGGGTTTCCGCACAATGCGAAGCCTCAAACCGAGGCCTCTCGATAGCCGAAGTTGGTAGGGAGGATGGATCGACGGAATCGGTCCCCCGGCAGCCGATAGATCCGACGGAGATCGCGGCCGAGTCGAACGAATTCGTGTTGATTGAGCCCGGCTGGTTCGAGATGGGTAGCCCCCCTGGCGAAGTGGGACGGGACGATGACGAAGAACAGCACGCCGCACGGGTCACCCGAAGTTTCTACCTTCAAGCTCGGGAAGTAACTCAAGTAGAGTGGACTGCTCTGATGGGGCACAACCCGTCATACTTCGTTTGGTGCGGTGTCGATTGCCCCGTCGAAACGGTCAACTGGTATGAAGCGTTGGCCTACGCAAACGCTCGGTCTTCGTCAGAGAATTATGCGGAGTGCTATTCCCTCGACGGATGCGTCGGGAGGGCTGGGCACGGCATGACCTGCTCATCGGTGGTTTTCATAGGACTTGACTGCTCTGGATATCGGCTGCCGACGGAAACCGAGTGGGAGTATGCAGCCCGGGCGGGCTCAACATCACCACGATACTGCGGTTCGAGCGAAGGCTGTCTTAGTAGCGTAAGTGTGTTTCTCGGTAACTCGACCGGTAGGACATCCGCCGTTGGCCAGAAGACATCAAACGCCTGGGGTATCTTCGACTCGCTGGGAAACGTTGGCGAATGGACGTGGGATCGCTATGGGGAATATCGTGCGGGCAGTGCGGAAGACCCATTGGGGCCGACCACCGGTGCGAATCGCCTTGTGAGAGGTGGGAGTTGGAGTAGCCGGGAGAGCGTTCTCCGTGCAGCCAATCGGCTCAACCTCGCTCCTACCTACCGCGCCAACGATGTTGGGCTACGACTCGCGCGAACAGCATTTTGACTGCCAGCGTGTTTTCGCGACAGAGGAGCAGCTGTTTACTCGGCCGCCGCCATCACTCCCACGTAGATCCCGGCTAGGGCGAACACACCCACCACCGCCCCGATAATCACACCAGCATTATTCGGGCGGTCGAGAATGGACTCCTGCAGGGAGTCGTAGCTAGAGTCTCTCACGATGAATTCGCCGAAAAGAACCTGGGTATTGGACGCGTCGCGGAACTGACAGAATGCCCGACCCATTCCGAAGAGGACTTCCCTTAGCTGATCAGCCGACAGCTGCACCACCGCCCGGAGGTCGGAATGCGCTGGGAGTTGAAGAACCGCCTGGAGTTCCCAAGCACCGCGCGCACGGACTTGTTCGATTTCCGCATCACTGTATCCCAGACCAGTCAGGATGTTCTCGTCAACAACCATCAGGACCATGTGGTTGAAACCCACCTCCATTGGAGTCTCAAATGGTATCGTCCCCCCAGGGCCATAGTCGACTACCACGCGGGCACCAACCGGTGTTTCAAAACGCACCCACTGACTGGTCTGCGCTGGACCGCAGGCCGAAAGTAGGAATGCCACGAACATTGGGACTACTAGTAACCTGGTCACTCCTCGTCTCATCTTACCGCTCCTTCGGTATGGTCCGAGCGCGTGCAGCGAAGCTTCTCAGCCGGGGCACACTCGGGCGCTCAGATGTCCGACGTTCCGGTCCAAAGTTATGTCGGGCTGGTCAGCCCGCCGAACCGTCGTTAAAGCTAAGCGGAAAGGTCTTCTTCTTTTCACACAATAGGCGAGAGTCGACAGAAGAGGGTTTGGAACTGGTCAAAGGTATCATGTTGAAGTGTATTGCTTCCCTGTCCAACTCGTACCAACCGCCCGCGGCCGCATCAATAATAATGCCGATGAGACCGTTTAGGACATCGAGCACTACCCAACCTGCCCCGACGAATCGTTCGACGCGTTCGGTGACTGGCGCATATCCAGCCAACTCTGCGGACACAACATGTGACTCGTCGACGGTCATACTTACAGAGAGTGGTGTCACGCCCCTCATCTGACCATCAACCGTCACGGTCGCACCCGGTGGAGAAGACGAAACAGTAATGTCGTCGACTGCCGAATTAAAAATCGCGCCGCAACCACTGATACACAGTGAAAAACCGAGCGAGAGAAGGGCTCCCAACAGCAACTTTCGAGTCATGAACCACCTCCGTTGTTGAGAAAGACAGGAGATTTTACCCAAGGATTAGGTATCCCCGTCCAAACCGGTGACAAACGATTCCCGACGTGCTCAGCTTTCCGCCGCCAACAGCTCATGTTCCCTCGCACGCCGAATCAGTGCCTGACACAGGAAAAACGATTCCTGAGTAATTCAGAAGATAAATAGCTCTAAAAATCTATATTATAGCAACCAAAGCAAACGTAACCGGACGTCGTTGCTGAGTCAATCACTCTAGGAGCCTGTAGCGCATAGCGCTCCAGGCTCCGCCATTGGCTTTTAGCGATT
>CAZDBH010000668.1:0-3251 GCA_964503485.1 uncultured Bradymonadales bacterium | reverse complement strand
AGTCCCCCGTCTCGACTTCCTTCCACAGAGGTAGGTAGCTGGCCGGAAGCATATCCGTCACGATTTGTTCTTCGAGCGTATGCAGTGCAGCCTGCATTTCGGGGGTCTTCGATGGCAGAGGCACATCGCCTGTTTGGGCTTCGGCTGCGTCGTGGATGAGCGCCATTCTCAGGGTTTTCTCGCCATCCACTTTTTCTCCGCGGGCACGGATCATGTCGACGAGCAGCGACGAAACAACACATACGCTAAAACTGTGGTCGGCGATCGACTCGGGGTCGGAGACCCCACGCAGCACCCATCCCGTCCGGGGAAGATCGGCCAACGGATCCAGCGCTTCAACGAGGTCAACGAGCGATTCAGGTGTAATCATGCGGTCAACATAACATGGTTTCTTGCCGGCTCCGATGTTCACAAAAGAGCGGTTCTGTTATGCTCCGCTCCAGGCTACAGTTCTAGGCTCTACGCTTCAGCTTTGGGCTGTGACTGGAACCGTGTGCGAAGCGGCTTTCAAAAGCGCAGCACGCGGCGAGTCGACTGGAGTCGACGAGGTGTCCCTTGAGGGACGGAAGGGTGATAAAGCCGCAAAGCGGCGGTATAGTCGGACGGAAGGGTGATAAAGCCGCAGAGCGGCGGACTGGTCGGACGGAAGGGTGATAGAGCCGCGAAGCGGCGGACTGGTCGGACGGAAGGGTGATAGAGCCGCGAAGCGGTGGAATAGTCGGGGATATAAATTGAAAAGACCAACGGTAATCATCCGGAAGTGTCCAGACTACGATGTCGATCGCATCGCAAAGATCGTGACCGAGGGTCTGATCGAACTCGACCTGCGTCCACACGGCAAGACGTTGGTGAAGCCAAACTGTGTTGCTTCGGGTCCGCTTTTTCCCCACGCCCACACTCGACCTGAGTTCCTCGAGGGCGTGCTCCAAGCCCTAAAAGAACGAGCTGACGAGCGAACCGAAGAAATTTCGCTGGGCGAACGTTCTGGCATCACGATTCCGACCCGCTTTGGTTTCAACGAGGCCAAGTATCCGGCGATGATGAAGCGAGTCGGAGGGGTTCGGCCCTACTATTTCGACGAGGTTCGCCAGGTTCAGATTCCGCTCTATCACAAGGACCGGCTCAGAGATTCGCTCTTCACACCAAAGCCAATCGCCGACTGCGATTTCTTTGTGAATTGCCCGAAGTTCAAGGCTCATCCATGGACCACCGTGACCTTCGGAATGAAGAATTACATCGGTATTCAGGATGATCGTCATCGTTTGATCGATCACGACCACTCTCTCAACGAGAAAGTCGCCGACCTGCAGTACATCATTCAGCCACAGTTCATCGCAATCGACGCGATCACGGCTGGCGAAGGCCGAATGCTCACCCCCATTCCCTTCGATATGGGTCTCGTCATCATGGCTGACAACCAGGTCGCGTTCGATGCGGTCTGTTGCCACATTATCGGTCTTGACCCAATGAGTGTAGACCACATTCGGATGGCCCACGAGCGCGGTTTTGGTCCGGTGGAGCTCGACGAGATAGAGATAACAGGCGATGTGACGCTCGACGAAGCCAAGAAGCGCGCCAGCGGCTTCCGCGTTGGCCTCATCACGGTCGACGAGTACTTCGAGGGTACCAGCATCCGGGCCTACGGCGGACGTCCGCCTGGAGACCACGATCAGTGCTGGGGCGGGTGTCCAGGGGCACTCGAAGAAGCGATCGAGATATTGCGACTATTCGACGGGGAATGCGACGCCAAGCTCCCGAGAATGCACATCGTTTTTGGCAAATATGACGGCGAAATCGACGCCAAGGCCGACGAGAAGGTCTTCTTCATGGGCGATTGTGCGACCTACCACGGTAAGATTAGCGGAAAGCAGGTCGACCTGCCGAGTCAGTACGTAGACCGCTCTAAGAAAGACCCGCTCAAAGCCAAACACCAGGGCATCTATCCGAAGATGTGGAAGGTGTCCAAGGCAATGAGAAAGAGCAAGAACGACCAAATCATGCGCATGGCGGGCTGTCCCGTGAGTGTTGCGGAGCAAGTACTCATGTTGGTCAAACACGCCAACTTGAAGAACCCCTACTTCGACCCGCGCCAGGCGGTGGCCTTCAACCAGGCCTATATCAGCAGCAGTACCCGCCTCATCATGAAGCGTATTTTTGGTGTCAAGTACAACAAGCCCGGCGCCAATCACCGTGGCATGTCGCGGCCTGCCCAGAATCTACCGCCTGAAGGCGTCCCGATTCCGCTCGAGGCTGAGACCCCAAAAGCGCTGCTAGAGGGTTGATTCAACCGCCGGCCTTGGTAGTCACGGCGAACTAGTTTTCGTCGTAGCTCAATACTCGGCGCCCCGTCGCGACCTCCTCAACTGCGAAGAAGTACAGATTTGGCCGGCCCTCCGTGTAGAGAACCGCCCGGATCCGCAACAGGGCCGATAGGAAGGCGTTTGCCCACTCGACAGGAGAGGTGAACGCCCTTGCGGGCTTGTTGCTACGCATACAGACTTGTTACCACAGTCGATTCTAGAAGCAGGCAAGTGATACGGTAGTTTTTTACAAAGTGATCAGCGATGGGTCCATACAGGTGGCGGCCCAGCACAGAGAGCATTTCAATGATCAGTTCGCGCGCGTTTCCATTTTGTTGTTTCGTCTTACTTCTGACGGTTTCGGCTTGCTCGAGCAGCGATAGTAGTCCCAGCTCCTCCGATGACGCGGACGCTACCTTGCTCGACGGCAACGACGATGCTGTGATCGATATAGGTGAAGACGAGAGTGCCGACAGTCAGGCCGATGCCAACCGAGACCAAACCGAGGATGCCGCGCCTGACTCGCAGCTCGACGCCACGGAGGACGCTGTCGCGGATACGGTTCCCGATACAGCGGACTCAACGGACACAGCCGAGCCAGATGAGACGGTCCTCGCAGACTGCGATGTCGAGTACGCTGACAACACCGTGGGTTTGAAGCTCTGCAGCCCCGAGGCATTCGATGGATACACCCTCTTCGCACCGCTTTCTACGAACACGGTGTATCTGATCGACATGTTGGGCCGAGAGGTGCACAGCTGGGAGACGGAGCACACCCCCGGAAACTCGGTCTACTTACTCGAAGACGGGACGTTGCTGGTGACCGGCGACTACAGCCCGGAAGAGCGTCCCCGTCTCAGCAATGGGGGCAAGGGAGGCATCGTTCAGACCTACGACTGGGACGGAAATCTCCTGTGGTCGTACGAACACTCAACCCAGGATTATCGACAA
>CAZDBH010000667.1:0-3253 GCA_964503485.1 uncultured Bradymonadales bacterium | reverse complement strand
CGCTAAAAGCCAATGGCGGAGCCTGGAGCGCTATGCGCGACAGGCTCCTAGCACGGCTGTTTCACGTGAAACAGGACCCCCTCGAGTCCAATCCTAGCTCTCATACCGTTTATCTACTCTGACCGTGTCTTCGCCGGAACCATATGGGTGCCGGTGGACGGTCAAACTGGTACACTCGGTCGACGGTTCGCGGCAGCCGAACCGGCACGGGTACGGAGAGCAACATGCGTCGTGCACTGATTCCGACAGTCGTGATTCTACTCTTGGCAAGTGGTGCTAACGCATCGCCGTGGACCCTCGATCCGGGTCGGCTCATTCTCACCACAACTGTCGATGGCCAGTTCGCCGACAGTGAGTTCCTCGCCGAAGGAGGGCAGCAGGCCTATCCCGTGGACGGTCAGTTCTTCAGCGCCAACTTGCGGCTTGGACTTCGCTACGGCGTGTCGGATGCGTTCGAACTCGGGGGCCGTTTGTCCCTGGCCCACCTCCAGCACGACGCTGACGAGGTGTACTTCGGGCCGTCCCCCGAAGAGGCTGAATCGCTGTCGGATATTCGTAGCGGAATCCTATCGTTCGATCGGCAGACCTCGGGCCTGGCAGACATCGATCTCTACGCCCGATATCGCTTCACACCGAGGAGGGCCTTCGTCGCCGCTATGGAGCTTGGCCTAAAAGTTCCCACCGGCTACAACGCCGTCACGGGCCCCTTTGAAGATACTGACGAACCCCTCGATGACTTTGTGGCTGGCGCGACGCTGATCGACGACGTTTCATTGGGCGACGGTCAACTGGATGTTACTCTTCAGCTACTACTGGGTTGGGCAACAGCAAGCCAGTGGTTCTTCCGGCTTGATGCTGGCGTGCGGGTGCGAGCTTTTGGGCCAGGCCAGCAGGTCCTCGGCGCGTTTAAGTTCGGCCGCCGAGTAACTGATTGGTGGGTTCCGTATATCAATACCGATGGGGTCCATTCCTTCACTGAAGGTGAAGTGATCGGGCAAGTCCTCTTCACAGATCGCGTGGACGTGCCGGCTGTCTCATTCGAGAGTGAGTACGTAACAACGCGCGACCAGTCCGCTGACCGCACCGTCGTACGAGTCGGGGCGGGCTCGATTTTCACCATCGACGAGAGAGATGTGGACGTCGGCTACACTCTGGTCGTTTGGGGGTTAAACACAGCGCAGCTTCACATTGTGACACTCGGAACGAGCTTCGACCTCCTGTGAAGCAAGTCAAGCTCCATATTACTCTGTCTGGGCGGCCGTTGGTCCGCACTGCGGTCCGCGTGGGCGGTGAGACTCTGCACACGGACAAACGTGGCCACGTCACGGCCGAGCTACCCACCGGTCGGATTCAGGCCACGGCGCAACACAATGGTGAGGAAATCCCTTTCGAGTTCGTCAACGCGGTAGGGCTGCATCGAGCGCGGATAGACATCCGGCAGGAAGAGAGGCCTATTGAGGACCCGTTGATCGTAGCTGCCATGCCCAGCGGCAGGTACGTTCCTCTTCGACAACTCGGAAAGGGCGCGATGGGCACCGTATACCAGTGTCGCGACACGACTCTAGATCGGCTGGTCGCGATCAAGGTCATGAACCCGGAGCTACCTCAGATCGACCGTGCTGACCTGCTCGAGGAGGCACGTGGGCTCGCTCGAGTGGAACACCCCAACCTCATTCGCATCCATGACCTGGGGCTGACAGATTCGCAGGCGTACTTGGTCTTGCAGTACGTCGATGGGCCCAACCTGGAAGACTTGCTCCAGGTCGAAGGCCCGCTCCCTGCGGGCGCTGTGGCTGCCGCCGGCGTACAGCTACTTCTCGGACTGAGTGCGATTCATGAGATGGGGCTCGTCCACAGAGACATCAAGCCGTCCAATGGTCTCGTCGACCGGAACGGCGTCGTGCGCCTCACCGACTTCGGCTTGGTGCGGCCCATGGTCGATTTCACCGACCCCCGCAGCAAAGTCCACGGAACACCTGCCTACATGTCGCCGGAGCAATTGCAGGGGTGGCCCCTCGGCCCCGCATCAGACATCTACTCGCTGGGGGCAACCCTCTATCATCTGGCCACTGGGAAACTGCCGTTCGCCGATTTCAGCAGCCTCCTCGCGGCCCTGATCGAAGATTTGCCGCCGCTGGGTGAACAGGTCGCGGACATACCCGACGAACTCAGTGAGATAGTGAGCGCAATGCTCTCGAAGTCACCTGACGAGCGACCAGACTCACCGACCATCTGTGACGTGCTGAGTCCGCTTTCAACGACTGTGCCCCACGCTGAGGGGTTGAACTACCTACCGCGGCTTCCGAGTGGCAACATCATCAGCTTGCGTAGCCAACGTCTTGGGGCGCAGACGTTAGTTGACCCTCGATTCGTGGATAAGCCCGAGGAGTCCCAGGAATCTGCCACCGAGGTCGCGGGTGAGTCGCCTACTGAGCGGACGAGTGCCGACGTCAGCGTCGAAATCCACAGCGACCCAGCTGCGAAACGGGCCAGGTTGAAGCGGCGTGCACTCGCGCTTCTGGTGATGTTGAATCTGGTGATTGCAGTGGGGATCTTTCTCAGCCGTTCAGGCAGTGACGATCCACCTGAAGAAGACCCCGGGACGGCTGAAAACTTGGTCGCACCGCCTTCCGAGGAACCCCTCGATGGACCGGGCAGCGAAGCGCCGCCCCTCGATAGGCAGGTCTTGGTGGATGATCAGTTGGACAGCGAGAGTGTCGAGCTCGACCCGGGCGTTGTCAGACAAAACGCCTTGCTCGAAGCGCAGGGGCTAGCCACTGAGCGCCAGGCCACCGCGGTCTCATTGGCCGCCGCCCTCGACGAACTCGAACGGGCTGAACGGCGCGCTGAGAGACGGCGGGCGCGGGCAGACCGATCCCGCGAACGGGGGGAGAGGCTCCCCGAGCCAGAACCGGTGCCTGAACCCGAGCCCGAGCCTGAACCCGCGCCGGAGCCTGACCCCGCGCCCGACCCGGACCGGGGGCCGGAGGTGGGCTGGGGGAGCCCGCGCGGGCCCGGGGGCCCCCTCCCGACCCCGTGCCTGACCCCGAGCCCGAGCCTGAACCCACGCCTGAACCTGAACCGGAGCCCGAAACCTACGTGCGCCCGCCGGTCGGCTTCTGAGCGGACGAAAACCGGGTTCGGTTCGTAGATTCGAAGCCTGCAGAAGTGAGTCTCTCGGGCGACGGTGGTCACGTGGCAAAGAATTGAGCGAACGGAATGTCGACCGTCGCCGCGCCAAACAACACGTCAA
>CAZDBH010000666.1:0-3272 GCA_964503485.1 uncultured Bradymonadales bacterium | reverse complement strand
GGTTAGTACAACGACGGGGACGGACTAGTAGTCGGGGACGACAGGGGCTGCGCCCACGGCACGTACAACAGCGAGGACGACGGTCTCGGCTAGTCCCTGTGCAACGACGGCATCGACAACGACGACGACCAGCTGGTCGATTTTCCCGACGACCCCGATTGTCAAAGCGCCGATGACACGAGTGAGTGGCCAGTCGACCACCCCATGCGCGATGCCACCTTCCCGGTGGTTATGCTCCTCCACGGCTATGGTCAGACTCCTGACGATCTCAGAGCCGCCGTGGTGCCCTTCGCAGGGTTCATGGCCGGTGGGCTGTGGCAAAAGGTCATTGTCGTGTACCCGGACGGGTTCTGTGGCGACAACGACACCAATCAGTGCAACGACGGCATCGACAACGACGAGGACGAGCTCGTTGATGGCGAAGACCCAGACTGCGCAGCCACAAACGGTGCTGGAGAAGACGCCGACAACGTAATGCCCTTCTGCTCGGACGGCGTCGACAATGACGGCGACGGTTTGGTTGATGATGAAGACGGTGGTTGCATCTCGTCCGACGCAAACGATGAGTCGGAGTGTATGAAGGGTAACTTCTACAGCGATCACGCGGCCTGGCCCGACGGATCGGGTCCCGGCCCGAACTACGAGGAGGCCATCTTTGACCTCCTCGACCATATCGACGCGACCTACCGAACTCGGGCTCCCGAAACCACGGTCGAAGTCAGATAGTCTGAACAAACCCGTTGCTCGAAGGTCGCATGCTCGGGTACACCCATAGAGGTGTGTCAACATGAAATCCCGTGACCCGAGCGCCAAATGAGCGACGATCAGTCCAGTCCCGACGATCAGTCCAGCACCTATGACGAGCTGGATGGCTTTGAGGAAGCTCCTCTGGACGAAGAGGCTGTTTCTGAGCTAGTCCGGGAAGTGCTCGTACAGATTTCTCGTACACAGCTGGCTGCGAAGCTCTACACCACTAACAACAAGACCCGCCTCAACGCCTTCGAAAAACTCGTCACTCTCTTCGACGAGGCATTGGCGGTGATCGATCCAGTTTTGGTCGTGTTGGAACCTGACCGGGTAACTTGGAACGGTCACAACGTCTACGATCCGCGCGAGTACGACAACAGTTTCGTCCTACGGATGTTTCGAGACGGGATTCGCCAGCTGGCTTTCACGAAGGGAATCACCCGCGAAGAGCTCGACATCTTCGTCGACTTGTTGCGTCCGGGTCCATCCACCGAGATGGACACCGTCGACTCTCTGTGGGAAGCGGGGTTCAAACACATTGCCCATGTCGCAGTGGACGGTTTCACCGAAGCGTTCGAACTCCCCGAGGACGAGAGGAATACCGAAGACCTAGACGGCGCCAAGCCGGCTATCCCGCGTTTCCAGCGGTTGGTCGAGGCCCTCTCCGGCCTTGGCGCTGCCAGAGAATCGCAAGAAGAGGTTGTTGTTGGTATTGACTTCACAACCGTCGAAGCGACCCAACTGGACCGCTTGATCGCAGTGGGAGCAACGGCTGAGGAACGAACATCCTGGTCCGCGGATCTCAACATCCTCAAGCCGGCACAGATGTTGAGTATTCTCGAGGACCATATTCTCGGGATTCTCTCTGGGCGCGGAACAGACTTCCTGTTGGATGAAGCGGTTTGGCTCAGCACAGGGCTGGTCTTGCAGCGTTTACTGGCAGGTGAGTTCGGCGAGACCTTGGTCTTCCTTGGCCGGGTCGAAGAGAACGCAAACCACACACCGCAGCACGCTCTGGTAGCAAACGAGGTGCTAACCAGAGCGGGTTCGGAGGAAACGCTGGACCTGATCTGCGACCCGGACGGACCCACCCAAGATAACGACAAGGCCCAGGAGGCCATCGCCTTCTACACCCAGCGAGCGTCCTTCGAGGACAGCGCCCTCCTCGCACGGGCGGCAGTTCCTATCAGTGGGCCCCCGCAGACCGTGATTGTTGGGATTCTGGCTGACCGGATCAAAACGAATCCGTCGGTGTGGGTTGAAGCGCTTCACGGCTTCGACGGTACGATCGCGGCTCGGGTGCTCGAGTCGCTGGTCGACGATGTGTTGTTGCCGGCAAGCGCGGAAGACTTGTTTTGGGCGGCATTTGAGCACGATGAGCCACAAGTTCGGACCACCGCGATCAGCCTTTTCCCAGGCGAGTATTCCGAACGGCTGCGCGACAGGATGATCAAGAATCTTGGCTCGCCCGATTCGGGTGTGCGTTGTGCATCGCTAAAGGTGCTTGGGAATTCAGGCGATAGCACCGTCGGAATCTACCTACTCGACCGCGCTCGCAAGAGCGGCTTGATGAACATGGAGGCAGAGGAACTCGATCTGCTGCTCATCGGGCTCGTGAACATAGGCGGTGAACGCTACGTCCCGTTTTTCAGACAGCAGCTCGAAGAATTCGGCGTCATTCGGGGCGCTCTCTTGTTGAATCGCGACCTAAAGACGCTCCTGCGTGTGAACAAGCAGGTTCGTTCCATTCTCACAGCCCTGAGCGGAATCAACGCGACATCCGCGGTCGAATTGCTTCGCGAGGTCAGAAAGAACTCACGCGGCAAACTGCGCGACTTGGCGGACGAACTGTGGCGAAAGATGGTGCTCAAGTTCAGCGATACTCAACTCGAGGAGAGCGGCGCATATTCGGCTGTGATGGAAGAGAGTGGTGCTTTTGCCGCCCACCTCGCCGAGAGCGGAAAGTACAAGGCCGTGGACGGCAAGAGCGGTGAGCTCCCGATGGTCTTTGAAGATCATGAGCGTGAGTCAGGACATTTCCCCGCTCAGCCGATCAAACCCGAGCTACAGCACCCAGATGTGAATGACGACCTCGAATGGCAGGAACTCAAGGAGATTCTCGACCGACCGGTCTCTCGCACCGACTACAGAGCGCTGCCCGCTCAGGACGAAGGGGCTGACTGGAAGGCCGGGGAGTCTGGCTTGTTTGGGCGGGTCGAATCGAGTCGCATAGCCGATGTGGTCGAAGAACCAGAATACGATCGGGGTGAAAGTCGCTGGATTGAGCCCGAAGAGAAGCCTTTCGAACGGGCGCCCAAGAGCGGCGTCTTCAAGAAGGTCAAGAGCTCTGGGCGAATCGCCAAACCGCCCGCAAAACGACATACCGATCTAACCCCTGAGGAGCGAGAGGTTGCGAGTGGCCTCCCGCCGGACGCAGACTGGGACAAGCTGCCCCTGCACGAACCGGATATGGAAACTGAACCACCTTGGGAGATATCCCAGCCCATCGATTCGGAGCTCGTCTC
>CAZDBH010000665.1:0-3275 GCA_964503485.1 uncultured Bradymonadales bacterium | reverse complement strand
GGCCGTTGAACAACGGCAGCTCGAAACCGAGTTGGCCTACAAGCCAAGGGCACGCGCCAAGGGTAAGCTGCTACCTCGGGAGCGACTCGCTCGACTACTCGATCCGGGAGCACCCTTTGTCGAGCTCTATTCGATCGCCGGATGGAATATGTTCGGCGATTCGAACGGAAAATACTCGGGCGGGAACCTCATAACAGGTATCGGCTACATCTCCCGCCGGCGCTGCCTAATCGTCATTTGGAACTTCGCAATCAAGGGCGGCACGATCACATCGGTGAACGTAAAGAAGATGCTGCGGATACAGGAACTCGCTCGACGCCTCCGCCTCCCCATCGTCTCGTGCCATGAGAGTGGTGGTGGCAATCTCTCCGATATGTCGGCTGCCCAAGACCCATGGGCTGCGTCTCTATTCGTCGAAGGTGGACAGATCTACGGTCAGCAGGCCGAGCTGAGTGCGGCTGGCATCCCGCAAGTCACCATCTCGCACGGCAACGCGACGGCGGGCGGAGCCTACCAAGTCGCCCTCTCGGACTACATCGTACTGGTTCGCGGCAAGACCCAGCTTTTCTTGGCCGGTCCACCACTGCTCAAGGCAGGTACTGGCGAGGACGCTACGGCTGAAGAGCTAGGCGGGGCAGAGATGCATGCGACCACGTCAGGTACCGGCGAGTATCTGGCCGAGAATGACGCCGACGCGATTCGAATCGCACGCGAGATAGTAGCTCAGCTACCCGCAGATCCGGAGTTATCCCACCGCGGAGAGGCGATCGAGCAGCCTCTTTATGATCCGGCCGAGCTGATCGGTGTGTTTCCAGAAAACCGCCGTATTCCGGTGAAAGCTCAAGAGATTATTGCCCGCATCGTCGACGGTTCACGCTTCGACGAACACAGTCCCTCGATTGACCCGGCGACGGTGTGCGGCACAGCGCGAATCGGCGGCAAGCAAGTGGGGATTATCGCGAACAACGGGCCGCTCACCCCGCAGGGCGCCAACAAGGCGGCCCAGTTCATTGCGCTTTGTGACCAAAAGAACAGTCCACTGGTTTTTCTGCAGAACACGACGGGTTTCCTGGTCGGTACCGAGGTCGAACGCCGAGGACAGGTCAAACACTCGGCGAAACTGATCCAGCATGTGGCCAATGCCCGAGTTCCCAAAGTTACTATCTTGATCGGAAACGCCTACGGCGCAGGCAACTACGCCATGGCCAGCCGGGCGCTCAAACCGCAATTCGTATTCAGCTGGCCCTCGGCGCGACAGGCGTTGATGGGTGGCGCCCAGGCCGCCAAGGTGATGCAGATCGTCACCGAGACTAAATGGGAGCGAAAAGGCATCGAGCCCGACGAGAAGATGATCGGCAAAGTGAAAGCCCAGGGAAAAATGATCGAGATGGCGCTCGAAGTCATCTCAGAGTCGATGTTCTGCAGCGCTCGCCTGATGGACGACGGCATCATCGACCCCCGCGACACCCGCCGCCTTCTCTCCTTTTTGCTGGACACGTGTCTCGAGGCCCAGCAGCGCGAGGTGCAACCCTCGAACTACGGCGCTCTACGCCTGTAGCTACGACTCACTCCAATCCGCAGGCATCCCAGGTTTCATCCGGCCCACACGTGCCAGAACATGTGCCATCGCCGCACTGGTCCGGATCGGTGCAGGGCAGTCCATCGGCGTCGCCTCCATCACACAATCCGAGGCACCAGTCGCGGCACTGAAGTCCTGAAGTGCACGAATCGCCCGTCTCCAATAGTGGTCGGCACACCTGATCATCGCCGCAGTGGGTCTCTCGGATGCACCTGCGGTCTTGACACGAATCGCCCTCTCGAGCGTAGCTAATGCAGACGTCCGACCCGTCACTGAGCGATCCGCAGTAGGCAACGAACGGGTCGCAGACTGCTCGCGAACCCCCCATTCCTCCGCACTCGGCGCCGGGCGGCAGGAACGGCATGCACACTCCGCCCGCCGCGTCGTCAGCCGTGTCGCAGTATCCACCCGCACAGATACCGCCTGCCAGCGCACCGCCTGCGAGTCCGCCCAGTCCAGTGGAAACGGTCGCGCACGCTTCGCCAATAGTTGGTATCGCGTCGAACGACTGGCAGGAGCCATCGAGGCAGAGAAGCGGCCGCTGGCACTCGCCGTCGCAGGCTTCGCCTTGGCCCGGTCGCTGAGCGCAAAACCCGTCAGAGCAGATCAAATACCCACGGCATTGGGTCTGACCCGAAAGGGAGCCCCCAAGTCAGTTTCCGGCTCCTCACATGACTCGCCCACGGACCGCTTCTCCACGCAGCGCTCTTCGACACAGACTAGGCCAGCCGGTCCACAATCTGGCTCGTCGTCGCAGGCCTCGTTGAGACCAGGTGCAGTCACCGCCTGGCCCCCGACACAGGCCAAGTCGACCTGA
The DNA here is from genome assembly GCA_964503485.1 of uncultured Bradymonadales bacterium. GTDB lineage: Bacteria > Myxococcota_A > Bradymonadia > JAFGEP01 > JAFGEP01 > CAZDBH01. Next base: position 879 of record CAZDBH010000665.1, on the reverse strand, counting down.
GCGACGGGGTCGAACAACGTGTTGGAGTGGCAGGGCGTACCGGGTGCCCGCGGCTGACACTGGAAATCGTCGTCGCAATAGTAATCCGTTCCACCCCCGCAATCGTAATCCGAGTCACAACCGAACCCGAGGACCCGGGTGCAAATGGAGTCTTCCGAGTTACAAACTAGGTCCGACTGACAGCGGGCGTCTGAGCAATCCGCCCCCTCATCAACGTCCGGGACGCATTGCCGACAGATCGGCCCACGATCCAGATTCTCACGACAAGACTCCCCCTCGACGCAGTCGCAGCCGATGATGGGCTGGTTGGCTGGGGATGCAGCGGTCGCACCGGGTTGGGCACGGAGCGCGTCACAGGGCGGTGTCGAGCGAAACTCGTCTTGTCCGTAGAACTCCTCGCAGGTGGCTGCCCGAATGGTGTCGGCGCAGGCGGTTAAATCCGCATCTGTCATCGCAGGATTGAACCCCTCGAACACGGGTGCCTGAAGTAAGCCGTACCGAGATTCCACACAGTCATCGACGCTCACCCAAAGGGCTCCGTAGTCGTCACCGCACTCATCGACAGTAAGGCAGTAGGCTTCAGCATACTCCCGTCGGGCATCGTCTTCGATGAGTGGGGGCACTTCGTCACCGCAGGCCAGGAACAGACTCACGAGGAGCAATAACAGTACGCAGCGACTCATCTCTCACTCACCATAGTTGGATCGACCATCGAGGTTTCGGTTGTGTTAACGATGAATGTCTGGATTGGTTCTAACTGTTCTGAATCCAGCGGACCAGGGCAGAACCCAGTCGACGCACCTGGTCGAAATCTGCAGAAGAACTCGGCTAGGAGCCCGTCGCGTATAACGCCCCGGACTCCAGCCGTTAGCTTTTAGC
>CAZDBH010000664.1:0-3330 GCA_964503485.1 uncultured Bradymonadales bacterium | reverse complement strand
CTGGTAAGGGAAGAGCTGGAGGGCCAGGGAATGAGATTCCCCAAGGAACCTGAAGGACAATGGGAAACACGTCCATTCGCAGTCGGTCAACGCCGAGAAGCTTCGCCAGTCGCTCTCCACGGCTGAGGACGATGGTCGAATGATGGGCGCCGTGCCCCACGATCGGTACCACCGGTACTCCGGCGCGAAAGGCGAGCCGGATGAATCCCTTTCGACCATTGAGATCGACCTTGTCTCGCTCCTTCCATGGGCGGAACACCTCATGTGAACCACCGGGGTAGACGAGCAGCGACCCCCCTGAAGCGAACGCCTCGAGTGCGTTCTGGGGACTGGCCGGAATCTGCCCAATCTTGGGCATCACGTATCCGATTCCGGGCCAGCTGAAGGCCGCATCGAAAGCCATGCCCAACAGGGGCTCGTCGAATCCGCGCTCTCGATACCAAGCGACGTACAGCGCGCTCGTGTCAGGTGTGAAGATGCCCCCGGAGTGATTGCCAACCACCATGACTGGACCCTTGGCGGGCAGGCGGTCCAGGCCGCGCACTTCAGCGTCGAAGTAGCTGGCGAACAACTCCATGTACGGCAGTAGTTTGGCCATGAACTCAGGATCGTACTTGTTCGGCGGTCCGCTCGTCTTTCGGGTGATGACTCGCTCCCAGATGGACAGCGGTTTCAGATACTCAGCGCCTCGTTTGAGTTGGTCGACGAAGCTTCCATGGCCATTGGCGGGTGTTGGGTTCATTTGGCACACTCCACGGCACAGCTCGAAAGCATGAGGTTTCGCATGCCCATTTTCATGGGATGACGCACGAGACCGTTGGTGACGAGCGCGAACGACAGACCGGTCGCGGGGTCGCCCCACATCAACTGGCCGCCAACCCCCGCATGCCCGAACGCTCTCGGGGAGTTGCCCGGACAGAAACCCCTGTACATACGGCTCTCGTCGCCGGCGATAACCAGCCCGAGGCATTTGTTGGCAACATTGCCAGTCATTGGATCGGTCAGCCCCTGCGTGCGGACCTCGAGGGCAGAGGCGATTGTCTCTTCTTTCCAAACCCGAGTGCCGTCTAATACGCCGCCAGATAGCAGGGCCTGGCAGAACATCGCCAGTGATGCAGCCGTCGTGCAGCCGCCCGAACCGGGGGCACCAATCGCTCGCCAATCGGGGCGATTGTAGCCAGAGAGGTAGTCCTCGTCGTCGCTCCGGTCGACGGACTTGTCCAAGCCGAGGTTGTCCAGCTCCTGTTCAGTGGGCGGCTCGCCCACGTGCACAACGTCGGCAACTCGGCCGTTCATATCTGACGGGAGTCCCAGGAAGAAGCCTTCGAGCCCGAGAGGTTGGACGACGCGATCCCGCACAAACCGAGTAAACGGCTGGTCAGCACAGCGTTCAATCAACTCTGCCAAAACCCAGGAAGCCGAGGTTGCGTGATAGGCGAGTTGACTACCAGGCACCCATTCGAGTTCCCACGATGCGAGTCGTTCCAGCCGCCGGGCGCGATCGGGCCAGTCGGTGACCGCAAATGGTGCGTTCGGAAATCCGGCTGTGTGGGTTAGCAACTGGCCGACCTCAACGATTTCCTTTCCATTGGTCCCGAATTCGGGAATCCAGCGGGCGACTTTGTCACCCTCGCTGATAACGCCGTCCTCGAGTAAGAGCCATATAGCGGCAGCTACCACAGCCTTGGTGGTCGAATAGCCCGAGTAGAGGGTTCGTTCATCGACCGCGGCTGTCGTACCAGCGAAGGAAGCGTTACCGTATGCCATGGTCCCTGCCAGTCGGCCCTTGCGGGCCACAGCCACTTGTATTGACGGCAGTTCACCTCGGGTTACGAAGCCCTCGGCCATTGAGAAGAGCTGGCTCAGTTGCGCTTCGTTGACTTCGGCCTCGGTCGATGCGGGTCCTCTATCTGTCACTGTGCCGCCTATGGGGACTGAAACACGTTCTAACGAGAATAGAACATGTTTCAGTTGGCGCCAATAGCTACAGCGCCACAGCGTGTAAAAGGATGGTAAAAGGCAGTCAGGTGAAGAGGTTGATCAGGAACCCAAGGCCCGCGCTGGCGGCATTGGCGAGCAGCGCCCATTGGAGTGGTTTGGTGACACGGGCAAGCCATAGGAAGAGGGCCTCGACGGCGACCACCCCCATCTCGAGCAAGCCGACCGCAACCCAATAGTCCAGCGGGATGTGCGGGAAGACCATCCAAAGAACCGGATGTGTGAGTAGGCTGGCTGAGAAAGCGACAGCGAAAGCTAGCCACAGGGATCTTCCAGGCTGGGCTTTCACATAGATGGGTACTTCAATCGCTTGCGTAAGAAGAAATGCGGCGGCCCAACCCACGGAGGTCCTATTTGTCTTTTCGGGAGCGGCGCATTCCGATGAGGACACCGGCTACGATCATGCCACACAATCCTGCGCCCACAGCGTTTCCGGAGGTCGCTGACATCCCGCATTTGGGACCCACGTCTGCGTGGAGGACCTCAACAGGTGCGCGGGCGCCTTCCTCTGGGACGACGGGGTCCTCTGTTACGGGGTCCGTAGCGGGTCCCAGCCCAGTGCCTTCACGGAATTCGCTTCCGCACCAGACCTCTGTCCAGGCAGAGGCGCCCCAGGTTCGGCAGCGTCTGTCCAACCCTGAGTCGGCGAATGAGGTCTCGCAATAGCCAGGGTTCATATGGCTCGCTGAGCACTCCCGGCACGTTTCCCCTTCCTGACGCTGATGGTCGATGGTGCAGGTTTCGACATAGTCCTGTGGCGGAGGAATATCTGAGAATGCGCTTCCTGGGAGCACCACTAGACCGGCGACTACAGCGATCGCGAAACGTTTTTGCATCGTATCCCTCTTTGCATTGTCTCTCATGTTGCCGAGGCGGTTGTTGGCCCCACCAGGCTCTTTTCCTTTTGTCGTCGATGGGGTACCTTACCACCTTGAATCACGGATCAAAACGCGCGAGCGCAGCAAAGAATTGCAACTAGATAGCCGCTCGTTCATCGGAGAGAGATTTGATGAGCCGATTCCAAGTTCACAGCGCCGTTTTGGCGGTTTGTCTGCTACTGGTGTTTCCCTGGGGATGTGAATTCAATTGCTCCATGGGAGAAGATGATGGCGTCTACGGCCCCTATGGCGAGATCCCCGATACGAGCGGAACAGTCGACAAGCCCGACGAGATAACCGTGACCCCAGAGACCGACGATGTGATTTTCATCTGGATCAGCCGTGATACGACTGATGGCGGAACGGTGACCGGTCGACTCGTGGCAGTCGATGTCCCGCCACTGTTTACCAACCACACGATGCTCGAAAACGTCCTCGACGTGACGTCAGAGAA
>CAZDBH010000663.1:0-3331 GCA_964503485.1 uncultured Bradymonadales bacterium | reverse complement strand
GCTCATTACTCGCCCCTCACGCCGCCGTCGATTTCGACAACGGCCAATTCAATGGCTCCTTGTTCGCTTACGAGTTGCTGGGCGATGGCCTCGACGATTCACTTCCAGACGGCCAATTCAACCATGACCCTCTAGAGACCGGTCTTTGCCCGCACGAGTAGTCGGTCCGGCTTGACTGTAACGGTTGGGCTTCCCTAACGTAGAAATCATATCGCAGTTGGAGTTCACCCTCTTGAGCGTCACGGCCACAGGCCCATTCTCGAGGTCGTTGTGCCCCCCTCTTGTTGGCCGCGCGACCGAACTAGGAGAACTGCTCGCCGCCATCGAGCGTGGTGAGCGTTGCATCCTCGTGACGGGTTCAGCCGGAATCGGAAAGACTCGACTCGGCTACGAGGCAGCCTCGTTGCTAGAAGACACGCACGGTCAGATTCCGTTCGTTGCGCTGCACCACTGCCGAACCCTCGACGACGTGCTGAGTGCGATGGCGGCGGCGATCGACTTTCGCTTTCATCAGGCAGGGCCGGCTTCCTCCCAGCTCGAAGAGCTCGGGCTTTGCTTGTCCGAGAGAGGAACTCCACTACTCGTTCTGGACAACGCCGAACATGTCTCTTCTGAGGTTTCGGAAGTCGTGCTTCGCCTGTCGCAAGTTGCGCAAACCCAGTTGCTTGTGACCTCAACGGTTAACCTTGATGTCCCTGGAGCCTGCCAGATTCGCTTGGGAGCGCTCGCGCTCCCGACCCTCCCTTACACAGAGGAAAAGGTTCGCTCTTCCCCGGCCTTTGAACTGATGTGGCAGCGCGCATTGGCCGTGCGCCCCGAACAAGAAGCGAAGGCCGTCGATTGGCCGGGCCTCGGAGCACTTATTGCGCGCCTGGACGGCATCCCCCTCGCCATCGAACTCGCGGCCGCTCGGCTCCGATTGCTCGACTTCGAAGAACTGTCCCGCAGGCTCACCGATGACCTGAGCCTCCTGTCCAGAAGACATCCTGACAGCCTAACCGCTCGCTCGGGACTAGAAGCGGCCTTCCTTTCGACGTGGAGCTCGCTGTCAGAGGCACAACGAACGGTCCTGACTCAGTGCACGGTTTTCAAAGATGGTTTCACCGTCCAAGCCGCCGAAGCTGTGGTCTCGGTGGGGCCAGAAGGCTCTCATTCGATGCTCGACCACCTAGACGACCTGCTCGATCGGTCGCTCCTAGAATCCACCGACTCCGGCAAAAGGCTCGGCGTCCTGAGAGTAATCCGCGAACTCGTTCGACAGCACGGCAAAGATAGTGACGCGCTCGAAGAAGCGGCCTCCCGACACGCAAACTACTACCACCAGTATTGCGAAGAAGCCTTCGAGGACAGGGATAAACGCCACGCCAACGAGCGACACAATATTGAACAGGCGCTCCTTTGGCATCGCCAGTCTCCTGATCCCGATCAGCGAGCAATCTGCGCCTTGAGCTGTGTCCTCGAACCCATCCTGTCGCGAGCTACACCATGCTCGAGTGTCGCCACACTTGTCGAGTCGATCCGAAAACAGGTGACGCCCGATCGGGTCGATGCTCGGCACCTAATTCAACTCATTCTCGGCCAGAGCAGAGCACTCGTCGGCCTTGGACGGACCGAGGAGGCAAGCCTGGCACTCAGTGACGCAGCAGCGCTAGCGTCGGATCTACCGGACATTAGGTATCGGCTCGAAGTCAAACTCGCACTGATCGACCAGCAGCACGCGATTCAGCATCAACCGGACTCGCCTGGGGTCGATGGCCTCTATCAAGACGCTGCCGGTCTTGACGACGAGCATCTTCTGAATCGCGTACGTCTGCGCCGAGCAGAAGCGACGCTCCTACTGGGAGAGCCCAGTGCCGCGTTGGTGGATTTTGAGTCTGTCCTGACGAGCGACGTCACAATGTGGCTGAACGAAGAGTTCCGATTTTGGGCGTTGTACGCCAACGCGCTGCGCATATCGGGGCGAATGGACGAGGCACACGAAGCCTACGAAACCGGCCTGAGCTGGGCTGAGACCAGAGGGGACGTGCGACGACTCGCCTCGCTCTGCCAACTCTTGGGTGCGAGTCTGTCCCACGAACACCACCAACGCGAGCGAGCCCGCAGCCTGTTGATTCGGGCGCAGCGTTTGAACCGGGCACTGGGCCAAGAGCTCGATGTCGCTCTGAACGCCATGCGCCTCGGCTGGCTTGCAATCGACAGGGAGGATTGGGGGGCTGCGAGGCGGCTGCTGGAAGAAGCCTCTGACGGAATCTTCAACTCGGACTCCCCAACCTACCAAGCCGCCGTCGTCGGACAACGATCTGTTTTGGCGTGGTTCTTGGGCGAGTCGGACTCGGCCATCGAACTGGCCGCAGAAGCGGTTCGGCTGGCTGCGTTACGCGGAAACCCGGTTCAGATGACCGTGCGCCACTGCTTCCATGCCAGCATGCTCCTGGCCGCCGGACAGCTCGCGGAAGGGCGGCGAGCGCTGGCTTCGGGCAAGTCGTTCGGCTCCGGCCTCGAGCACGAGACGGCCGTCATGGTTCTCGGGCTAGCGGACCTGTTCGCAAAGAGATACGAACACGAATTCTCCGAGGCGGACCTGGCTTCGGGTCTACTCCCGATCATCGCACCAAAATGGGACGACGCCGACCGATATCCCTGGGGTGGACCGTCCCACTACGCCCGCTCGGTCCACGTGAGGTCGCTCGGCAAACGGCTATTGCAGCTTCAAGACCCGACATTTCAACGCCGAATCAAGGCGATGGCGCTCGCTTCGAGCAGCGACTCTCTTCTGTGTGCGAATGACGGCGTTGAGTATCGAACACAAGATGGCGAATGGGTCGATTTGGGCGGCAAGAAACAGCTGTCCACGCTGTTGGCGACCCTCGTCAGAAGGCGGCGTTCCGGTGGCATCGAGATGACGCTGGAAGATGTTATCGACACGCTGTGGCCCGGTGATCAGGCCGACCGCAAGTCGCTGAAGAACCGTGCCTATTTCACGCTGTCGACACTTAGAAAGACGGGGCTGAAGGACGTCCTGCTCACGACGAAGCGCCGATATCAACTCGACCCGAGCATTCCACTGTTTGTGTGGTGACCTGCGGGATGGGCTACCTCGGACGAAGTGCTGACTGGTGAGCCCCCCTGCCCCCCTCGCTGAACACCTGCCGAATGGCGAATGCCGCTAGGAAGCCAGAGACGGCACCCCCGGCGTCGGCAAGACATTATCAGCACGCTACTATGCCCATTGGGACCTCATCGAAAGCCTTAGTGCTCAGCTGCTCACCGGTTTGCCGCCAACGCCGGCCATCCTGACGAGCCGCACAGTCTTCTACCCGGCTCCGGTCGC
>CAZDBH010000662.1:0-3332 GCA_964503485.1 uncultured Bradymonadales bacterium | reverse complement strand
CTAAAAGCCAATGGCGGAGCCTGGAGCGCTATGCGCGACAGGCTCCTAGTGCGGGCTTGTTGCGGCCCTGGGTAGTCCATCCCTGGCCGATTCCCGTCGGTATCCCAGTGGTGGCCAAAGGCATCCTCGCAAGTGACTTCTTCTCTGATCCTGAAGAGCTGCATTACGACTGCGCCAACATCCCCTTCGACGAGGTCGAGGGAGGAGTCGAGTTCACCACTCCAGAACCAGGAACGGGGGAGACGCCTATGCTGCTCATCGACAGCGATGACCTGCTTCATGTGTTCGATACCAACTGTCCGACTACCGGAGGGCCCTGGATTCGGTTGATCAACATCAGTCCGCAGGTAAGCAACGCGAGAATCATCTTCAATCCCACCGAAGAGGACCCAACTCCGGTTGACCTCTTTGGAGCCGTGGCACCGACCGGCGTGTTATATGGAACCGCTTCAGACTACGTGCAAATTCCGGCTTCTATATTGAACGACGATGGGCGATTGTTGGGGGCGTGGGATTACCACGACGGTGCCGCGGTCGATCCATTTCGCACCGATCCACTATCGTTCGGTGCACAGGATGTGAGCGTGGCCCAGGTTCCGCAGATTGGTGGTTGTCACTCGATCATCTTTTGGCAGAACCCCGCAAATGGAGGCAGTGACAGCTCGATTCTCACGGTGGACGAGCCCGCACTCTGCGAGCGTTGGGGAAACCGTTCTGGTGGTGCCGGAGCGCCGCAGAACAAATGGTCATCTGAGACGGGGTGCGCGTTTCCCGAGTAGGGCCCTGCGCACTGGGTGAGTGAGGCCGTAGGGCAGAACAGGGCCGGTCAGTCGCCTGCTCGGTCCGAATCTGTTTCGCCCGGACCGTTCCCCTGACGCCCCACCGAGCCGCCCTGGATCGGACCACTGCCGCCAGAACTACCGACGCCGCCCGAGACGCCTACGCCACCCGAGACACCGACACCGCCCGAGGCACCGTTACCGCCCTCACCCTCCCAATCAAAGTCAATCGGCTCCCCGTTGATGAGGATGTCGCCGTAGGCCTGAATCTCTTCGTCGTCGATCGTGCCATCTCCGTTGGCGTCGATTGCGCCAAAAGTGGCTTCGCACTGCTCGGCGTTATCGGGAGCCTGGCGCGTGAAGAGCGTCCGGAATGCCTCTAGGTCATGGCCCTCACTTTCCTGGGCTGTCGCCATAGTGGTTGCGAGCGCCACGAACATGAAGGTGGCCAGAGCAAGCGTGAACTGTCGTTGCATGAATTCCTCGTCGTTGTTTGGATGAGCTGTTGTCGTTCCGCGAACGGAACGTAGCACGTCGACAGGAGGTGGGTCGAGGCGTTTTTGGGACTAGCCGTCGCCCGAGGATGCTTGGCCGTCGCTCGGCAGCATACCTGTTGGCAAGCCATCAATACTGACGAGATTGTTCTTGTCCCAATAGGCTGCGATCTGTTCGGTAGATAGCCTCTTTCCCGACCGTTCGAGCGTGTCTCGTTCACCTTTGAATTCGTACAGCGGAACCCCGTATCCACACGAGGTCTGCACGCTCTGGATGTCGATGACCATGACTTGGCGAGCAGCAGAGTAGTTTGGAAACAACCTGCAGAGTTCGTCCCACTGCTCGTCTCTGGGTCCGACAGTGCACCCCCGGCCGTAGAGCCGAAGGACTTTCGCTCGCGGTCCGAAGCTACAGAACATCAAGGTGACTCGGCCGTTTTCATGAAGATGGGCAGCGGTTTCGTTGCCACTCCCAGTGATGTCCAGGTAGGCCACCCTCCGAGCGTCGAGACAGCGAAAAGTGTCCATTCCCTTCGGTGATAGGCTGATTCGCCCCTCAGCCGGCGCCGTAGCGACAAAAAAGACGTGTTGCTCAGCGATGAGCTCGCGCAGCTGGTCGTTTAGTTCCTCGAAGAATTGAGCCATGAGTTCCCTATACGAACTGTTGCAAGCCCCACAGGGGGCGCTTCTGTTTAGTCGTTCCCTCACTCAGTGCCAACCCCCAAGCCGAGACGAAAACGTGGACAAACCTCAGTGATATGATTGAGAGTCAGTTGGACAGGTTGCACGGAACAGCACGCGATTGAAGCAGAAGGCCCCAAAAACGCCGGAGACCTCGAGTCTACCCCCCAAGTTCGCTCAGTTTGCACAGACTGAGTGGCATTTCATGGCGAGCAACACACTACGTCCCCAAGCGCTGGACAGGCTACCGCAGATCACCTCGGACAAACGATCGCCCCAGCAGGACACCTTCGTCAATCGGGTGGGGCTCCTGACCAGCATCGGGCTGGGCTTGGCGACCGCGGTAGCGATCGTTCGCTACGCGATGCAGTCCGGAACTGACCAGATCAGTTTGCTAACCAATCTACTACTGGTCGCTTTGTTCGTATTTGCGCTGCTCCCGAGGGCGGTGATTCGGAAGATGGGTGAGTTCCGAGATGTCGGGGCGTTGAAGGCCTTTGCGAAGAAGTACGGACTTGCTCTGTCCCAGAACAACTCCCACGGGGAGTACAACCGTTTGGCATTGGGGACAGTTGAAGAGCTGCCTACGGCGCTGATGTTCCGCAGTAGCCAGACGTCTTGGCACACGAGTCATACCCGCCTAGTTGTCCCGTGTCGTCTGCGTTTCGAGGGCGGCACGACCACGCCGCTCGATGTGACTTGGCACCCAAAGGTGGGCACTCTGGGGCGAGTTGGCCTTCCAGCGGTCTCTGTGAGGAGCGAACACCTCGACGAGAGTGTTGATACATTAGGGCCAACCAACCCGACCACCTTGGTCCACGCACGCTTGCTCGCGCTTTTGGGGGAAGACGTCCAGAAGCTGCTGACTCAAGTCGTGAGAAAGGACGCGGTCATCACACTCAAAAGCGGGAGGTTGGAGCTCTGGCTGAACAAAGTCGATAGCGATCTGCCAGGCCTCGAGGTTGCGTTCACCAAACTGAAAAGGCTGCGCGAACGGCTTGTGTCAGCAGCGAGCGGTCCGTTGCCGGAACGCCTTCTCTTTCTGGTCATGAACTCAAAACCGGACTTCCGAGACCAGTGCTTGGATTCCCTACGCACTCACTTCCCCAATTCAGAGGAATACAAAAGAGCCGAACGATTCCTCGAGAATGCGGGCGGCGGCCACCTGTCCCTCGCCTCTGAGGAAGGCCAGGGCGGCCTTGCGTTGGTGAACACCGATGGAGGGATGGCTCTCGCCGAAGAAGAGATTCAGGAAGCCGAATCGCAGCCTGCTCTGGCAGCAGTAGAGATTGAACCCTAGGAGCCTGTCGCGCATAGCGCTCCGGGCTCCGCCATTGGCTTTTAGCGATTAGCCGTTAGCTCAGTTTGCGAATGAAGG
>CAZDBH010000661.1:1251-3333 GCA_964503485.1 uncultured Bradymonadales bacterium | reverse complement strand
CACGAATTCACGTATACGATTGGGCAGACCCAGAGGCCGAAGCGGCCAACTTCCTCGTATCCCCGCCCTCGGGCGTTGAGAACGTGGGCATTTCGGTTGCCACCTATGGAGACCGTATACTTGTCGGTTCGAGGGGGGCCGTTTGGGTGTTCGAGTACGACGGAAGCTGGGAGGAAAGCGCCTTCATCAGCCCGCCGGGTCACTTTGAAGGCTTCGGGGTTGCCGTGGATCTCTTCGGGGAGCGACTCGTGGTCGGGGAGGTCGACCCAGATTCGCTGAATGGTCGGGTGTTCGAGTATACATTCAACGGGGGTGGCTGGGACCGGGGCTGGGTCTTGGAAACACCCGGTGCCGGTGAAGACGGCTTCGGACTTTCAGTTTCTCTCTATGGCGATCGCGTTTTGGTGGGTGCACCTGAGTACCGACATTCATCGGATGCCACAGGCACCGTTTGGCTCTTCGACCTTTGTTCCGGGGACGCCCATGGCCCCCAGTGCGAATTCAGTTGTACCGATGGCGCTCGAAACGGATATGAAGGCGCAGTCGACTGTGGCGGTTGGTGTAAACGCTGCGAGGAGGGCGCTGCGTGCACTAGCGACTCCCATTGCGCATCTGGAAGCTGCGTTGGGCCGGGCGTATGCGCTCCCGATACGGTGCAGGAGATTCCTGTAGGCGACTTCGGGGTCTCGGAGGGCGGTGTCGAGATTGCGCTGCACAATCGGATGGCAGCAGTCGCGCACTCGAACTTCAGCGAGGAGAACATCGTGTCCACGTACACCTTTGACGGCGAGGCGTGGTACCCCTTCGATACGCTCAGTGAGACCAGCGGCGGGTTTGGTTCGGATGTCGCAGTCTCGGACGGGCTGCTCGTCGTCGGGTCCAGGAACTCGGATCACTCCGAGATGATCGCCGCCGGTACGGTCAAGGTCTACAGGGCCACTCGGTCAGGTTGGGGACCAAGCATGGTCCTCAACCAAGAGGAGCCCGTGGCTGGTGCGAACCTCGGCGTCATGGTCGACGTCGACCCACCCTACATCGTCGCGTCCGCCCCAGGCGTAGATTCGGTGCTGTCCTTCCGCGACAACGGGGCGACCTTTGAACCGGACCACGTTTTCGAAAATGTCGCCGATGGTGCGATCGGGCTAAGCCTACCCTGGCTCGTCACGACGACCTTCAATCCAGACGGTGACAGAGCCCGGGTTTTTGAACTCGACGAAGATGGCTGGGACGGCGGAACTACACTCCCGATTCCAGGGTCACCGGACAACAGTTTCGGGGAAGCGGTCGCGGTCGCCGGTGACTGGATAGCCGTGAGCGCACCGCTCGAGGGCGGATCCGACACTGACCGAGGTACGGTTTATATGTTCCGATACGACACCGAATGGCAGTTCGTCCAGACCATCATTCCAGAGGCGGGTGCTGGCAGTCAATTCGGCGCCAGCCTATGGATGACCGAAGACGCTCTCGCGGTCGGCGCGCCTGGCTTCGACACGAGCGGTGGGACATTTTTGTACGGCTTGGAGGGCTCTAAATGGTTCCATGCCGGCACCCATACCGTTAGTGACACGGGTCCGGGTCAGGAGTGGGCCTCTACTGTGGCATTCTCGGGTGATTGGCTCTTTACTGCATCCATGCGCCACAACACGGTCGGCCAAGCAATCCTCTTCGATACCTGCCCACTCGATCTTCACGGTCCGTTCTGCATGTCGAGCTGCTCGGATGAGGTGAAGACGGGAGAGGAAACCAACATCGATTGTGGTGGCCCATGCCAACCGTGCGACTGATAGATTGAACGCCTAGAAAACGTAGCGAATCCCAATCCCCCCATCCACGTCCGGATCGGTCTTGTCGAGAATTCTAAGTCCTGGTGCGACTTCGGCGAACACTTCCAGCGGCAGCTCGTCGAAGAGAGCACTGATTCCGATTGGCACCCGCACTCCGACTCCAAGCTCATCGCGAACCGCCAACTTGCCACCGACACCGATGTAGATTGGAACCTCGAGTTCGTCGACATCGATCCCTACGTCAAAGTGGAACAGATAGTCGACGAAGACGGCGAACGCCTCATCACTGAAGTCGAAC
>CAZDBH010000661.1:0-1241 GCA_964503485.1 uncultured Bradymonadales bacterium | reverse complement strand
GATGGGCGTCGAGCGCGTGATCATCGGCCAACCATGCCTTCGCCGTCAGCCCTGATGGCTCGCCCAGGATGATCCCGATACCGAAGTCACCGGCTGTCGGGATCTCAGCGAACGCCGAATTCGAGATTACACACGAACTCAGGGCAATCGCCAATAGCACGTTATTGAATCGTGTTGAGCTCGCCACTCTCACTCTCCCCCCTCGTTGCCTGCTTTGGAGTCCTTTTGTACCGAGCCTTGTGTCCGAAGTAAATCGCCCGTGCGACCACTACCGAGGGCAACTTCTCCTTGCAGAGCGGACACCGCTGAGCTACTAGGTCCGGCCAGCAACTGCGAATGAATGTGAGTAAGAGATGTCAGAAGAATTCATTTTTCATATGAAAGGCGTCGCCAAGCGTGCGCCGGACGGCCGTCAGATCCTGAAGGACTTCTACCTGTCGTTCCTCTGGGGCGCAAAGATCGGTGTGATTGGCCCGAACGGGGCCGGAAAGTCGACCTTGCTCCGGATTATGGCCGGGTTGGACAAAGAGATTGACGGGACCGCGTGGTTGGATCCCAACGCTCGCGTTGCCTACCTCGCCCAGGAACCTGAGCTGGACGAGGATTTGACGGTGAGAGAGAACGTCGAGCTTGGGCTGGCCCACATCAAGGCCCTGCTGACCCGATACAATGAAGTTAACGAGGCCTTCGCCACGGTCGACCCAGACGAGATGGATGCACTCATCATCGAGCAGGGCGAACTCCAGGAACAGATCGATCTGGCTGACGCCTGGAACACCGATTCGGCTGTCGAAATCGCCATGGACGCTCTCAGGGTTCCGCCCGGAGACAGTCCGGTGACCAACCTCTCCGGGGGTGAACGTCGCCGAGTGGCTCTCTGTAAGCTGCTCCTATCCAAGCCCGACCTAATGCTGCTCGATGAGCCGACAAACCACCTGGACGCTGAATCGGTGGCCTGGCTCGAGCGTACCCTCAGGGAATACCCAGGAACAGTTATTGTGGTCACCCACGATCGATACTTCTTGGACAACGTGACCGGGTGGATCCTCGAAATCGAGAGCGGCAAAGGCTTACCATTCGAGGGCAACTACTCCAGCTGGCTTCAACAAAAAGCGAAGTCGCTCAAGGACCAAGGAAAGGACAACACGGGTCGCGCCCGGACCATCAGCCGAGAACTCGAATGGATTGCGATGGGCAACGCTGGCCAGTCCGACCACGCGCTCGCCCGGCTGCGCGAGTAC
>CAZDBH010000660.1:0-3351 GCA_964503485.1 uncultured Bradymonadales bacterium | reverse complement strand
GCGCAGCCTAACGAGCAGCAGTTCGCGGTCGATCGAGTCGAAGAACGCGGAGATATCTGTTCGGACAGCCCAGTGAAGTGCACCTTCGAGATACCTCTCGGCCTGACGAAGGGCTTGGCCCACAGACCGGCCAGGGCGGTATGCGTAGGCCGCGTGTGACAACTCGGGCTCGAAAAAGGGGCCTAACACGTCCAACAGCGCCCTCTGGACAATCCGATCTTCGACTGTCGGGACGGCGATGCGTCTACCGGGATCGTTTTCAAGGCGAATCCGGCGGGCGGGGCTCGGCTTGTAGGTCCCGTCAGCCAGTCGCTCCGCGAGCCGCGACAGTCGTTGCTGTAGATCAACTGCGTAGTCGTCCGGAGAGACCCGGTCGATACCTCGGGCACTGCCGCCACAGGCTACCTTCTTCCAGGCGCGTGAAAGAAGAATCGGATCGGCGACGCGATCGACTGATGGGGTGCCCAGGCTCATTCTCACACCACCACATCGACCGGGGCCTGTGGAACCGTAACACTAGTGCCGATCAGCTCGGTGAGTTGGTGGCAGCCCACACACATGTGATAGATCCGTACGGTATCTGTGTGAAGGTCGACTGTATCTCGAATCATCGCCAAGAGCTTCGGGTACCTCTTCCCGGGAAGATGCCCCTCGAACACGCTTTTTTGGACGTGCCGCAAGAAACCGTGAAGGCGGTTGTGCAGTTTGTTCCTTCGTTTGTCGGTGACGACGTCGTAGCAAACCACCAAGTGCATCTGAAGGCTCCTAGGGCAATAAGAAGGGCTGGTATTCTGGTTTCGACTCGACGAATGCCCTCGCCATAGCTTGTGCTTGTGCGTCGACGATGGCTCCTAGTTGTCGTTTTCGGCCTTCTGGTCGGTAGTGATGTGGTCGCCTCCAGACCTGGCCCAGCTCTCGGAGCAAGACGGAACGCCCCGTCGGTCCCAAGTAAATCGCTGGCCTGCGGTCCGTTTTGTCTTCCACCTCGAGATTCGGCTGGGTTGGCACTTCAAAGTCGTACGCGTTGAGCTGCCGTCTGTTGACCAACCGAGCCACCAGCCGATCGACGACGAGCGGCCGGAACTCCTCCATCAGATCGAGCACTAGGGCCGGTTTGCCTCGTCCGACGTCGTGGAGCGCTCCGACGTAGGGGTCCAGGCCGGCTTTACGAACCGCAGATTCCACCTTTGTGAGCAACATCGTGTACCCAAAAGAGAGGCAAGCATTCGCTGGGTCCCTCGGCGGTCGCCTGTTGCGGCCAGTGAACGCGATATCTGGGTGGTTCAACTTCGCACCGAAGGCGGCAAAATAGAGCCTGGTCGCATAGCCTTCGATTCCGCGAACTACGTCGATGGTGGGCGGCTTCTCGAGCCGATTCAGAGCGCGCCTGAGCGCTACGATTGCCGCCGCAACGCTCTCGGGTCTCTTGCTACCATTCGGGCCATGCCGCAGAAACGACGCCATATTCGCCAATTTTCCGCGAACGCACGCTGCAGCCAATGGAAGTCTGAACGCGACATCAGAGAGATGACGCAACTGAGCCACCCGGCGCTCTGATGAGCGGCTCCCGGGCGGCTCGATTGCGCCCAGATAGCGCCCATGACCATCTAGTAGCAGGACCCGTATCTTACGTTCGAGGAGGGTGTTTCTGACCTTTGCCGACAGCTGGACCGGTCCATAAAGCTGAACCTCGTCTACGTCATGAAGGGGGACGTGTTGTACCGCCGTACCCGCCCGCGTTACCGTGAGAGTACCCTGCCGAAAGGACAGGCCCCCGTCGCCACTCTGTACTGCGAGAAGCGCCATTAATCACCCCCTTGTTGAGCGCCGAGCTGGCTGCGCTCTGAGCCGTTCGGTTCGAAGTGAAGAACGGCCCCGACGTCCTCGCTCAAGAGCTGCCACGTCCCGCTCGGGCTCACTAAGGCGCGACTGGGTCGAGACGCCAGTTCGTCGACCAGCGCAAGGCGGAGTGTGTCCAGTTCGCTCCGAAGGCGCGCCTGATCGGAAAGAAGCTGCCGGTAAGCATTCGCCACCTCGATGGTTGCAGCCTCCTCGGCGGATGCGTCAGAGTCGTCGCTCTCGACCAACTGTCTCCCGTCGACGTGCAGCAAGGGTGTTGGGTAGTGGTCGGGACGGTCAGGGAACATGCAGTGGCAGTCTTGATTGGATGTGAGATTGGGTAGCCGTTGCCGAATTCTCGGGCAGGATATGGGATGGCCGGTGTGCGGTCGCTTCAGGCGGTGCTCTGGGCCTAGAGCCGGACACTGGTCGAGCAGGTAGTTGACCGCCCTTGGTCCAGCGGCAAGGTGACCGATCGAGTGCGCTAGAACGACGCGCTCATCGTGCTCGAGGTGTCGATCTTCAACGGCTCGGTGAACCAGGGTCCTGAGTACGCAACACCTCGAGACGAGGGTTTCGAGTGGCGCGATTGTCTTGAAGTGAGCTCGTGTAAACGGTTGCTCAGGAGTCCGAGGTTTCGGGTCGAGCTCGAGTTCGGAGTCGCCTAAGGGCGCTACAGGACTCTCTTCGGTTTTCGATTTACTCAACCTCCGAAGCACCTCGTCTACTCTATCCAGAGACAGTATTGCCGCGTTGCGGAGGATAACCCACGGGCTTTTGCCTACACGTCCATCCGGTTCGAGCAGCATCGCCCTCCTTCCGCTTACCTTGTGAATGCCGAGTGGCAGTTTGATAAGGTTCCCGACCTGGTTTCTGTCGAGTCGAGCTTGTTTGGGGAAGACTTCGAGCGAGATATGTTCATCGGTTGGAGCCAGTCGGGCGAGCAGAAGGCGCCCCAGGCGATGAGCCAGGGTCGCCCTCAAGGGCCGCTCGAAGAACAGCCAGATGTGGCGCCCCTTGTAACCCGAATCCTCGACGATGCCTCGTAGTCCGAGGTCGACCAGCTCGGCGTGAATTCGGGCACACTCATTGACCACCCGGCTTCTCAGGCTAGCGATTTTTTCGGCGTCCCCTCGGGCCTTTTCGAGTACTCTCCGGCGAATATCGAGATCGAGCGCGACGAACATGACCGTCCCATCCACCCGAATCGGATACACGCCGAGTGTCACGCTGCCGTGAAGGTGCGACCTCAACAGAGCTGGTGTGATCGGTTCGCGCACAGGACTGTATCCACAGCGCGAGTCCGCCCCGATCCATTGCCGGGCGTGGACGTCTTCGCGTCCAGAGAAGAGGTGTAGGAAGCGGACGAGATCGCCCATTTCGGCTTCAAGTATTCCCTCCGGCGGTTTGTCCTCCACCGACTGCTTCTGGGCTTCCACATCCCCCGGATTGCCCCGCCCCCCGGTCGCGGTAGGTACGTCGAGGCCGGGCGGAGAAAGGGCCGTGGGATGG
>CAZDBH010000659.1:0-3374 GCA_964503485.1 uncultured Bradymonadales bacterium | reverse complement strand
ACCTGATAGGCCTATCCAGATTGCTATGAGCGCTGCTCTTCGAAAACTCATTCGGGCTTGCAACCTGCTGGTTGACGGGAGATCCGCAGTCTAGCCGTGTCGTTGGTGCCGGTCAATCGATGGCAGCGGCCAAAACCCGCGCAACTTGCGGCCAGATCTGCTCGGAGTATGCTATCGGGACGAACCTCGAACCTTGTGATCGGAATGCAAAAAAGAACGGGACTCATTAGCCTTCTCGGACTGGCCGTGCTCGTCAGTGGATGTTCCACGCCCGCCTGGCAACAACATGACGTGGTCTTCTCCGAACTCGTGGAAGCCGAGCAAGTCGATGGGTGCGAGATCGGTCGCACCGACGATTGTTTGGCTCTGATAGACGCTTTGGAAGGCAAGCAGGCCTTGTCGGACGGAGAAACACTCGCCCTGTTTGACCTGTATAACGCCGCCTGCTCCTTCGGCAGCGATGAGGCCTGTTTTCGTGTTGGCGAACTCTACTTCTACGGCGACCGAACGAATCCCGACCCGGGAACGGCCCACGCCACACTTGCCGAGGCCTGCGAGGCTGGGAAATCCGACGCCTGCTATTTCGCGGGATTTGTCCTACTCGAGGGCAAGCTGGGAGTAGAAGACGAGCCCGGAGCTGTGCCCTATCTGCAGGCTGGCTGTTCGCTCGACCACCCGCAGTGTTGTGCGCAAATCGGACTGATGTATCACTTTGCCCGGGGTCTCCCCGCTGACCCCGTAAGTGCCCGGTCCCATTTCGAACGGGCCTGCGAGCTCGGCGAAGCCTATGTTGGGTGTTTTAACTTTGCCCTCTATCTCGCCGATGAGCCGGACTCGGAACTCGATGTACTCTGGATACGGGAATTGATGGGTGCGTCCTGCAACTCCGGGAATCCGGTTGCCTGTGAAAACCTGGGTGTGATCGACAGTTGGGTACCTGAGTGAACTCAAACCCTCACGGGTGCCACCGCGTTCTTAGGGCGCCCTCAACAGCAGCGTCTTCGAGAGGCGTATCAACTCACGAGGCTGAATCGGTTTGCTAAGTGTGGCCTCAACCCCGAGCCCCTTCAGCTCAGCAGAGTTCTGTTCATTCAAAGCGGCAGAGACCACGAGAATCGGGATTTTGGCGAGCTTCGGAACGCTTTTGACAATCTTGCAAAACGACGAGCCGTTGAGACGCGGCATGTTCAGATCCACCACCAGCAGACGGGGCAGCTGAGCCCGAGTCAACTCGAGTGCTACAAGGCCGTCGGCCGCGGTTAAAAGTGTATGGTCGCCCAGGGCTGCGTCGAATGCGATCTCGTAGACAGCGATCATATCAGGGTCGTCGTCTACGACGAGCACCTTCCTGTTTGTCTGAGCGGGTTTGGCGCTCTCCTTGCGAGCTGCCTTCAGAGCCGAAACGAACTCTTTTCCGCTCCGCGGTCGCTTGTACGGGTCTTTCGACATTGCCCAAAGAATCGGCTCGTCGAAAGCCCTTCCCAGGTCAGGGAATACGGTCGACGGGATAGGAGGCGGCTCGGAGATCTGCTTTGCGAGCAGGACTTCCGGATTCGAGTCGTGAAATGGAAACTTGCCGGTGAGCAGTACAAAGGCCGTCACACCCAATGAATAGATGTCGCTGAGATGGGCGTCACCGTCAGGCAGCGACTGCTCCTTCGCAACTTCGGGCGACATGTAAAACGGGGTGCCTATGCGCCTTCCGCTCCGTTCACCTTGAACCTTCACTAGCCCGAAGTCAGCCAGCTGGCAGCGATAGTCAGCGCTGATCAGAATATTGTCAGGTTTGACGTCTCTGTGGACCATGCCAGTCTGATGAACGGCATCCAGCCCAAGGGCTGACTGTTCTAGCGCGCCGAGCGCAACATCAGGATGAAGTGCTCCGCTGCGGCTGACGACATCGGCAAGACTCTCACCGGGGACGTACTCAGAGACGATGTACGGGTAGGACGAGTGGTAGCCAAACGAGTAGATCTGCACAACGTTGGGATGGCGCACTTGGGCCATGGCTTGAGCCTCTTTAAAGAAGAGTCGCTCAGCATAACGTCGGGCCATGTGCTCTGTGTGGATGACCTTGATTGCGACGGGTCGTCCCAAAATCGTGTCCGTGGCGAGCAGCACTCGCCCCATGGAACCGGTGCCCAGCGTACTCTCAACGCGGTATTTGTTCTCGATGATCGTGCCTGTTTCGAACAGGAGATCGTGTTGAGGGTCGCTCATACTCAGTTCAGTGGCTCCGGTTAGGGTTGGCTACTGTATTATCGTTCCGATGCCCCGACAAGGTCCTGACGTTCAGTTTCTGCCGCATGGCGGCATAGCGCCGCAGCGGCTCCCTTCGGCGCTGCCAAGCACTCGCAAGGGTTAGCCAACTTGGGCTGCGAGTCGATTGGCGAGGTTGAATTCCTGTGCGAGGTGGTACCGTTGACGCTCCTTGTGCTCAGCGCTTAGTGGTGTCTCCTCATCTCAGGAGCGGGATTCGAGGTTCGCCACTCCATCTCGGCCCTTGCGAATGCGGCACGCAGATCTTCCAGTCGATCCGTGAGTCCTTCCTCGGACTGGTCAGCCGCGATCTCGAGATCGGCCGCGAGAAAGACCACTCGCTCCGCCCCTACCATGCTTGCGGCGAGCTTGATTGCCCGAGCGTCTCCGGTGATAGCTGAGATGTTGTCCTCATGGATTTCGTCGCTGATCCGTTCCAGGTGGCGTCTCGTCGTCTCAATGAAGGATTCGACGAGTTCTTCCCAACCCTCGAGAGACTGAGCGTTTCCAAGCCCAACTACCGCGTCGAAAGCTGGTATGGGCGTGGTGTTGTCCAGTTCATCGAGGGAGGCCGTGTCCAGTGGAGTGCCGACCGGCATCCAGACGCTTCGTTCGATCGCTGTGCGCAGGTGCCCAAACTCAATTGGCTTGTGCAGCACCTCGTCCATTCCAGCGGCAATACACTCCCTGCGCGGTGTGATCGGACTACCCGAGTCGAGGCCGACGATCGACGCCCTGGACCACGGTACACCGAGGGCTCGGATTTCGCTCACGGCCGCTGGCCCATCCAGATCGGGTAGTTGGGTATCGAGCACGACCAAATCAAAGGGCTCACTTTCGAAGATACTGAGCAGTTCTGACCCCAGTTCGCACTCGATAACCTCAAACCCCATCTTCTCGAGTAGGTTGCGGACCACGGAACGACTTCGTCCTTCTGAATCAGCCAACAGCGCCCGGAGGGACTGCACGTCGCCATCGAGGAACTGCCAATCCTCCTCGTCATCATCGGGGACACCGAGGGGAATCGCTAAACCAAAGCTCGCCCCGCCCTGGCGTTGCTCGACCACTAGGAGCCCGTCGCGTATAACGCCCCGGACTCCAGCCGTTAGCTTTTA
>CAZDBH010000658.1:0-3380 GCA_964503485.1 uncultured Bradymonadales bacterium | reverse complement strand
TTCAGACCACCTGTCCTGGGGCTCCGGTGCGACGGTACCGATGGACCGCTTTCTCGGAATACTCACCGTCGTGGTCTACCTGAGCCTCGGTGGCCATCACCTCTTGATACGCGCTTTAGCATCGAGTTTTGCGGCCATACCCCTGGTGGGCCTGCCGTTGGTCGATGCCTCGAGCTTGGGGCAGCTCCTCGGTCTGACCGGCCACCTCTTCGTGATCGCCTTCGCGGTCGCTGCGCCCGCCCTGTTGGCCGGGTTGGTGGTGGTCGTCGCGATGGCGGCGGGAAGTCGAATGGCATGGCGGGCCCATGATGTACTGATTTCGGTCCCGGCCCGAACTCTGGTGGTCCTGTTCGTGGTGGTCATCACACTTCACACCGGTTTGGAGGTGTTGGTTTCGGCTGGCTCGGAGTTTGACAGCGGCCTGTTACGGCTCTTGCGAGCCATGGGAGGAAGCTGAGCATGAAGGCTGGGGAGTCACTTTCCAGGCGTCTAGCAAATCGACGGCTCAGCCCTTCGCTGTTGTTCGCAGGCGGTGTCTCTGCGCTGGCGGTGTGTTTGCTCGCGGCGGGAAGCGCCTTTTGGGGCGCCTTCGAGGCCCTGTTCTCATACTCGTTGACCACAGCCACGAACACGGGGCCTGACGAAGTCGGCGGGGTCGTTGAGCCGAGCCTCGCATTAGGTCTGTGGTGGTCCTTTGCTTTCGGGGCAGTGGTTCTTGTCGGTGTGATTGCGGGTCGGCTCGCACAGGGTCCTCCGTTTCTGGAATGGTCACGCCTGCGTCCCCGATTCGAACGCGTCAGCTTGGAAGATGGGCTCTTGTTGGTTCGTCGGGCCCTCTCGCCCAGACACCTCCTGGTTGGACTACTCGGGGTGGCGCTCCCAGTGCTGGTTGCCAGTGCAGTGCTTTGGCACGTTCGAGTCTCACTACCCGCCATGGTTCTGGCCGAATCTCGGTCGATGCTCAGCGCCGCCCTCACGGTGCTGGAGCTGCTTGTCGCCGCCCTCGTAATTGGATTGGTTTCAATCGGACTGTTGGATTGGATGTTGCGCCATTCCTATCGTCGGACCGAGCGCGATACGCGCTCTCCAGCGGACGCTGCCCGCGACTATGTTCGAAGGCGTGCCCAAATCCGACGGCCAAGCCTCCGTGAAAGTGTCGATCAGAGCACATTTACTTTGACGGACGCTGGAAGTGCGGCCGTCCTAGTCGCCTATCATCCCGAACTGACCCCCAATCCGAAGGTTGTCCTGAGCGGCGAAGGGCGCGTGGCCCGTTTCCTCGAGGACCACAGCCGAGCGGCTGGTCGCCCGATCGTCCGAGAAACCGCCCTTACCCGCGCTCTGGTATCTCTGGAGCCAGGATCCTATATCCCGGCTCGGCACTACGAAAGGCTGGCCGAAGTTCTTGCCATCGTTTATGAGGACACTCCTGGTTCAGATATCGCCCGAAGGGGATGAATGGCTGAAGGAACTGCACTCAGATTTCAACGAGACGAGCTCGGCTTACCGCTCGTCATGTTCATGCGTGATATGCGGCTGGGCTGCGGTGTATGCGGTGCGGAACGCGTCACCCGTTACTACCACCAAACTGACTACCACAAGCTTACGGTCGGCAAACTCACACTGCTCCATGAGAGTTCGCCAACTCTGGTGGAAGGTGAGTGTGAGCAGTGCGGGGAGCCCCTTTCGGATCAAGAGGCGCGTGACTGGACGCTGACTTACGGTTTTCCCACGGGCCTCGGTCTCATTCACGCTGTCAGCTCCCGGACCTCCGCCGGTGTCGTGACCGAGTACGCGCTGTGCCCATTCCGGCGGTTCGATGCGCAGATGGTTCCCGAGTTTCAAGTCGAGCAGGACCAGTCTATCCATGTGACCGATCGGCTGACCGAAGCGGATACACACCAGTACCTCGGGCGGTTTCTGAACGTTAAAGCTGGCTGGCGGAGGCTGTTCAAACAACGTCTCGCGCAGGCGTCTGCTGCTACGACGGTCAGCCCGCTAACCTCGAATGCGTACGCCATCTTGGCCAACTCGATACCGGAGGCCGAGGCAGCGCTCGAGACGGTCCGCGAGGACCTCGGTTTAGCACCCTGCGTACAGGTTGCACTCGGTGATCCGATTGCGGATATGCTGCCGGTTCGGCCGAGGGATTGGCTTTCTGAGCACTGGTATCAACAGCTGGAAGAGCAGCGCCTTCACGCCTGGGCCGTCGCTCCGCTGAATTCCGGCCACGAGCTCTTTCGACAAGCTCTCAGCCTGCTTCCTGCACAGGTTCAGTTCTTTGAAGACCCGAGCGGAGACGCCCGCATCGAGGTTCCGGTCGATGGCTCGACTCATTCCATTGAATGCCCAGTGAGACGGGTGCTCGCCGAGGCCCTCATGTCTGGTGCCGCCCCTTCCGATTGGACTCACCTGTGGGTGGACGATCTGATTGCTGACGTTACCAGCCAGGGGACGACGGAGTGAAGGGCACGTCGAGACTGACCAGCGTTGTGCTCGAGGGCGCACGCGATCTCACCCCATTGGCCCGTCAACTCCGCGATGTGAAGCGGCCATTCTGTTGGTTGGATTCCTCACGACAGGCAGATGGCTTGGGCAGCAAGACTGTTCTCGCTGTGGTCGGCACCACCGCCTTCGCGAACGGGCGCTCCTGCCGAGCCGGGGATTCAACCCGAGACTGCGTCGAGCGGATGCGAACACTATTCGGTCGGGACTGCACCGAACACCGTCAGGAATCCAGCAATGTGGACGGTTTTGTTGGGGGCTGGGTTGGGTACTTGAGCTACGAAGCAATGATCGACTTTGACTCGGCCTTTCCCGGACGAGATGACATCCTACCGTTTCCTCGAATCTGGTTCCGGAGGACCGAACAGGGTGTGACGGTCGATCATGAGGGGAACACAACCACGATCTGGGCGTGGGGGGAGCCAGGTCTGGGGCAGAAACGGGTCGAGGCGATGCGCAACCTGCTCTCGGAACAGATGCCGAACCGGCCTGCTGGAAGCTGGCAAGCCGATCTCGGCTCCCTCGATCGAGGCTGGCATGAACGGTCGGTGGATGACATCCTGAGTCGGATTTCATCCGGCGAGATCTACCAAGCCAACCTCACCAGCCCAATTCTGGTCGACGCCAATGGTGATTCACTTGCCCTGTTCGAGAGGCTACGAGAGGTCAGCCCTGGCGACTTCGCCGCCTACGTCGATTGGCCTGGACTCACCGCGGTCGGCTCGTCTCCCGAGCTGTTCTTCTCGATTCGGGGGGACCGTATCACTGCCCGACCGATGAAAGGCACCAGGCCAGCGGGCGATTCGACTAAAGAGCAGCAGCGCTACCAGGAAGAGCTCAGTCAATCTGAAAAGGACAGGGCTGAGAACCTGATG
>CAZDBH010000657.1:0-3389 GCA_964503485.1 uncultured Bradymonadales bacterium | reverse complement strand
CCCTTTCCCTTTCCCCTTTCCCTTTCGCCTCGTCCTTCTCCCTTTCCCTTTTCCCTTTCCCTTTCCCCTTTCCCTTTCCCCAACGATGGGGTTGAATTGTCCCCGCTATGAACTCGGACTTTAGGGGAAATGTTCTTGTGGCTGCGGGCGGCATCGTATTGATGCTCGTCGGAATGCTGACCAAGAGCTGGTTCACTATGTCCCAGGGCCTCGAGATCAGCATCGGCCTTCGCTCAGTCGAAATGTGCCACCCCATAATCTACGGCTGCCAGACGCTGAGTTTCAGCGACTCCCAAATGAGCGAAGCGCAGGGTACTCCGGCGTTCTTTGTTTGGGCCCAGCTCACGTTTTGGCTCGGCTTGGTGAGCATCGTTGGGGTCGGCGTCGCGGCCGGACATCGACTGACGGGTGGCGAAGAGAGGTACAGTCAGTGGGCGGCGATCGGCTGCGGTCTCATGATTCTGTTGGGGTTCATCACCCTGATCAGTTTCCCAGACCAGTCAGGCGATGGTTTTGGGGTGAGCTGGAGTCCCTTCGTCTTCTTTCTGGGGGCTGGGTTGGCTCTTGTTGGGTCCTTGCCGGCCAAAGGGGGCGAAACGCCAGAGACCACGACCAACACAAGTTCGCACTCTGCTGACTTTCAGGCCCAATACGGCGTGGTCCGACGCTCTGAGCGCCTCGGTTCGGCCCAAACCGATGCTGTAGGCGAAGCAGCACCAAGCGAACCGATCATCAAAGACGTGGAGGCCAATATTTCGGGGGCCAATGACCCGGTCTTCAACTCACCGTTTTCGGCGCCACCGGATTTTGACGAGCCACCCATAAGCCAAGCGCCGGCCGCTGGCCCAATCGACGACGCGTTCTCCATCGGAGACCTGTTGTCGTCCACGGATTCCAACCTAGGTCGCAAAGAGTCAGTCGAAGTCGAGGCCACCATCGCCCGCTTTGATCACGAGGGACTCACAACCATCGACGCGGATGGAGAACGCCGGCTCGAGTGGTTCGACGTGATAGCGGTTGCGGTCAGGCGACTACCCGTCGAAATGGCGGGCGGCGCGCTCTTCATCGACATCGTCGCTGATTACGAGGATGGTCACCTTCCAAAACCATTTCGGCTTACGGCTTCGACCCATGCCAACTACGAACTTTTTGGTCTTCCTGACGACTTTGAGCGTAACGCGCGCCTCTTGGCTGCCTTCATCCGGCGCACGAACCCTGAGGTTCAGCTCGACAAACGGACAACCGGTTTCATCGATGGCGATCCGGCACGACAACTTCCCAATCGCGAGGCGTACGCGTTCTATCAGCAGCGGTACGAGTGAGGGGCGTTAGAACGTGCAGGAATCTTTGAGAGACGCCGTCTAAAGCGCAGTTTTCAGTATCTCAGCCAACTCTACGGTTGGTGGCGGGTGCGTGAAGGCCGCCTTGAGCGCGTTCTTTAGTTTACTCGAAAGGTCACGACGCGCTTCCTCCCCCCCGAACGCTGGGTAGGACAGAGCGCCGCGGCAGAAGGCTGCTGCGCACTCGCGCGCCGCTTGTGAGGCTCGCTCGGGTTCGAGCGTCAAGGCACCTGAAAAATCGGCCAACCAAAGTCGATCGGGCTCCTCGAACAGAAACCTCGAGGCCTTGCTGTCGGGCAACGCCACGCCAGCTAGTTCCAACGCGTGGAAAATCCGAATGCCGGCGAGCGCCAATCGAAACGCCAGCTCTCGAGCGAGCGGTTTTTTGTGCCGGGCCATCTCTTCATCCAAACGTGGGGCGATGGCTCGCACGGCGACGTACGGGATATCGTCGCTCGACCGCCCGGATTCGAGTACGTCGACAACGCCTGGGAGGCAGATGTTGGATTGCAGAGCCGCTTCAGTGGCGAACTGATCATTTGACGATGGTCCACCGACTCTCACGAGGGACTTGCCGAGACTCAGTAACGAGGTCGCTGGCCTCAAACCGTCGCTCGACTCGCTTTGGGCGACGGCGAAGTGGGCGATCCGTGGTTGCTCCAATAGGGTCGCGAGCTGTTTGGCCTCCTTCAGACCCGGGTGGGCTTTGCTCAGGTCGCGAAGAGCTGCCTTGGCCTTGTTGTACTCACCTAGTGCGATCAGCTGTTTGGCATAGCTCGAGCTGAGGCGCTGATATTGATCGCTCTTGTGGTTGAGTCCCTTCAACAAGTGGGCGAGGCCGTCGCTGTCGGCAATCCAGGGGACTCGAGCGGCGATAGCGGTCTCGAGCAGCGCCTTGCGCACCCGTTCGTTATAATTAGCGACGACGCCCACCGGTGCCGATAGCATCTCGAAAACGCCCTTGGCGAGCTCGTCACTGATTCGTTTCTGTTTTCCGGACTTGCCTCGACCCTTACGGCCCGCACTCAGTGCGTTGAAGACCGCTCGCAGCGGCGCGAAGCGCTCGATGATCTCAGGCTTGATGTGATCGGCGTGTTGGTCGAAGGCTCGGCTGAAGCTCTTGCCCTGCAACAACCCGAAGAGGACTCCCGGCAACTCGTGCTCATTGAACACGGTAGTCATCACATCGAGCAGTTGGCCCATGCGGGCTGCGGAGATTTCAGAGAAATCGACTTGCTGCACTGCTAGGGTGAAGGTGCCGGCGGCGTCTTTGGAGGCCGCAGCGCCTTTCGCTTCGAGAAACTGCAGCAGCACCGACAGTTCCCCGGTAATGGCGGCGGCACCCGCCAGAAACTCGACCCGTTTGCCCGGCTGTGAGGCAAGCGGTTCGCGGTTGAGCGCCGCCGTGATCGCTCCCCGATCAACCTTCGAAAGCAGATGCCTGCATCGGCCGCGATGGTCAGGTTCTTTCAGACCGTTGACGAGTAGATCTTCGGCGGCGTTGAACTTCAGGCGCAGAATGGTCCGATTCTTACGCAAAAAGGCCAAGTGGCGTCGCATGTCAGCGAGTTCGGTGGGAGTGAATGGCTCGTCGACCGGTCGGTCGATATCGACTTTGGACTGGGGAAGTCGCACCTGCTTCGGTGCGTTCGGCTTTTTAGGTCGTTTCTTCCCTCGCCGTCGCGGCCGTCTCTTTGGTCGTCCTTCTGATTGATTCTTGGGACTTTCCGGTGCCATGTGACTAGCCCTACCACGGTAGAACGACTGTTCTCAAGCGACCCGAGGGCGTGCCCTCGACAGAAGCCAGAGCTGGATTGGGTCAGGCGGTTCACCGATACTCCGTTCGATGCGCGCGTCTTGCTCAGCTCTATTCAGTAGCCATCGCGATCTCACTGGGGTGGGGCTGCGGGGCCTCTGAGAGCTCATCAGGACTGGCCGACCAGGGTTCCGCTGTTGAGGGTGACGCCGGCGACGCACCGATTGATGTCTCGTCGGAGACAAAGGAGAAAGGGAAAGGGAAAGGGAGAAGGATCGAGGCGAAAGGAGAAA
>CAZDBH010000656.1:0-3392 GCA_964503485.1 uncultured Bradymonadales bacterium | reverse complement strand
CTCCGGCTTCACTCGCCCCGTGCTGCGCTTTTGAAAGCCGCTCCGCACGAGGGCCCAGACTCTCGAAGTGGCCGAACGCCAAACCCCAGACCTCGTCTCAAACCGGCAAGCCTACCGTTGGTAGTCTCTGGTCGCTCGCGCGCAGTTTTGCTAAACTAGAAGGCTATGAGCAACACAGCAAGTGGACCATATAATGTAGTCCAGGGGGACCTGAGTTCCTACCAACTGGACAGGGACTCGATTCGTCTCCTCGCGGAGGCCTACTGCCGCCGGAACGAGGTGGTCGTGTTGGGCCGAGTAGACCCCGGCTATAATCACCCCGTTACGCTGGGTATGTTATACCCAGACCGCGGCGCGATCGTAGCCGACGTCACCGAGCAGCTACAACGGCAAGTGGTTGCGGTGCGACTCAACAGATACGAGATCGCCCGCGTAATCAAGCACGGATTCGTCGAAGAGCAGGAAGAAGCGGAGTACCAGCTTTCAACAGAGTTGGAGCCAGCCACCGCTGACTCCCCTCCGCGTGTTCTGCTCGATCACCTACTGGTTCAGGCGGTTGCCCGTGGCGTATCCGATGTCCATATCGAATCCTACCGAAACGACGTGGACGTACGTGTGCGGCGCGACGGCATTCTCCATGAGGTCTTTTCGCACATTCATCCAGAGAATGTGAAAGAGGTGATCAACCGGCTAAAGGTGATCGCGCGGCTCAACCTGTCGGAACGTCGACGACCTCAAGACGGCCGATTCAGGGTGATCATGGTCGAAGGCGACGACCGGTACCCGATCGACTTCCGCGTCAGCGTCATTCCAAGTCCCGCCGGTGAAGACGCCGTCTTGCGCGTTCTGGACGCACGTATCGGCCTGGTTCCGCTCCAGAAACTCGGCATGAGGGCACAGGCGCAAGCGGTCTTCATGCAACTCCTGAGGAATCCGGAGGGGATGATCCTGGTCACGGGCCCCACAGGGTGCGGCAAAACCTCGACGCTGTATTCGGCGCTCGAACAGGTGAGTGACGGAAGCCGCAAGGTGGTCACTGCCGAGGACCCAATCGAATACTATATCCCCAAAGTGAACCAGAAAGAGGTAAGCCCGCTCATTACCATGCCGGAGCTGCTTCGCTCCCTGCTACGGCACGACCCAGACGTCATGCTTTTCGGTGAGATCAGAGACGAAGAAGCAGCCCGAATCGCGGCTCGCGCAGCAAACACGGGCCACTTGGTTCTCGGTACCCTCCACTCGTCTGACGCGATTGGAGCAATCGAACGGTTGCGCGGCCTTGGTCTCAGCGATTTCGATCTCGCGAGCGTCCTACTTTGTGTGGTTTCCCAGCGCTTGGTGAGAAAAGTCTGCCTGGCCTGCGCACAGCCAACGATTCCCACCGAAGAGCAATCAGCCATTCTTGGAGACTTGCTCGACGGTCTTCAATTCCGTGAAGGCGCCGGCTGTGAGGAGTGCGGTGGTACCGGTTTCAACGGCCGTACCGCGATCTTCGAGATGTTGCTCGTAAACGAGGCGATGCAAGACCAAATCGCCGCATCGGCCCATCGTTCACAGATCAGAGCTCTGGCCAACGAATCCGGTTTCACGACACTTGTCGAACATGGCCTCAGCAAGGTGGCCGCCGGAGAGACCACGGTTTCTGAACTTATGCGAGTCATCCCATATCGACAACTCATAACCGAAGCGCAACAAGCCTACCTCGACAACTTCGAACCATAAGAGGCCTCGATGTTCACTCAGATGGATGGCAAAGCGGTCCTGGTTACCGGCGCGGCCGGCGGGATCGGTAAGGAAACCGCCCTCGCTTTTGCGCGACTTGGCGCTGATATCTTCTTCTGCGACACCAATCCAGAGGGAATCCGCACCACGGTCGCGGCGATCAAGGCGCTCGGATGCAAAGTGTTCGGTAAACGCGTCGACGTGGCCAATCGAGAAGAGATGGCTGTATTCGCAGAAGACGTACACGCACGAGTCGAGGCGGTCGATATTCTCGTGAACAATGCCGGCGTCGGCCTAGCCGCACGGTTTCAAGACACCACTCTAGAGGATTGGGACTGGATACTCGGCATCAACCTCAAGGGCGTCATTCACGGCTTACACTTCTTCGTGCCTGCAATGGTCGAACGAGGTCAGGGTGGCCACGTCGTCAATGTGGCTTCCGCATTGGGCTACATGTCCGGTCGGATGACGTCGGCCTACGGAACGACCAAATTCGGTGTGGTCGGTCTGACCGAATCACTGCGCATGGAGCTGAAGCCAGAGGGCATTGGCGTCTCGGCGATTTGTCCTGGCATAGTTAGTACATCAATCGTCGCCACATCCAGGCGTCGGGGTGAGGTCGCCGCCGAGAGTACCGGCCAGAGACTCGTCGACTTCTACAAAAAGAGGAACTACGGCCCCGAGCGCGTCGCAAAGGCGATTCTCAAGGCGGTTCGAAAGAACACGGCGCTGCAGCCGGTGACTCCCGAAGCCCACCTCATCTACTTCCTGAAACGACTCTCGCCGAGCCTGACATCCAGACTGAATGACCTGAACGAGCGGTTGATCTTCAAGCTACGTTCCTAAGGCCCGTCGGGCAAGGCCGGCACTGAATCTCCAAAACCAACGTAGCCGTCTTCTTTTTTTTTGATTTTCGGCGAAAACTGCCGTTCGTGTCTTCGATGTTCAATCACCAGGGTCGGTGGAGGTCGGTGTGACGCACCTGAGGACTAAACTCAGTCTATTTTTGATTTTCGGACTGGCCCTCTGGGCCTGCGGCGACGAAACCGCCGAGCCAGACGACGGGGACGCCTGCCCCGCGGCCGGATGTGCGTGCCTCACGGTGGCTGACTGTCCCGACCCCTTGGTTCAAACCTGCAGCAGCACGGGCGTTTGCGTGAATCGGGACTCCCTACAGTCGGATGCCACCGACGCATCCGACGAGCCAGACGCCACCTTGGACGACCCAACAATCGACCCGACCACCGACCCCGTGCCAGACAGTGATCCGATTGAAGAGGTTTCTGATCCCGACGTGGAAACTGTGGAACCTGACGTCGACGCTGATGGCGATTCGACGTCGGACCCCGATATCGAGATGGATCCCGAGGTGACACCCGACGAAGACGCTGAGGATATGGCGACCGGCTACGAGGTCGTCTGGGTTGCCTACGCTATTCGGGCGCGCAGCGGCTGGTTCAGTTTGGCGTTCATCAAGTCTGATGGAACCGGGCGCGTCGCCTACGAAACAGACGCAGTAGACGTGACCTCCCCAGCCTGGTCTCCCGACGGCACGCAACTCGCGTTTCGCGTTCTGGAAGCCGGCGAGCCATCCTTCATCCGGATAATCGACTTCGATGGTGGCGACTCTCAGGATATCGTCTCCACGGTGGTCAACTTCTCGGACCTAG
>CAZDBH010000655.1:0-3443 GCA_964503485.1 uncultured Bradymonadales bacterium | reverse complement strand
AGTCTGGTTGTTAACACTAACGGGGAGTCAACAATGAAACTGACCTGGTCCCATTTACTCGCCTCTTTCGAGTTCACTGATGACATCCTGGAGTCTTGGCGCTGGCTTACTGGGTTGGACGGGACCACGTTCTTGGTCAGTGCGATCGGAGACGTCTTCTGCGAGGAGTCCAATGGCTCGGTCTGGTGGCTCGATGTCGGTAGCTGTGAGTACGCGCTAGTTGCCGCCGATTCACAGTCGTTCAAACGGAGCATGGTCGAGAATGTAGAGGAGTGGTTTCTGCCACAGCTCGTCGGCGACCTACTCTCCCTAGGCCTGACCCTGACACCGAACCAGTGCTTCTCGTACAAGCTTCCGCCGGTACTCGGCGGCGACTATGCGCCTTCGAACTTTGAAGTGACTTCCATCCCGCTGCACTTCGGAATGCACGGGCAAATCGCCCACCAGGCGGCCCGTCACAACCCTGGAACTAAAGTGACCGGTTTTCGCGAAATCGAGTAGGCACCGTGTTGGCCACGCTCCTAGTCCCACAGTCCGCCCAGCCAAGGAAAGCGCTGAAGTTCAGAACTGGCCGTACAAGACAATCCGTCCATCGAACCCGACACTGAGTTCCAGGCCACCCGATGGGGTCTCTGCTGTATGGTTCTGAAGCAGTTCGTAGGAGAGCACGGCGCCGGCAATGGGGGGAATGGCGGCCGCAGCGAAGCTCAACGGGAATGAATCGACATCTTGCACAAGGTAGATGAGGCCGATGGCGACTCCTGCCCCAGCAGTAGTACCCAAAAGTGTCCACCAGTAGTTCCCATCGCCTCCCGCAGCCTCTCCAATGAAGTAGGTTGCGGCTGACACGCCGAACAGGGCCATCGGAAGACCGACATATGCGGCGCTTGCCAGAAAGCCGAATTCACCATCATCGAAGAATGGAATCCCGATCAAGGAGCCGAGAAGGAAGCCGGCCGTCCCGCCCGCCGCTCCACCAAGTGACTCCAGAGTGACGCGCCACCCCAACTCCATGGGCTCCGCGCTCGATTCGACCTCTGTGTCAGAAGCCTCGGCGGTCGTCGCTGAGGCGCTGACGAAAATGGAAGCGGCGAGCAGTGCCAGCAGGCTCGAACGCCACCAGTTCGGTTGTACGCTAAACATGCGGCGAGTCTAGGAGAAGCTCGGCGATCCTTCAAATTTTAGGTCGGCCCGACGAGTTTCGAATCACATGGTTCAGTTTTCATGTGGGCAGGTAAACTCGAGTCCCTCGCAAACGTCACTTGCGTTTCCTCTGACCCTGTCTACGTTGTTAACCGACTGACCAGCACGCGAGGACATGATGTCGAGCGACAAATTCGGCGGTCTACTCAAGGCCCTATCTGGCAACAAGGCGTCACTCAACAAATCTGGCGTGGCCGGTTCCGCGGGAGGCATCGAGTACGAGCTTCTTCAAGAGATGGCTTCGTCACTGGCCCGAGCGGGTAATCGCGTCGCCGATGGAATTGCACAGCTCGGTGAGCTCCAAGCCCAGATCGACTCCGAGCCAGCAGAATCGCGCGGCGCACTCATCGAGCAATTCAACGAGCTGCGAAGCCATGTCGTCGAGCGGAAGTGGGAGCTTCTCGTGCAGCGCGAAGCGATCGGATTTCGCCGGCATGATGATGTCGAAGCCGCCTATCCCATTCCTGCGCGCCTAGCGCCAGCTTGAACTCGCCGCAGTTCTCTTCCAGCAGACTTGCTCCCCCGTCCGTGTTGATCTAAGGCTTGCGTACTGTCGAACCTGGTAGGAGAGTAAAATGCTGCTCGAATCGATGCGGTTAGAGATACCTATGGTCGTTCCTATCTTCTTCCTCGCATTTGGCGTTTTCGGCTTCTACGCCACTTCTCAGAGACTCGAGCGCTTCGCCATCATTCAAGGTAACGCGGAAGGGGGCGAAACCGTCCAGCGCGAAGTGACAGAAGTCAGCACCAGAACCTGTCGGATAACCTACGAGGAGCCTCGCCCCGATTGGAAGGACCGCATTACCTATCCCTGCGAGAACACCTACAGCGTCGGGGACGAGGTGACGATTGTTCACGTCGATGGCGAGAGCTATCTGCGCGGTGGAATCTATGCCGGTGATCGCAACCTGTATTTCCATCGGTTCATTGCGGGCCTCGAGATCGCGTCGGGCCTCTTGGGGTTTATTTGGCTCATACGAATGATCTTGGAGAGACGGCGAGAGAAGCGCAAAACGTGACTCAATTCCGTTTCACCGCATGGCAGACGTGGACCAATGTGCCAAACTGCACAAACTGCGAGCGGGTGTAGTTTCGACCGGCAAGGAGATGTTTGATGACCGATCCGATCCCACAGAGCGACAACGAGCGACCTCGGGCCGAGTGGCTCAGTCATCCGAATTACCCGGATCAAGTGTTGCTGCTGGGGTCGCATACTAACTTCCGTCGGATCAGCCAACAGCTCGTCGATCAGCCGGCCGCACCGACCGGTCTCTTGGCGCAGTTCCACCAGTTCAAACAGTGGAAGGACGCGATGGCGGCGCATGAGCACTATGAGGAGCACAAGCTCTATCGCTATCTTGCCAGACGTTTCGATATCTCGACAGAACGACTATCGGCAGGGCACAGGGAGCTTCGCCATGCCGACGATGCCGTGCGGAGCGCGTTCCAAGAGGCGATCGACGCAGACATCGAAGACAAAGAAGTCGCCTGCAAGACCCTGCTCGCTGCACTTAGGAAACACCACGAGGCCTTGCTCAAACACCTCACCGATGAGGAAGACGTCATCATACCGTTGATGCTGGATCTCCCAGCCCCCGAGTTTCAGGAGTTCAAGTCGACCTCGATTGAGGAGCTGCTGGACCGACTCTGAGCGCAAACTGGATCGAACTGGGGCAGAGGGCGAATCTCAGGCTGGGAAGCCGAATTTTCCGTTATCGTGTGGAACTTGTTCTGCGGGCAGTAACGCCTCCGCCAATCCCCAGACGCGATCAATCGTCCCGTCCCCTAGGTGAAACAACACCCACAAGCTGGCATGTGTTTCGCCGTCCATGCCTTCGAGCACAGCGGCTACCAGGGAGCCTTGCCCCAAGACCAGGTGGCAAGTGCTGGGTTCCCAGTGGCGGATTCGGTCCAACCCAGGCGCCGACTGAGGAGTTTTCCCCCCCAGCCAGCCCTCGACGAATGCCCTCACGGTTGCTTTGTTCTCTTCGGTCCGGTCAAGATCGGTCACCTCGGATGGACCGTCCAAATCGGTGGCAGCACCCTTGGCCAGATTGTCCCAATGCTCGACGATTCGCCCCTGCCCATCGAGTCGAAGAACGTCCATTGTTATCCAGATACCGCCGGTGTCGTGCAGATCCTGGCAGACGTGAAGGAAGACCAGATCACCATCGACAAAACTTCGCCCCACCCACGCATCGCGGCGGGGATGGCGACTCTTGAACGAGACCAAGTTGCAC
>CAZDBH010000654.1:0-3452 GCA_964503485.1 uncultured Bradymonadales bacterium | reverse complement strand
GCTAAAAGCCAATGGCGGAGCCTGGAGCGCTATGCGCGACAGGCTCCTAGCGCTGGCTCGTTTCCTTGGTTACCCTCCCCTGAACAGCGCGCAACAAAGTGAGGCCGGTAATGTCGGAACGTCCCGTCACCATTGAGGTGGGGCCACAGGCTCTTTGGTTCGAGCCTTTGCCCGACCATCGTGTCGATCTCAGCACTCGCAGGCCCCTACGCCTTATCCTTTTGACCCTTGTTCGGCAGCGATTGGCACAGCCTGGGTGTGACGTGAGCCGAAAGGCCCTGATTGAAGCGGCCTGGCCCGGCGAACGGATCAGCCTCGCTTCAGCCCGCAACCGTCTCGACGTCATGCTCTCCAACCTCCGCAAACTCAAACTTCGGGGAACGCTCATCCTGGGAACGGATGGGTATCACCTCGATCCGAAGGTCGAGATCAGTCTTCAAAACGACGACTTGGTGGCCGCAAAACCGGCCCCAGCCTCGGCAGTCCGAAGTCGAAAGCTGCTGTCACGAATCTCGGGGCGAGCCTCACAGCTCGAGCAGTTCCGACAGTGGATCGACAGGGACTCACCTGTTCAAGTGGTCCACGTGTCTGGCATCGGCGGGATCGGGAAATCGACTCTACTGCGCGCCTTTGCCGCGGCCGCATCGGAAGCTGATGTG
This sequence comes from uncultured Bradymonadales bacterium, assembly GCA_964503485.1. Lineage (GTDB taxonomy): Bacteria > Myxococcota_A > Bradymonadia > JAFGEP01 > JAFGEP01 > CAZDBH01. The sequence continues at coordinate 2,793 of CAZDBH010000654.1, read as the reverse complement.
CCAATGTTGTCGTTCGACGCTCGCCGGTTGGGGGACTCGCCGACCACGTTTCGGGCAGGCCTAGAGGATGATGAGCGCTGTACTGCGCTGCTGAACCAGGACGGCCGCTGGGTGCTCGCCATCGACACCTACGAGACGGTAACGCACCTCGATCAGTGGATTCGTGAACATTACGCCCCCGAACTTCCGCTGGGTTGCCTGCTGGTGCTCGCGGGACGAAAGGACAACTCGCCTGCTTGGCGTCGCGATCTGAGTTGGCTCGGAACGGTCGAGTCCGTGGAACTGGGAAATCTGTCGAGGGAGGATGCGGCTGACCTAATGCAACGCTACCATGTACCCGAAGGGCGCTCACCCGAGCTGTTCGAACTGACCGCCGGACACCCCCTTGCTCTAACCTTGGCATCGGATATCACTCACAGAAATCCCGAGACCCACTTCTCCTACGGAGATTCCCCCGAGACGGTTGCTCGCCTGGCCGAGACCTTTGTCGAAAACGTTCCTTCGACCAATCACGGAGACGCGCTTGCGATTAGCAGCATGGTGACCCTCTGTGACCAAGACATGCTCAATGAGGTCATCCCAGAGACGAGTTTCGAGACCTACAAGTGGCTTCGGGCCCAACCCTTCATCACACAGACGACCCGGGGCCTATTCCCCCACGACGTCGTGCGCGACGCTGTCTTTCATGATTTCAAAGCGAGGCGTCCAGAACGGTTCTGGGAGCTTCGGCGGGTTCTTCAGCGCATCGCGATGCGAAGGCTGCTGGCGGCGCCAACCCCACGAGCAAAATCACGAGCCTCCGACGAGATTTTCTTCCTCCAGCGGGACATGCCTGTGCTGCGCCCACATTTCGTCCATCGAGAGGATGGTGGCTGGCTCGAACCAGCAACGCCCGACGACCACCCTGAGGTCGTACGAATAGTCGAGAAGTGGGAAGGTCCCGAATCCGCGGATTTCATTCGTCAGTGGCTTCGCCACAAGCCCGAAGGACTATGGATCACCCGGCAGTCGCCCGAGTCCGTCGACGGGTTCATCTTCACGATGTTGTTCACCACAGACGAGCGTCCCCTAGACATGGTCGCAGACGATCCAGCTATCTTGGGGGTGTGGGACTACGTCGTGAACGAATTGAAGCCCGGCCCAGACGAGACCGTGGGCTTTATTCGCAGTTTCATGACTGACGCCGCGCATCAGGCCCCTCATCCAACGTTCACACCCATTCTGGCCAATGGGCCTCAGTTCTACACATTGTCCGAGGGCATGGCCGTGAGCTTCGCAACCTGGAGCCACCCTGACCTCGCAGATGAGCTCATGACCGCAGGGGGCCTTCCTCGGTTTCCGGGAAGCGAATTCGAGTTGGGCGGGAAAGCCTATGCGAACTTCTACCATGTATGGCGAGACATTCCCGCAAGCGACTGGTGGATGTGGTTGATAGAGCAGCAGTACGAATCGTCCTTGCTCTAGGCCAGTTGCCAATCGACGCAGACTACGTCACGGTCCTTTAAGTCGACTCGCCGTATGCTGCGCTTATAAGTGCCGCTCCGCACACGGAGACGGGATGCACTCCGCCGCTTCGCGGCTCGTGGATTCTCCCGAAATTTTCCGACTACAGGGACTCACGTCCCCTTCGCACCGGAAAACTACCACTCGTATATGAACCCTGCGGGTCCATCCCCGTCCCCGCGAAACGAAAAACGCCCCGCGAATCGAAGATTCTGCGGAGCGTTTTCCGAGAGCGGGAGACGGGATTCACTACGGCCCTGCGGGCCTCGTGGATTCTCCTGAAGTATTGCAGCTGCACGGACCTGCAATCCTCTCACTCGGTGATTCAAACCTCTCGGGACGGCTAGGCGACCGAGACCTCTGTGGCTCAGAGCGTCCGCTTCGCCTTGCAATACTTCACTCGAATATGAACCCTGCGGGCATCAACTCCCACTCCCGCAAACCAAAAAAAGCCCTGACAAAGTCAGGGCTTTTTTGGAGAGCGGGAGACGGGATTCACTACGGCCCTGCGGGCCTCGTGGATTCTCCCGAAATTTTCCGACTACAGGGACTCACGTCCCCTTCGCACCGGAAAACTACCACTCGTATATGAACCCTGCGGGTCCATCCCCGTCCCCGCGAAACGAAAAACGCCCCGCGAATCGAAGATTCTGCGGAGCGTTTTCCGAGAGCGGGAGACGGGATTTGAACCCGCGGCTTCGACCTTGGCAAGGTCATTCGGCCCTCGAGACCGATGTCGCCTTGTCAGTAATTTCAACAACTTAGCGTCTCCCGAAGACGCCGGCCGTCCTGTACCGACAGCCCAAAATGGGACCTACTTGGGACCTTTGTGAGGGGGTCCCAAGTGACCGGCCCACGTCGCCGATACCGGTCTCCGAGAAGCCTGCAAGGCTGTTGAGGGCAAAGAGCCCACCGAGTTCTCTGGAATCCCCTCGTTGATGTCCGGAGCAGTCCACGTTACAAGAAGTCGGCACCACCAAACGTGGTGCCAAGTTTTCGGCCTGGTTTTCATGCAGCGATCTGACTGGCTCGACCATGCCCGAAGCTCTGCCAGCACGCAGGAGTCGCAAAGTGCCGCAACGAGGCAGGATGCCCGAATACGACGTGTGCCAATTGCGACGACCTCGCCCTAGTGAGGTGTGTCTGCTGTTGGTGCTGCTAGCCTCGTGTGCCTCGGGCTCAGGCGAAGTCCAGAGGCCACTCGCAGTAGAGCGCACCGCATCTTTGCAGCCCACCAGCGAGATAGGCGCCCGCCCTCCAGAGACATGCCTGTCCGACGAAGAGAGAGAT
>CAZDBH010000653.1:2754-3455 GCA_964503485.1 uncultured Bradymonadales bacterium | reverse complement strand
CCACGGCACACGCGATACCGAGCACCGCAAGTAACATGGTAACCAGGTCCGGGCGCTGGGGCGCCATGAACATCCCAAAGACCGCGATGATCATATTCAAGAGGGTCACGCGGGGCTTCGCCAGCGCGATAAGGTCCCGAACGATCGAAACGTCGTGGGACACACCCAGCTCGGCTTTTGCAACGGTGGTACTGCTCATGAGTCCTCGTTCAACCCAGAACAGTGGGCGTCGATGGCTCGGTAGGACAACGCGCATGCCTTGCGATGGTGACGCCCGAGTTCCCGTTCGCGACACGCTTCGTTTCCAAAGTGAGTGCTAGCGGTACTGACATCGAGATCTTCGCAGTATTGGTGCCGATCCTGGGCCGCCATGCAGGCGCCCATCATCCGGACAATCGACTGGTCGCAAAGACCCGCCATGGCTTCGCAGTTTTGGAACCAGTCGATGACCTCGTCGACGCATCCTACTGGATCGAGCTGTTCGCCTGCCTCGAGCATTGCGGCCTGGGTTTCCCACAGATGCGATTCAGATTGTCTGTATCGCCAGGCAATGATCCCGCCCATAAACAACGAGCCCAGCATGAGGAGACCGATTATTCGGTAGCCCCAGTGGCCAGTTCGACTATGAGTTGTACTTTGTGCAGTGTTGTCAGGCATACGAAGCTAGAGACTCAACAAAGTGTTTTGAGGTCCGTACCAAA